>CAIQIV010000711.1 GCA_903871905.1 uncultured Chloroflexota bacterium | reverse complement strand
CTCAGGGCAAGCCGAATTTCTTCAATTGACCTGGATGGGATGATCTGTGCTTTGAAGATCTGGACCGGGGCTGCAGTTTCAATGACAGATTGCTCTGGCTCCATGTTCAGAATCTGCCCCAGGTCTTGCAGTGCCAGCATTAATTGGAAGGCGCGTGCAGCAGATGCAATGCTACCAGGGGAGATTTCAGCAAAGATGAAAACTGAAGAACTTGATTCATCAACTTTTTGTTCGATCTTTGCTGCTGGTGCAGGTGCTTTTTCTTTCTGGGCGGAGGAGGGCGACTGTGACAGGTTGTTGAATCGTTCGACCAACGGCTCAATACTGACATTGCTCATCTGTCTGCATGAGACTTCGTCTACCAGCTCGCGCAGCGCATCGATAGCTTCCAGGCAGGTGTCAATCAACGCAACGCTGACCACAATCTGGTTTTTCCGCAGGCTGTCGAGGGCGGTTTCCATCGCATGGGTCAGTTCGACCATGCGCTTGTGATTGATCATACCAGCTGCGCCTTTCAATGTGTGCGCCGCGCGGAACAAAGCCTGTAGCAGATCTGGATCGCTCTCTTCGCGCTCCAGGCGCACAAGACCTTCATCCAGCATCTGTAATTGTTCGCTCGCTTCGGCTACAAAGATCGGGAGCTCATCATCCGTGATGTCAAAAGTGATTTCCATAAAACCGCCTTGCAAGTGTCTGGATACCGTCGTTTCTTCAGACTTTTTTACATGGTAATTCTAATACAAAGTATAGTTTGTGGGGTCAATTGGGACATTGTCCTTGCGAATTTCATAGTGCAAATGAGGTCCGGTAGAATTGCCAGTGTTCCCCGATAGTCCAATGACCTCACCAGCACCCACCTCCTGGTCAACGCTGACGGGAATTTCTGACAGGTGAGCATAATAGGTGCGGTAGGGCCCGTTCTCGACAATGACCAGGTTGCCATACCCTTCGTTGTTCCAACCCGCATAGACCACTTTTCCTGCGTGGGTGGAGTGCACCTGGGTGCCAACAGATACACCAAAATCCAGGGCGACATGCCCTGCCCGCGAATATTGGGTGATGATATCGGTTTCGACAGGTTTGCCTTTTGGCGAGCCATCCGCGCTTTCTTCCACTGTTGTGTTATTTGCAACAGTGGAGGCAGCCGCAGCGTTGGTTTGTTCTTCAGTGGATTGTGCGGCGGTAGTTGAACTGCTGGCTGCTTGCTCACTGGTGTTGGTGGTTGCCTGTTCACTGGTGCTGGCCGACGCTTGTGTGGTCTCTACCTGGGTGGCCAGCAGTTGTTCTAAGAGCGAGAACATGATGGGTGCCATCATATTACCCATCCCCATCCCGGAACTGTCGCTGGATTGTTGAGACAGGCTGCTGCTCATGATCAACAGCGCCAGGATCTTCTGGAAGTCGGTCTGGGATTGGCCTGATGCAGAAGCAAGCAGTGATGAGCTTGATCTTTCTGCTGCATCTGCAGGCCATCGGCGAAGATGGGTCGTTTGGACAGTTGGGCCGGTCATCGTGTCTCGATTCTAATCGCGTCCATCAGAATTGATCCATAAACTAGGGGTAAATTCTAACAGCCGCTTCCATGGTTATGATGAGGGTACCTGGAACTGTTGGATTACGGATTCCAGGTCGCCGCCCAACTGCAATGCAACCGGATAGTTTGATTGGGATTGGATCACCTGGCGCGCAGCGCCGGTTGTGGGGTTATAGGCTAAAGGTCCTAACAGGTTTGCCGTAACCATCAACGGTTCAGAGCGGATATCCAGGATCACCAGCCATTCTGCCTCAGCAGGATCTTCCATCCCCAGAGCCTGGATGTCCTCCGCTTCAAATTTTGGTTTATATTCTGGATCGATCACCCAGGGAACTACAACTGGGAAGGAGAGCTTGGGGATATCCTGCGAAATGAGCAGCTTGACGGGTTGGATGCGATCATTCTTTTCGAGTAAGAATTTCTGCCATTCAGGGTAACCGGCCAGGCCCTCGGAAAAGTTCAGGGGCCGAATCTGCTTGTCGATGGGTTGAACGGCGGAATAGGGCCGGCCAGATTGGATCACCTGTTTCCCTTTTCCGCTTCTCGTATTGACTACCAGCGGGCCCAGCAGGTTGGCTTTCACGCTGAATGGTTCTGCTTCGACCGTGAGGATTGAAAGGGGGATAAGCTCGTCCTTGTTGAGTGCTTCCAGGGCCTCGATATCACCCGGCTCCACATCAAATTCGTAGGATGAGTCCCACTTACGCGGGTCTGCGACAATGAAGGACAGGCGAGGTAAATCAATTGAGTGGAGAATCATCACAGGAGAAAATTCTTCGCGGCTTTCCAGCTGGAAGCTTTTCCATTCTTCCCAGCCTGACAGGCCTTCAGGGAAGTACAGGTCAGTAACAGCGCCCAAAGAAGAAATGTTCATAGTTCCTCACTCTCTGAGATTACAGGGAAAGACTCACACCTGTAACGATCTTATCATTTTATTTTCCTGGTGTCTATAAAACTGACGTAAGCACAGTCTATATTCTGTGTAAACCCGGACCTTTATCCGCTGTTTACGCAAGCTTAAGCCGGGTTTTATGCCTGAATTGGTTTCTTTGATGTAGAGTGGGGTTTACAGGAACTTATCAATTTGGATGTTCGGGCTGACAAGGACGGCGATGGCAAAGTTAAATCTTAATACTCTTTTACAACAGGCAGACCTGGCGGCCAGCCGGGGAAATTGGCAGCAGTGCCGGGATTTGTTGGAAAAAGCGCTTCAGCTTCAACCCGGCGATGCAGGTATCTTATCTGGGATTGGCACCAGTCTGCTCTCTCTGGGCCGCCCAGATGATGCAGCCTATTATTTTATGCAGGTTGTCAACGTGCAGCCGGAATCCTCCGAGGCGCAGAATAACCTGGGCCTGGCACTGGCGCTCGCCGGACAGATGGGGGCTGCTGAAAAGGCTTACAAGGAAGCGATTGACCTGGATCCGGATAATGCCCAGGCCTGGAAGAACCTGGCGATACTTTACCTTCAAACGGAAAAAATGGTCGAAGGCGTCCAGATCCTGGCTGCCGTAGTCCAGAGCAATCCGAAAGATGTAGACGCGCTGTATATGTTGGCTCAATGCTACGAGGGTGGCCAGGATCCTGGGTCGGCGCTGGCTTGCTATCAGGAAGTACTGAAGAATCAACCGGATCATCCAGATGCGCAGGCCGGGGTGGAGCGTGTACAACGGGAGCTGACAGTTCGAAAGCCAGCAGGCGACCTGAGCCGCATTGCACGCCCGGAGCACGCCGCCAAGCTGGCAAGCCTGAAATCTTTGAAAGACATCAAGAAGCCGGCTGCAGCCTCGGGGCAGGCAGCCGCGGCGCAGCCTGCGGCTCCTGCCAGGAAGGCGGTGGCTTTTTATGGCCCGCCTGAGCCGGCCACCGAAATGCGCCTGGGTCCGGTAATCAGCCGGCTGGTAAAGGACCAATGGCAGGTTAAAGTAGGGCAAGGGCTTGCGCCAGGAGACCTGGAGCAGTTTGATACGTTTGTCTTTGCCGCGCCGCATGCCTCGCCGGAGCTGCTGGCGGCGGCGCAGGACTGCGTGGCTGCAGGGAAGCGGGTGGTGGTCGATCTGGACCTGGATTATATCCAGCTCCCTTCCGGCTACCCGGGTTATTCCGATCGCGGCCCAGGGAGCCCGCAGTCCATTAAGGCACTTGAAGAACTGCTGGGGAAGGTGAGCCTGATCAGCGTCTCTTCACCGGTGCTGGTGGAGCGCTACCAGCACCTGGCACAGCGCGTGGTTTATGCCCCAGGCGGCTGGAACCAGGAGAATGAACTATGGACAAGGCCAGCGCCGACACGCCGTACCTTCAATGTCGGTTTGCTCGGCACGCATTTGTCCACGAGGGATGTCGGCGACATCAAAAACAGTGTGGGGCGGTTTGTCCGCGAGATGTCCACCGCTTTGTTCCTGGTTGGAATCGATATGAAGCTCTACGATGCCTTTCCGGCGATCCCAGAGGAGCGTAAGCTATTTGTACCCGCCAGCCGGATCGAGGATTATCCATTCCTGCTGGCTAGTTTTGATGTGCTGCTGATCCCATTGGCGAAAAATTCTTTTAACCAGGCGAAAAGTGATCTGCCCCTGGTAGAAGCCGGGGTGCGCGGCATCCCCTGGTTGGCATCTCCCATCCCGGCCTTCCGCGCATGGGAAAAAGGCGGTCTTATCGTCGAGAACCCAGGGGAGTGGCATACTTCTTTGCAGCGCCTGGCGCAGCAAGCTGATCTGCGAAATCAGCTGAGTGAGGAAGGACGGGACAAGGCGCGGTCTCGAGAGGCTGAAACCTTACTGCCATTGTGGAAAGAAGTGTTGGCGGGGAGCGTTTAAAGCTCTGCCGACACCTGTTGAGGATATCCATATCCCTTTAGCTGTCCTTTACGAAACTTTCATAGAGCATTTATAGATAATTCTGACCCTTGCTGATAGAGTTAAGGGCAGATCGGACGGAGAATTGGCTTGAAGGATGGTGATGTCTACCACGGTTGGACCTGATTTGCAGGCACGTAAAGCGCTGGGCCGTTCTTATTTGAACGAAAACCGCATTGAAGATGCTTTGCGCACTTATGCAGATATCCTGCGCGAAAACCCCCGGGATGTGGATGCCTATTTATTTCTGGGTGACTGCTACCTGGCAGAGCGGGATGGGGAAACGGCGCTGCTGCTTTACCGGCAGGCCCAGGTGTTGGCGCCGGGAAATGTGGAGGTCCAACGCCGGGTCCGGTTGGCTCGCCTGGAGAGCCAAAATCTGGGGGTGGAGGATGGCTCGCTGCCCACCGATCCAGATGCTATTGCTGCCCTGCTGCAGCGCCTCACCGGGCGGGCGGCTCCAATCAGTGAGACCGAGGTCAATAAAGCAGCGCGATTATTAGACGAGATCATTCATCATCCTCATCCAGCACAGGCTGTGGCTGAACGCCTGGAGGATGTGGATGCTTTGCTGCCAGCGCTGTTGGAGTTGAATATCCGCCAGGCGCGCGCCGATGGACGCCCAGACCTGGTGCAGGCGCTCCAGTCCTTGTTGGATAATATCTATTTACAAATCGATGCCCGGCGTGCGGATATGGATAAAGGACGGTCTGGAATTGCGATGCAGCCTGCGCTGTTGCCGCGCAGGGTGCTCTTTATTGGCTCTCAAGGGGAAGACACCCTGCTGCGCCAGACATTGCCGGCAGAAGCTTTATCAGCGTTAGGCTGTGAGGTCACCGTTGCCACGCAGTT
>CAIQIV010000710.1 GCA_903871905.1 uncultured Chloroflexota bacterium | reverse complement strand
GCTGCACCCACCACTGCTCCCGCCGCCACAGAAGCACCGGCTGCGCAAGCGCCGGCCGCCAGCTCTCCGGTCGATAAAATCAAAATGGCGGTCGTTCTGGCCGGCCTGGTGAATGACGGCGGCTTCAACTCCGTCGGCTACCAGGCGCTCAACAATGCCAAGCAAAATCTGGGTGTCGACGCCGCCTACATTGAGAACATCCCCGCGGCCAAAGCCGCCGGCGTGATGGCAGATTACGTCAACCAGGGCTACCAGTTGATCTATGGCTTCAGCGGCATCTACCAGAGCATCATCTTCAAGATCGCCTCCGAGCATCCTGGGGTCACCTTTGTTGCAATGGCCGGTCCAGAAACCAAAGATTCCGCTCCCAAGAATGTGTGGATCTCGGGCAATGCCTTCGAGGATGCCTTCTACCTGGCCGGGGCGCTGGCCGGGCTGACGACCAAGTCCAACACACTCGGCTTTGTCGGCGGGGCGGAGATCCCCGTTTATAAAGCCGCTGCCAAGGCCTTTGAAGAAGGGGCCAAGTCAACCAACCCGAATGTCAAAGTGCTGACCGCCTTCACCGGCAACTTCAACGACGCCGTGAAAGCCAAGGAAGTGGCCACTGCCCAGATCCAGCAGGGCGCCGATATTCTCATGGCTGCCGTAAACTATGGGACCTTTGGGGTCACCACCGCTGCTGAAGCTGCGGAAAATGTCAAAGTGATCGGGATGGCCTCCGACCAGAAAATGGTCTCCCCAAAGACGATCCTGACCAGCATCGTCCTGGATTATGGCGGAGTTATGCAAGAGATCATCAAGAACGTGGCAGCGGGCCAGCCGGGCGGTTATGCCCCGATCAACCTGGCTTCCGGGAAAGCTTACCTGGCGCCTTACTACGGCGAAGTCCCCGATGATATTGCCAAAAAGGTCGAAGAGATCAAGCAGAAATTGATCAGCGGTGAGATAAAATACACAACGGCAGCCACCCTGCCCAAGCAGTAACCTTCCGGTAACACCTGGTGGACATACCCCGGCAAACCGGGGTATGTCCACCCAACCCGCTCAGCGCCCGGCGCTGCCAGCAGCCCGGCGCTGCCAGATTAAGACCAACAGGTGTCCGATGGCCGAATATTTTCTGGACCACAGCATCACCCATAACTTTTGGGACCGCTCCTACCCACCCCGCTTGCATATCGACAGTGGGGATACGGTGATCTTCGACGTGGGTGAGGGCTCCGGTGGACAGGTTACGCCCCAAACTACAGCAGCGGACCTGCCCTCGATTGACCGCAGCCGGCTGCATGCCCTGGTGGGGCCGGTTTTGATCAACGGGGCCGAACCGGGCGACGCGCTCGAGGTGGAGATGCTCAACTTCCAGCACCATGGCTGGGGATTCACCTATATCACCCCCGGATCCCTCCTGGCGAGCGAATTCGAGGCGCCTTACATCCATCACTGGCGGGTTGAGGATTGGGGCTGTGTGTTCAACGAGGAAAAAGCCATCGTCGTCCCCTTCGAGCCATTTTGCGGCATCCTGGGGGTTGCACCGCAGGAGGACGGCCGGTTAAACACCTACCCACCGCGCCGCAACGCTGGCAACATCGATATTCGCGGGGTGGGACGCGGCGCCCGGGTATGGCTGCCGGTCCTGGCACCGGGTGCCCTGTTTTCTACCGGGGACACGCACGCCGCCCAGGGTGAAGGCGAGGTATGCGGAACTGCTGTCGAATGCCCAATGCAAATCACCCTGCGCTTTCACCTGCGAAAGAACATGCGGATATCGGATCTGCGTTTTACCACCCCTGGTCCAGCCGCAGCCAGCGGTGCAGCCGGTTACTACGTCACCTCAGGCACCGGCCCGGACATCTATGAAAATGCCCGGACGGCTGTGCGAGCCATGATCGACTACCTGTCCAGCGAACATTGCCTGACCCGTGCAGAAGCCTATGTGCTGTGCAGCGCGGCAGTGGACCTCAAAATCAGCAACATCGTCACCCCGCCCAACCGGGTGGTCACCGCCCATCTCCCACTCAGCATCTTCCAACACTAGCTGCGGCCGATTCCGGACCCATTCATTTTCCGGGAGCAGACGCGCCGCAGATTCCCTGCCTGTACAACTAAAAGGCTGGGCAGGTATAATACACGCGGTCTGGCGCGCTCTTCGATTGAATGTCCGCCGCCGCCCACGTGAAATCCGGCGCCAGGCTCAGCCTGGCGGCGCCATGCCCAGCTTAAGCCCTTGTTTTGAGGAGGCATTATGCCCGAACAACCTGATCCTGCCCGGTCCATTGCTGCAAAGGTATCTCACCAACTCCTGGAAATTAAAGCCATTTCCATCGACACCGTGAACTTGTTTCGCTATGTCTCGGGCATCCTGAGCCCGATCTACGTCGACAACCGCAGAACAATCTCCTTTCCGGCAGCCCGCAGACTGGTGGTCGACTGCCTGGTGGAGACACTGAAAGCAGATATCCAGCTTGACCATTTCGACATCGTCGCCGGGGTGGCAACGGGCGGCATCCCCTGGGCAGCTTGGGTAGCTGACCGGTTGGAGCTGCCCCTGGTGTATGTGCGGCCGCTGCCGAAAGACAGGGGGATGAAAAAACAGGTAGAGGGCATCCTGGAGCCAGGACAACGGGCGGTGATTATAGAGGATTTGATCACCACCGGATTAAGCTCGGTCAACGCGGCGGAGGCTGTACGCTCCGAAGAAGGCCAGGTGGAATATTGTCTCTCGATCTTTGCTTTTCAACCCCCATTAGCGCTGCCCCGCTTCAACGAGCACCAACTCACCCCTTATTCGCTTACCACGCTTCCCACCCTGCTGGCAACAGCCCAGACTGAAGGTTACATCACGGCTGACCAGCTGAAAGCCGTTGAACTGTGGGCTGGTACCACGCTGGCAAACGAAGCATAAACTCATTCGTTACGGCAAATTTAACCACATAGGGCTGCCCACAGGATTGCGGGCAGCCCCACCGTGTTTTGCAGGTTTCCGTTTAGACTTCAAGCATACTGCGCAGCACGGTGTGCAGGATGCCACCGTTGCGGTAGTAATTGACCTCAATCGGAGTGTTGATGCGCACCAGCACCTTAAACTCCTTGAGCTCCCCATCCGGGGCCTGAGCGCGCACAGTGAGCTGGATATTCGGCTGCAGGGTATCATCCAGGCCAACACAGGTGAACACCTCCCGGCCGGTCAGCCCCAGTGTGTCCACGTTTTCACCGGGCATAAACTGCAGCGGGAGTACACCCATGCCCACCAGGTTGGAACGGTGGATGCGCTCAAAGGACTCGGCGATTACCGCCCGAACGCCCAGCAAGTTGGTGCCCTTGGCCGCCCAGTCGCGGCTGGATCCGGTGCCGTACTCCTTGCCCGCCAGGATGATCAGCGGGATGTTTTCTTCTTTGTACTGCATGGCGGCATCATAGATGCTCATCTGCGCCCCATCCGGCAAGTGCAGGGTAACCCCACCCTCCACCCCGGGAAGCAGGCGGTTCTTGAGGCGGATGTTGGCAAAGGTGCCGCGGGTCATCACCCGGTCGTTGCCGCGCCGCGAGCCATAGGAGTTGAAATCACGCGGCGCCACCCCGTGGGCAACCAGAAATTTTCCGGCCGGTGTCTCGGCGGAGAAGGAGCCCGCCGGAGAGATGTGGTCGGTGGTGATCGAATCACCCAACACCGCCAGCGCCCGGGCGCCGGCGATCTCCTGGATGCGCGGCGCTTCACGCGTCAGGCTGGTGAAGAACGGCGGCTCCTGGATGTAGGTGGACTGCTCAGCCCAACCGTACAGCTCGCTCTGCCCGGCCTGGATGGCATTCCAGGTGGGGTTGCCGGTGAAAACATCGGCATATTTACTGGCAAACATTTCGGGCTGGACCGCCTGGGCGGCAGCCTGCTGGACCTCCTGGGTGGTAGGCCAGATGTCACGCAGGTAAACCGGCGCACCCTGCGGATCCACCCCCAGCGGCTCGGTGACCAGGTCAACATCCACGCTGCCCGCCAGGGCATAGGCCACCACCAGCGGCGGCGAGGCCAGGTAATTGGCGCGCACCGCCGGGTGCACACGTCCTTCGAAGTTGCGGTTGCCAGAGAGCACCCCGGCGGCTACGAGATCTGCGCCGTTGATGGCTTTGATCACCTCACCAGGGAGAGGGCCGGAGTTGCCGATGCAGGTGGTGCAGCCGTAGCCAACCACGTTGAAACCGATCTCGGCCAGCGGCTTGAGCAGGCCTGCCTGCTGCAAGTACTCGGTGACCACGCGCGAGCCGGGCGCCAGGCTGGTCTTGACATACGGCTTGACCTTCAAGCCACGCTCCACCGCCTTCTTTGCCACCAGGCCAGCGGCGATCAACACCGAAGGATTGGAGGTGTTGGTGCAGGAAGTAATGGCGGCGATGACCACCGCCCCGTGCCCCATCTCTACGCTGGAGCCGTTGGTTCCCATCTGTCCCTTGCGCTCCAGGTCGCTCTCCTTAAGCTCGTAGCCGCGCTCTTTGATCGGGGCAGTCAGGGCGGTGCGGAAGGTACGCTTGACCTCACGCAGCGCCACCCGGTCCTGCGGGCGCTTGGGGCCTGCCAGGCTGGGCTCAACCGTCCTCAGGTCCAGCTCCAGCACGTCGCTAAACTGCGGATCAGGCGATTGGGCGGTGCGGAACAAGCCCTGATCCTTGCAGTAGCGCTCAACGCGGTCGACCACCTGCGGCGAGCGGCCGGTCAAGCGCAGGTAATTGAGCGTCTCCTGGTCCACCGGGAAGAAGCCCATCGTCGCCCCGTACTCAGGCGCCATGTTGGCCACCATTGCCCGGTCGGGCAGCGGCATGGTATCCAGGCCAGGGCCAAAGAACTCGACAAACTTCTCCACCACGCCCTTCTTGCGCAGCATCTGGGTGATGGTCAGGGTCATGTCGGTGGCGGTGACGCCTTCCTGAAGCTCACCGAACAGCTTAAAGCCGATCACCTCCGGGGCGACCATATCGATGGGCTGCCCAAGCATGGCAGCCTCGGCCTCGATACCGCCCACGCCCCACCCCACCACGCCCAGGCCGTTGATCATGGTCGTGTGCGAGTCGGTGCCCACCAGGGTATCGGGGTATGCCACACGCTCGCCGTAACGCTCCTTGACCAGCACCACCTGCGCCAGATGCTCCAGGTTGACCTGGTGGACGATGCCCGTAGCCGGGGGAACTACGCGGAAGTTGTCAAAGGCCTTCTGCCCCCAATGCAGAAACTCGTAGCGCTCGCGGTTGCGCTGGAACTCCAGGTCCGCGTTGCGCGCCAGGGCATCCGGGGAGGCAAAGAAATCCACCTGCACGGAATGGTCGATCACCAGGTCTACAGGGACCAGGGGATTGATACGCCGTGGGTCGCCGCCCAGGCGGGCCATGGCGGAGCGCATGGCAGCCAGGTCAACCACCGCCGGGACGCCGGTGAAATCCTGCATGATCACCCGCGCCGGGGCAAAGGGGATAGCCGGGCGCTGGGATGCATTGGGCTGCCATCCAGCCAGGTTGATCACGTCCTGTCGGGTGATCTCGGCCTCATTGCACTGGCGGAGCACCGATTCGAGCATAACGCGGATCGAGAATGGCAGCTGGTCCAGCTTTACCAGGCCGTCCTGCTCCAACTGGGCCAGGCTGTAAAAAACATACTCGCCATATGCAGTCCTTAATAATCTACGCGCATTGAAATAATCCTGTGGCATACGCTACTCCTGAAAATAGGCGCTGCAGGTACGCAGCATAAAATCTCGCGGCTGCAGCCGCGGCTGCAGCCGCGAGACCCGTTAGACTCCAGCACCCCCCATTGTAGACCAAACCGGCCCAAATGTCTATTAATCTTTCATTGGACATTATAATTCACTCGGCCACAGCCGCGGCTGTGACCGCAGGAGTAAGCCTGGGATGGTAGATGGCAGGGAGAGATGCCAATGGAAAAAGTAGACTCAGCAGAGGTCGTCATTTGCGGAGCGGGCATTGCTGGCGCAGCGGCTGCCTATTTCTTAGCCACGGTGCACGGCATCCGGGGGGTGCTGCTGGTCGACGAGCGCCCACCGCTCAGCCTGACCAGTGATAAATCCACCGAGGGCTACCGCAACTGGTGGCCCGGGCCAGACGACGCAATGATCCGCTTGATGAACCGCTCCATCGACCTGCTGGAACAGGTCGCCAGGGAGAGCGGCAACCGCATCCAGATGAACCGCCGGGGCTATGCCTATATCAGCGGAGAGGCACAGCGCATTCCGGAGATCGCGGCGCTGGCGGAGGCCACAAGCGCCATGGGAGCCGGATCGCTGCGGGTGCACGAGCGGGCGTCAACAACTGCCTATCACCCCCCTGCGTTGGAGGGCTATCAGGACCAGCCCAGCGGGGCAGATCTGCTGCTTGAGCCCCGCCTGATCCGGCAGCATTTTCCGTATCTCTCCCCGGATACAAAGGCGGTGCTGCTGGCGCGACGCTGCGGTTGGTTCAGCGGGCAGCAGCTGGGAATGTACCTGCTGGAGAGCGCTCGGGAGTATGGGGCGCGGCTGGTCCAGGGACGGGTGGAGGGGGTGGTGGTCAATGGAGGGCAGGTAACTGGCGTGGAGATCGGGCGGGATGGCATCCACCAGCCGGTGCGCTGCAATGCGTTTGTCAACGCTGCCGGGCCATACCTGCGGCAGGTGGGAAGGCTGATGGAGCTGGACCTGCCGGTGTTCTGCGAGCTGCACCTCAAGGTATTTTTCCCCGACAGCCGGGGTGTCG
>CAIQIV010000709.1 GCA_903871905.1 uncultured Chloroflexota bacterium | reverse complement strand
CTGGTTGGTGGTGGTCAGGTTGTTGAACAGCTCCAGGTGAAACTCAATCCCCAACGGGGCCGCGCCCAGGTCGTTGACTGCCTCGCCGATGGCCGACCTGGCCGCCTCCAGCTTTCCCCCGCCCATGCTGGCGCTGTTATCCACCAGGAAGGTCACCGGCGTCCACCAGCGAAAGAGACGGGTATCTGACTCCTCATCCTGAAGGGCAGCCGTCGAGGCGGCGCTTGTTCCAGGAAGACGGGCGACGGTCACCGGGTCAATCACCAGGCCGGTGTTTTGCTGGATCACCGCGGCTGTAGCCGCATCCACCGGCTGTCCCAGCTGCTTCCAGGCGCGCATGAAATAGCGGAAGGTGCATTTTTCCGCATCTTTAAAGCGCTCGGAGGTAAACACGCGCTGCACGGCAGCATGGCCATAGCTGACCGTGTCCGCCCCGTCCTGGTCGGCATCGATCAGATCCCACAGGGCAGCGGCTACAGCCATTTCGTTTTTAGGGGTCACAAAACCCGGGTTGTCTCGATCCCAGCTTTCCAGATCTTCCCTATACACAGAAGTCTCAGACAATGTATCAATATACCAGTTTGTCTGTGTATAGCTCTGTGCGGCGCGCACCGCACTCTGGTAATAGTCCCCATATCCTTCTGCCCAGGACAGCTTCGGGTCCTGGATCTCCATAGCGGCGTGCTCCCCTCCAGGGTTATCATCACAGGATGTTTTGTCATCCGCCAGGTGGTTCCACTCGTGGATGATCACCGACTCGTCCCAGGCATCCGAGTTTGAGGCATCCCCTGCCAGGTGGATTTCGTTGAAGCCGGAATCATAGAAAGACCCTTGCCGGTCACCGGCCGAATATATCACCTGCACCCCCCATTGAAACGTGTTTCCCCTGCCTTCCTGACCTCCGCTCTCATTCCAGAAACTCCAGGCCTCCATCACCGCCTGCAGGATGTTAAACACCTCACTCTGGGCGTTGTTCAGGCTCATATCCACCGTATAGTCGCCGCCGCGGCTGTGAAACACCTCTGAATCATATTCGTAGACATCCTCCCACCACCAGCCGTCGATCACCTCCACCACCTGCATGCCGGCAGATCGCCCCTGCGCCCGCAGGCGCACGTACAGCTCCAGCTCGTCGTCGAACAGGCCGTCATCGGCGCAAAAGCTGGCCGTATAATGCCCGTTATCATCCGTACGCACCTCGGCTTCGGTATCATCGTGGATCAAATCCGATTCGCGGATCTCCACCCGGGCGCGTTTGACCGGCACACTCACCGCTGCCATCAGTCCGCCGTCATACGGCATGCGGTCGATGCGGGTAATGGTCCCTTGCAAAGTGAAACAGGGCTTATCATCCAGGGAGCGCAGCGCCGGCGGCTGAGCCGGGGAACGCTGGATGTAAGTCTCCATGCGCGAGCGCATCGGGCTGACCAGGGTAGGGTCTTTCGTTGAAACACGCGGAGCATTGTCATCCACGGTAAAGAACAGCACCCCCTGGGCAGCAAACCTGGCCCCCGGCCAGGGCTGGTAAGAGGCAACCATCCCCACGCGGTAGACTCCAGGCGCGGTGAATGTCAGCCGCCGCTGGCTGCTCCGGCTGGCACGCGCCGCGACCTGCACAGGCGGCTCCTCGACAGCACCCTCCAGGCTCACCCCCGGCGGGACCTCCCAGCGGATCACCAGGTCAGGCGCCTCCAACAGCGGCGTGACGACCGCATCCAACACCAGGTCTTCCCCCGGGCGCACCGCCCGCTCTGCCGCCAGGGTGAGCAGGATGCCATCCTCCTCTCCGCCGGCCTGATCAACCAGTGTACTTGTGAGCAGCAGCGAACCGGAAAGCCACAATCCTGGCAGCAGCAGGCAGGCCATAAGCCATTCTTCCGTCTTAATCAAAAAAAGACGCATCGTGACCCTCCATTGCCCAAAAAACTATCCAATTCACCCAGCGAACGGAACAAGCAGTGCCATGTCCATCAGCCAATTTCCACCCGTTCACAATTCATCATAGCAAATAACGATTGATGAGTCAAACAACTGCAACCCATCAGCGGCTTGTACTCCCCCTTGAAAGCCTCTATAATAAACGATAGTGAAAGCTATCCGCCTCATCCT
>CAIQIV010000708.1 GCA_903871905.1 uncultured Chloroflexota bacterium | reverse complement strand
GCTTTGAGCAGACGGGTCATCAAGCATTCCAGGGTCAGAAACAGAACAGAATAACCAGTTTCCACGGCTTTTACGCCCAACCCGATCGCCAGATGAGTTTTACCGCAGCCATTGATCTACCTCCATCGGTTATGACATTTTCCGCTCAGATGAGTGAGCAGGTTTTTCCGTTCCGTTTCTGGATTTGTTTCTCTCAACATACTGCTGCAACTGTTCCATCAGATGTTCATCGTTCTGGATCAGATACATCCCAATGGGCGCCTCACGGATCACCGAACATTCGGGGATAACTTTTCGGTAAATCAAACGATAAATGGTGCTTTCGTTGGTCCCCAGCCGTTTGGCCAAGCCATTCACAGTGAAGGTATCACCTAATTGATCTATACCACGCACCTGTTCAAAGGGCAAGTACCATTTGTGCGCCAGGCGGATTTTCATCACGGTGGTTGCTGAAACCTTCGGCGCCCGAGCGGAATGGAATCCCTCGTTGGTGAGCTGTTCGGCGATTTGTCCATCACTATGGCCCGATTGATTGAGTTCATAGATGCGCGTGGCCATTTCGTCGAAATGGGACACATCCTGTTCCCGACGAATGGGCGTGAGATCCGCATGGTCTGTAAAACAGCCCGAAATCCACACAATCCGCACCTCGATCCGGTCTGCGACAGGTCGTTTCACAATCACCTGTTGGATCAAGCTGCGCAGCAATTCTTTGCGCTGGATATTGGACAGGGAAGACCACAGGTCCGGCAAGGTGAGGCTAATTTCGCGGAACACCTCCCGTAAATGTGGTGGCACAGCGGCGGGTAGCGGAGTTTGCTGAAAGTGATGGTAAGCTTCTTCCCGCTGGCGCAGTTCCTGAAGTTGGGTCTCCCAGCGACGCTCCAGTTCTGCGGCGACCAGGCGATTCGCCGGATCAACCGCATCATACTGGCGCTGCGCCAACTGGGCATCATAGCGGGCGCGTTTGAGTTGGTCTTGCCACTGTCGTTCCAACCGCTCCCGATCCGCTCGTTGGGCTGCCAGAACCGCATCCAGGGCATCCAGTTGTGCGGGTTGGATCGCGTCAAAAAATGCCTGGAGGACGAGTTGATCAACCACTGGTGCGCGTACGGAGGTGCAGGTACTGGGAGCAATCGTGGTGCGGGCCAGACCGGTACACATATAGCGGGGGGTATGCTTATATACCGTCTGCAAATGATGCCCGCATTTGCCACACACTACCATCCCTTGTAACAAGCCAGCACCCTCGCGGGCGATCCCTTGGGCCTGCTGACGTTGCTCGATGAAGCGCAGACCATTCTGATGAATGCGAGCCTGATTTGTTTCATACTGTTGCCAGGTGATATAGGCCGGGTAGACCCCTTGCTGAAAATGCAACCATTCCTCGGGCGGTTTCCGTCGATTGCCGGAGGCCGGTTGCCCAGCTTTGCGCAGCATCGGATCATTCTGGCGACGACCGTATGCAAACGCCCCGGCATAGGTGGGATTGGTCAGCGTTTCTGTCACCGCTGATTCACTGGCCACTTTCCACAAGAGCTGGTTGGCATGCGGCCCCGCATTCTGGCGGCGCGGCATCAGGATGTCATGATGGCGCAGGTAACGTATAACTTTGCCCGCGCTGCCCAATTCTTCGAACTTGGCAAACACCAGCTCAATGACATGGCGCACTTGGTCGTCCGGGTCTTTCACGACCGTTCCATCTGGCATTCGGAGATACCCGGTGGGAAGACGCTGGCGATAGGCGCCCCGTTTGACCTGGTTCATCCGCCCAGCATCCAGCCGTTGGTGGAGCAGATGCAGTTCCGCTTCGCTCATCGTGCCTTTAAGTCCCAGGAGTAAACGATCATTGTATTGCCGGGGGTCATACACCCCATCATTGTCAGCAATGAGCGTGCCAAATACGGCACATAAATCCAGCAGCAGGTACCAGTCTCGGTTATTGCGCGCCAGGCGGGACACTTCATAACCAAACACGATGCCCACGTGTCCCAGCGACACATCGGCCACCAGTTCCTGGAACCCGCTGCGACCAGCAGAATCTTTTCCCGATATACCCAGATCACTGTCAATCACGCGAATACGTTCCACTGCCCAGCCCAGTTCCTCTGCTCTTTGTTGCAGTCGGTACTGATACTGCTGGCTTTCTTTGTTCTGCATGACCTGTTTTGTGGAGGACTGGCGCACGTAGATATAAGCCAGGTGTTGCTGATGAGCCGCGGTGATTTTAGGATGGGAGAGATTATTGCTCAAGGACAGGTTCATGCCGCTCCTCCTGGTTCCACTGGTTGATGATCTCCTGGCAAATCCGGATGACTGTTTGCAGCACCACGGTCTGTTGGCTGACGCTTAACGTTTCCCACACCTGGGGAGGCATAATCACCTTCCCCACGCTGGCAGGTATCGCCGGTTGTTCCATCGTTACCCTCCACACCCAACTGCGCCTGAATGCGCAGAAATGCCTGGGCTAAGGCTTGTAGCGAGGATAACCCCAATGGAACCGGAAAGACAACCGGCGGTTCATCCGCTAAATCCGTTACTGCGATGGGTAGCAAGCGTTCTACCCCTTCCGGCAAACGGACTTGGCAGCAGGGCACCATCTCTTGTTTATTTTTGATGTGAAAAACGGGGAAGGTTTGGTTGAATAGGGGATGACGCGGATCGACGACGGTTACCGTATCAGGAACTGCAAAGGTCCTTCTTTTTAGGGCATTAAGTTGGTTGGGGTTTTCCAACACCCGGAGGGCCTAGAATGATTACATTATGAGCACGCTCCATAAAGTTCATCCCGGCCAGTTCGCGGATCTGTCGTCGATCCAGTGAGGGTTGAAAGTCATAATCAAATTGGTCCAGGGTCTTTATCCAGGG
>CAIQIV010000707.1 GCA_903871905.1 uncultured Chloroflexota bacterium | reverse complement strand
GCTGGAACAGCCGTTGATAAAGATGCCCAGGCGGGTAAAGGCGGCTTGCTGCTCAGGTGGCAGTTGCTGCAAGCTCCATTGGATGGCTGCTTGCAGGGTGCGGTGGCGCTCAGCGACATTGCGCCGGGTTTGCTGCAGCCAGGTGGAGGAGAGCTGGCCGCTGCCGCGCAGCGCCAGCAACTGCTGCACCAGCTGGTTGGGCGGCAGGTGGCGCAGGCGCACTGCCGCCAGTTCCAGGGCCAGCGGCAGCCCGTCCAGTGCGGTGCACAGTGTTGCCAGGGAAAGCAAGTTCTCGCTGCTCAGGGCAAAGGACGGGTCGGCAGCGCGGCCGCGTTCCACCAGGAGGCGCAGCGCCGGCAGCTTTCCCCACTCTTCCAGGTCGGGCGGCTGGGCAAGGTCTGGAATGGACAGGGGGGAGAGCGGCCACTCCTGCTCGCCGTACAAATCCAGCGGCGCGCGGCTGGTGCACAGCAGCTTCAGACGCGGGGCGTGGGCCAGCCAGTCGGTGAAAAGCGGGGCAGCGGGCAGGAGATGCTCGCAGTTGTCCAGCACCAGCAGCAGGTGCAGTGGGGCCAGGTAAGCGCGGATGGCCGCCTCCACGGGTTGGTGGGCGCTGGGGGTGATCTCCAGGGCGCGCAAGACGGCGTGCGGCACGTCCTCGGGTGAGCAGGCCTCGGCCAGGGAGATGAACGCCGCTCCATTGCTGAAAGTGGGCAGGACCTGGTTGGCGGCTTCCAACGCCAGGCGGCTTTTGCCGATCCCTGGAGCGCCAAGTACAGTGACCAGGCGGGCGGTTTGCAGCACAGCCAGCAGGTCCTCCAGCTCGCATTCTCGCCCAATCAGCGGCAGCAGCGGGGCTGGTGGAGCGCGACGCGGGGCGGCGGGGACGGGATGGGTTTCGCCTGGCGGTTGGGGGTGTACCGGGCGGCGAGGAGGAGGCAGCGGGCGCCCGGTCCGGGTTTGCCCGGCCAGGGACAAGAACTGCTCGGCCAGTTCCTCTTCGTTTCCAGCAAACAGGGCAGGGATGAACAGCGCGGCTACCACGGCCAGGTCAGGCAGGCGGGAGCCGTTTTCCAGGCGGGCAATTTGCTCGCGGCTGTAGCCAACCGCCAGGCCTAACGCATCCTGGGTCAGCCGGGCGCGCTTGCGCAAAAAGCGCAGCGCCAGGCTGAATGTGGCGGGGAGGGTGGTCAGTCTTGTCACAAAATGTCACCTTTTGCCGCCCGCGGGTTGGTATAGTGGCGAGGAAAGTGCGGCGGCTGTTTTTTCGCCAGGAATTGTAGTCGCCAGGTTTAGCGTGGATCAGAATGGAAAGGATTTTACCAGTAAGGAAGGGTAACATGAAACGTTTTTTCTCGTCTTTGACGATGCTCATGCTGTGTTTTGCACTGCTGCCTGCGCCGTTCCCGGTGCGCGCTGCGGATACAGTGGTGGGGAACGGCGCTCCGGCAAGTTGTACGGAGGCGGCCTTTGATGCGGCCCTGGCGGCGGCAAACAATGGCGGCGGGGTGATCACTTTCAACTGCGGACCGGGAGAGGTCACAATCAATCTGACCGTTGTCAAGTTGGTCAACCTGGGCGATGTGACCATCGATGGAGGCGGCCGAGTCGTCCTCCGCGCCGGCCCATCCGACCGGCACTTTTTTGCGGGTCCGGTTATCTTCCGGCTGCAAAACATCACCCTGCAGCAGGGCGATGCGCTGGTGAACGGGGGGGCGATTGAAGCCTCCGGAGGGCAGGTGTTCCTGGAGAATGTGCGCATGCTCAATAACCGCTCGGCGGTGGCGGGCGGGGCAATTTACTGCTACAATGGCGTTTTGAGCATCGCCCACAGCCAGTTTGAGGGCAACCAGGCGGTGAGCGGCGGGGCAATCTATAACGATGGCTGTGAGGTGGATATTGTGGAGACCACGTTTTACAATAACCAGACAACCGGGGGCGGCGGGCGCGGCGGGGCGGTGGAGAACGCGCCGCTTGGCAAGATGACGGTGAGATCCAGCCGCTTCACGGGCAACAGCGCCCTGGATGGGGGCGCCATCTATGTTGCCAGCGGGTCGACGGCGGTGCTTGATGTGGTCACCCTGTCTGCGAACCACGGCGGTTACGGCGGCGGCCTGGAAAACAGCGGAGCGCTGACCATGACCAACAGCCTGCTGACCGGCAACGTCGTCAGCGGCAGCGGCGGCGGCTTGTGGAACCTGGGCGGGACGGCGCTGGTGCAGCGCACTACTTTCAGTGGCAATACTGCTTCCGAGGGCGGAGGGATCAATACATACGGGGTTTCCCTGGTGCTGCAGCAGGTGAACATCAGTGACAATCTTGCCAGCGGGACGCATGGCGGAGGCTTGTATCACGGCGGCGGTGTGGCGTTTGTTACCAACGCCACCATCAGCGGCAACCGGGCCAGCAGCCCGGCGGGCAGCGGCGGTGGCATCTATCAAAACTCGGAGGATAACCTGACCCTGACCAATGTCACGCTGGTGAGCAACCAGGCCGGTCTGTTTGGGGGCGGTTTGTATCACTATGGCCGCTATGCGGCGCTGATCAATGTTACCCTGGGGAATAACCTGGCGGGGACGGCTGGCAGCGCAGTTTATGAAGATTCTCCGCAGACGCCAGCCAACCCGGGCGTGGTGCAGATTGCAAACAGTGTGTTGTTTGGCAGCGCCAACAACTGCGATGGCGCATTTTTCCAGTCCCTGGGGCACAACCTCAGCCAGGGGAACTGCGCCTCGCTAACCGGGGCCGGCGACCAGGAAAATTTTCCTGGCAGCTTGCTGCTGGGCGAGATGGCATTCAACGGCGGTGTTTTCCCGATGAGAACCATGCTGCCGCTGGCGGGCAGTCCCCTGATTGACGCCGGCGATGCCGGGTTGTGCCCGGTCGAGGACCAGCGCTCAGCCGGACGCCTGGCGGCCTGTGACATTGGCGCGGTGGAATACGGGGCCGCGGCGCACAGGAAATACCTGCCGCTGGTTGTTGAGCGCTGAGTGCAGCGACCTGGCTGGAGCGCTCCTTGAATAGCGAGACCCGGCGCTGGGCTGCCGGCGAGCTGCGCAGCGAGGCATGGTTTGCCCTGGAAGGCCTGCGCTGTTGGGTCGAGACGCAGCGCAAGCCGACCCTGATTGATCTGAAACTGGCTCAGGCCAGCGCCTGGCGCACGGCGTGCTGCCAGCCGGCGTAGAGCGCCTCCACCTGGGCCTGTTCCATGGCAGGCTGGTAGACGACGCCCGCCATAGGCGCGGACTGGCCGAGGGCTTCCAGGGCGGCCAGCGAGGGGTACACCCCCAGCGCCAGCCCGCCGCTCCAGGCCGCGCCCAGGGCGGACAGCTCGGGCAGCCCCGAGGCGTGCAGCGGCAGCCGGTTGAGGTCTGCCACGAACTGCATCAGGAAGGTGTTGCGCACGGCGCCGCCATCGGCGTGCACTCCCTGCAGCGCCACCGGCGCCTCCTGCACCAGGGCGCGCAGGGCGTCGGTGACGGTGTAGGCGATGGCCTCCAGGGCGGCGCGCACCACGTGGGCGCGCCCGCTGGAGGGGCTCAGCCCGGTGATCAGCGCCCGTGCCTCGGGACGCCAGTAGGGGGCGCTCAGCCCGACGAAGGCCGGCACCAGGTACACCCCGCCGCTGTCCGGCACGGAGCGCGCCAGCGCCTCGCTCTCGGCGGCGTCGGAGATGAGCTGGAGCTGGTCGCGCAGCCAGGCGATGGTGGCGCCGGTGAAGTTGGTGATGCCTTCGAAGGCGTAGACCGGCTTTCCATCCAGCACCCAGGCCACGGCGGTCACCGCGGCGCGCTCGGAGAGGACTTTATGGTTTCCCAGGTTGAGCAGCAGGGATGAGCCGGTGCCAAAGGTGATCTTGGCGCTGCCGGGGGCAAAGCAGCGCTGGGCAAACAGCGCCGCCTGCGAATCGCCCATCACCCCGGCGATGGGCAGCGGGCGCGGCAGCAGGCCTCCCAGCGTCGTCTCGCCGAAGCGGGCAGCGCTCTCGCGGATCTCGGGCAGGCGGCCAAACTCCACCCCGAAGAGCTGGCACAGCTCAGGGCTCCAATCCAGGCGGTCGATGTCGTAGAACAGGGTGCGCGAGGCGTTGGTGTGGTCGCTGGCGTAAACCGCCCCGCCGGTCAGGCGGAAGACCAGGTAGGTATCGATGGTGCCGAAGAGCGCCGAGCCGTCCGCCAGGCGGCGGCGCAGGTCGGGGCGCTCGTCCAGCAGCCAGCGCAGCTTGCTGGCGGGGAAGTAGGTGTCGATCTTAAGCCCGCTGCGCTGCCGCACCAGCGGCTCATGCCCCTCGGCGGCCAGGCGGGCGCACAGCGCCTCGCCGCGGCGGCACTGCCAGACGATGGCGTTGTACAGCGGCTCGCCGCTCCGGGCGTCGAAGAGCACGAAGGTCTCGCGCTGGTTGGTGATGCTCAGGAAGGCGGCGTCGCGGGCGCGCGGCTCTTTCTCCAGCAGCAGGCGCAGCGCCTGCAGAGTGTTGGCGTAGATCTCGTTGGCGTCGTGCTCCACCCAGCCGGGGGCGGGGTACACCTGGCGGTGGGGCAGGCTGACCTGCTCCAGCAGGCTGGCGTCCTGGTCAAACAGGATGGCCTTGGTGGCGGAGGTGGATTGGTCGAGGGCCAGGAAGGTGGTCATGGGTCGCTCCTTGTGCCGAGGGTGTGGGCAGGCTGGGCCTGTCGAGCCTTCGACGGGCTCAGCCTGCCTGGAATTGTTGCAGCTCTGTCGGGGCCGGTGCGCTTCGACAGGCTCAGCGCGCCTGGCCAAGCAGCTCCCGGGCGGTCTGGGAAAGGCCCTGGGCGGAGATGCCGTAGTGCTCGAAGACCTGCACCTGGCTGCCGGTGACGGTGGGCTGGTCGGGGAAGGCCACGATGCGCATGGGCAAAAAGATGCCCGCTTGCATCAGGAAGCTGGCGCACAGGCTGCCCAGCCCGCCGTGCACGCTGTGCTCCTCGACGGTGACCAGCGCCCGCGTGCTGCGGGCTGCCTGGGCCAGGGCCTGGCTGTCAAAGGGGCGCAGGCTGTGCAGGCTGATCACCCCGCAGGAGACGCCGTTCTCTTCCAGCAGGCGGCGCGCTTCCCAGGCCGGGTAGACCGTCTCACCGGAGGCGACAAAGGTGACATCGCGGCCGGATGCCAGCACGCTGGCTTTGCCGATCTCGAACTCGCGCTCGGGCCCGATGCGCTCGGGCATGGGCTTCTTGCCAAAGCGCAGGTAGAGCGGGCGGGAGCGGGCGGCGGCCTGGCGCACCGCTTCGCGCGTCTCGAAGTTGTCGCCGGGCAGCACGAGGTCGAGGTTGTGGATCGCCAGCAGCGCCGCCAGGTCATGCGTGGAGTGGTGGGTGGAACCCAGGCTGCCGTAGCTCACCCCGGCGCTGATGCCCACCAGCCTGACCGGCTGGTTCGAGTAGGCCACGTCGTTCTTGATCTGCTCCAGGGAGCGGGCGGTGAGGAAGCTGGCGGGGGAGACGGCAAAGACCTTTTTGCCCGCCGAGGCCAGCCCGGCGGCCACGCCGACCAGGTTCTGCTCGGCAATGCCCATTTCGATGATCTGCTCCGGCAGGGCCTGGGCGAACGGCCCCAGCTTGCCCGAGCCGCGCGAGTCGGAGGTGACCACCAGCAGGTCGCGGTCCTGGCGGCCCAGCTCGATCAGGGTCTGGCTGAAGATGTCCAGGTTGGCTTTAGCGGGTGACAGCGGCTGCATGGCGCACACTCCATTCTTTCTCGGCGGCATCCAGCTCGGCCATGGCCTGCTGGTACTCGGCGTCGGTGGGCACGTGGTGGTGCCAGTCGGCGCGGTCTTCGATGAAGCTGATGCCCTTGCCCTTGGTGGTGCTGGCCAGCAGCAGGCTGGGCTTGCCCGGCTCGAAGGGGAGTTGGTCGAAGGCCTGCACCAGCGCCGGGATGTTGTTGCCCTCCACGCTGCGCACGGCCAGGCCAAAGGCGCGGAACTTATCCGCCAGCGGCTCCAGGCGCATCACGTTCTCGGTGCGCCCGCTGATCTGCAGCGTGTTGCGGTCGATGATCACCACCAGGTTGTCCAGGCGGTAGTTGGCGGCGCTCATGGCGCCCTCCCACACCGAGCCTTCAGCCAGCTCACCGTCGCCCAGCAGGGTGAAGACGCGGTAGGAGCGCTTGTCCAGTTTGCCGGCCAGCGCCATGCCCACCGCCACCGGCAGGCCGTGGCCCAGGGCGCCGGTGTTCTGCTCGATGCCCGGCGCCTTGCGCGTGGGGTGGCCGATCAGGTCGGAGCCGTAGGTCTCCATGCTGTCCAGCAGGGAGGCGGGGAAGAAGCCGCGCTCGGCCAGCACGGCGTACAGCGCTTCCACGGAGTGGCCTTTGCTGTGCACGTAGCGGTCGCGGTCGGGGCTGGTGAAATTGGCGGGTGAGACGTTCATCACCCGGTTGTAGAGCACGTTGAGGATGTCCACGCAGGACAGGCTGCCGCCGGTGTGCCCGGCGTTGGCTTGCTTGATGATGCGCAGGACCGTACGGCGGTACTCGATCGACTTGTGTTCTAAAGAAGCGATATCTATCATTTCATCTTAACTCCTCAAGGATGAAGGAAAGGGAGCGCGGTCACTGTATTAAAACTTCCGGAGTCTTCCGAGACACCGGAAGTCACTCCGAGATACTTCTGGGTCAGCCACAGATACACACAGACAGACACGGATAAGATGCGGGGTAAGAATCTGTGTTTATCTGTGGTTGATATTCTAATTCTGATGTATAATTATTCAAAGATGATATTTTATTCATACACTTAAAGGATACCTGTACCGGTATAATTCCGTCAAGCGGTTTTGAATAATTATACAAGGAGATGCCCATTTCTTACGAGATGTGCGCTCCATTTTGTCCGACCAGGAAGTGCAGATGGCAAGCAGTGATGAGCTTCGATTGATCGCCCGGGTGGCGCGCATGTATTACGAATGGCAGATGCGGCAGGCCGAGATTGCCGCCCAGTTGGGGCTGTCGCAGGCCACCGTGTCGCGCCTGCTGGCGCGGGCGCAGCAGGAGGGCATCATCCGCATCTCGGTCAACATCCCGCAGGGCATTCACACCGGGCTGGAGGAGACGCTGATCAAGAAGTATGGGCTGCGGGACGCCATCGTGGTGGACAGCATCAACTACGATGATGAGAAGACGATCCAGAAAGAAGTGGGCTCGGCGGCGGCCTATTACCTGGAGAACATCATCCGCCAGAACGAGGTGGTCGGGCTGTCGTCGTGGAGCGCCACGCTGATCGCCCTGGTGGATGCCATGCACCCGGTGCCGCGGCGGCCGAATATCAAGGTGGTGCAGATCCTGGGAGGGGTGGGCACCGCCTCGGCGCAGGTGCACGCCTCGCATTTGACCAGCAGGCTGGCCAGCCTGGTGAGCGGGACGGCGGTGTTCCTGCCGGTGCCGGGGGTGGTGGGCTCGGAGGCGGCGCTGCGCGTGCTGGCGGAGGACGAGAATGTGCGCGGCGTGTTTGCCCTGTTCCCGCGGGTCACCACGGCGCTGGTGGGCATTGGGGCGGTGGAGCCGTCGCACCTGCTGGCGGCTTCGGGCAACATCTTCAGCGAGAAGGAGCTGGCGGCGCTGAGCGAG
>CAIQIV010000706.1 GCA_903871905.1 uncultured Chloroflexota bacterium | reverse complement strand
CCAGGTTGGCCAGCAGGCTGAGCGCCTGGGTCGGGTAGCGCATCTGCCAGTCGCCGTGGTTGTCGGGCAGGTAAAACCCCAACCAGCCGGCGGTGGGACTGCCCGCGCAGCAGCCGGCGCCGATACACCCCAGCCGCCCGATGGCCCACAGCAGCGGCAGGGGCAGCGCCGCCAGGTCCAACACGCGCGACAGCGGCACGCCGGCTCCGCCGCGCCGGGCGTTGGCTCGCTGCGTGTACCAGGCCCCCGCTCCCACCCCGGCCAGCACCGCCCCCACCGAGGACGAGCGCCCGATCCACTGCGGCGCCCCATCCACCAGCGCCGTCTGCAGCAGCAGCGCCAGGGATTGCAAGAGCAGCATCCCCGCCAACCCGGCCAGCAGCGCCAGCCCCAGCCCGTTGACCACCTCATCCGGGACCGATCCACCCTGAACCAGGCGGTGGAAGCTGTACATGCCCGCCGCCACTACCGCCAGGCCCCACATCAGCCCGTAGGTGTGCAGCTCAAACCAGCCAAATGAAAGGGTAGGCAGCACCGCCCCGTCCTATTGGCTGCGCAGCGCCAGCGGCAGGTAGAATTTGCGCTGCGGCGCGCTGCCGTAATAGAGCGTGTACTGCGGCGACCAGGGCGAGGCGCCCACCGGGCTGTAGGCGCGCACCTTCCAGGTGTGCGCCCCCGGCGCCAGCCAGGTGCTGGAATAGGTGTTGCTGGTGGTGATCACCACCCCATCCCAGGCCAGGTTAAAGCCGGTCTGGAACGCCCCCGGCCCGGCCTGCCAGGTCAGGGTGACCTGGGCCGCGGCGGAGAGCGCGCCGTTTGCCGGGCCGATCAGCAGCGGCTCGCCGGGCAGCGGCTCGGGCGGCGGCGGGGTCCACTCCGCCAGCCACAATGGGTCGATGATCGTCTGGGTCACCGTGGGCTGGGTGGTCAGCGAGGCGGTCAGCCACAACGGGTAAGCCCCAGGGGCCGCGCCCAGCGGCGGGGTCCCCGTCACCCAAAAGAAGAGAAAACTATCGTTGGGATCAACCGGGCCTTCGATGGGCTGGTTCGGATCAGGCGCCTGGCTGCCATTATCCCGGTACAGCTTCCAGCCGGCATCCAGCTCACTGTGCAGATCAAACTGCACCTGCATGCCCGGGCTGTAAGGATTGAGCACGATATAATGCATCAGGGAGACCGGCTGGGTGTAGGTGATGAGACCCCCGCCGCCGTGCAGTGTAAGCGAGGCGTCATTTTCCTCGTAAAGATTCATGCCCAGCGGACCTGCACAGGTAATCCCCTGCGCCTGCACGGCGTTTACGCCATCCAGTTCCGCTGGCAGCCGGCCTAACAGGCGCCCTGCCGCCAGCGCCGTGCGCAGCGTGGATGCCGCCCCTTGAGCGCACAAATAGACGGGCAGGCTACTGACCTCCTGCGGCACCTCTATGGCCAGCTCGCCCCACACATCCCAACTGCCCGGCTCGATGGCCAGCCCTTCGGGAACACTCAACGCCGGGGTGATCTGCACACCCAGCGCCAGCCAGTGCTCACCCGGCACAGAGGGCAGGGTGTTCTGCAAATAGGTCAGGCGCTCCGGGCGGTATTCTACCGTACCCGTCACCAGCGGCACAGGCGTGTAAAACCCCGGCGAGGTCTCCACATACTGCACCAGCTTGAGCAGCGGCTGGCGCCCTGGCTCAAAAATGACCGGCAGGGCATAGGACTGGGTGACCGGGGTGGTGACCGGAAAGCGCAAAGCCAGGAAGGCATCCGGGCTTTGCAGTGTCTGCAGCGCCCCGGTGATCATATCCGTGGTCAGGGTAATGCCATCCGTGTAGAACTGGCGCTGCACGTCCCAGGCCTGGGATTGTCCGCTGTAGCGCGCGGGCGCCGCCGGGGACTGGCTGAGACGCAGTGGGTTATTTGCATTGATGGTGCTGTCAAAAGCCGCGGCCCGCAGGCTGCCATCCGGCAGGAGTATCTCCGCATACTCGCTGACGCTCCTCGCCTCCTCGCCCTGCGACAGCTCAGGCACGTCAAAGTGAAGCGAGAACTCTTCATTCGCCGGGACATCGCGGAAGATGAAAGGCGGACCGCCGGGCTCAGGCTGGCGGTTGGAGGGGAAGTTAAAGTTGCTGGCCCCCGGCGGCGGCGTCCACTTCCAGGTGACCTGGCTGCCTGCCTGGGCGCCATAAATGAGAAAAGTGCGGCTGGCCCGGCCGCCGGCCACTGCATACGCCCCACCCTGGATCCCTGGCTCCCACGCATTCAGCGCCGGGTTGGTCTTCTGGTTGTAGACTGAGGATTTTACCGGAACCAGCTTCTGGGTATAGGGACACTTGCAGCCGCAGTTGGGCTCATCGCTGCCTATCCCCCCGCAGCCCAGCACCGACAGGCCCAGGAGCATCCCGGTGAAAATGCACAGCAGCAGCAGCAGGAAGCGCAGGTACGGATGAGCAGCCAGGCGTTTCAATCTCTCCAGCATGGTGTTCCTCCCGAGAAACAGGCAGTCCGCGCAGTTTGTTCACTGGCTTAATTGCAATCCTTTTCTTTTTAGCAATTTTCACCCAGGCCTGTCAAGTAACAAATGTCATTTTTTCCCCAAAAGTTATAGAAAAACGCGCCGGGGGCCCAGGACCAGCCTGGCGGCCCCGCCGGCGCGTTTTCAAGACCTGCTAACCATCCAGCTCAGTGCAGGCGCTCCACGTGATCGACGATGCTTCCATCTACATACGCCTGCAGCGCCTGCTCTACATCGGCAATATCGGTCAGGATAGGCCGCAGCCCACCCTGTTTGAGCGACTCGTAAGCCCCAGTACCCATCCCCCGGCACAGGACCGCCTCGCAGTCCAGGACAGGCTGGGCCATGCTGGCATGGCGAGCTTGAGAGGCCGGGTCAAACCCATGCCGCTGACCAGGGACCTCAACGTGCACCTGGTTAGCAAAGTGTGCATGGCTGGGCTTCTGGCGCATCTGGCGCTCCACCACCTGGCCATTTTCGAGCGTTAGTACCAGGTAATACTGCGCCCGTCCAAAATGGGCGCTGATAGTCTTGCCATCATCGGTTACAACTGCTATTTTCATTAACCTTTCACACTCCTAAAGTGGTTCAAATCAGCGCACCTGCCGGGGGTCCGCCTCGCGAACAACCGGGTGGCGCGCCAGCTGGCCCAATGCCAGCAGGAAAAGCCCGATCACCGCCAGCAGACCCAGGGCCTGGAAACCCTGCAGGCTGAAGGAAGCCCTCCCCGCCGGCGGCTGCGGGATGACCATCTGCTGGCTGGCAGAGCGCCCGGCGCTCACCGGGGTGGCTGTCGGGCTGCTGCCCGGTTTCACACCCAATATTACCCCAAACTGCGCGGCGCGCTGCAGGTAGTCATCCGGATGACAGCTGGAACAGCTCACATACACATCCTCCAGCGGCTGGATCGTCATCCCTGCGTGGGCAGCTTCTTTATCCACCGCACTGCAGTTTCCACCGTGGCATTTCGCACAGCAGTCCTTCTGCGCATGGACCTCATGCCAGGCTCCCCGATTTGCCACCGGCGCCTCTTTAGCATGGCAGGTAATACAGGATGAGTCGGGTGGGTTATCACCGCATTGCGCCTGCGCCGGCTGGTAAACCAACATGCCCAGCGCTGCGGTGAGGAACATTGAAACCCCTACAACCAGGGAAAATACCAGCTTTCTGTTAACCATCCTGAACTCCTTTTGGCTGAGTATTGCTCAGAGCTTAGCCCGGATTTCATCCAGGCTACTGCGGTGCTATTAAAGACACGCAGCATAGAATATATTACACATAATATATTAGTACAAAATGCTATTTAAGTCAAGCTATTACACAATAAACAGTATTGTGCAACACAAATTTTTGTTTTGAGAATCGTTCCTGGATATCCCCAAAAAGGAGCCAGGGCCTTCACGCTTCCCTGAAGACCCTGGCACGAAATTGACCGGCAAAACAGTCCAGCCCTGGGCTACTCGGTATGGGTAATCGAGGGGTATTCCACAAAATGCCGCTTCACCGGATCCAGGGTAGCGCCAGGCGTCTGCAGGATCAGCAAAAACTCAGCCATTTCCTCATAAGGATTGCGCCACAGGTGCGGCAGGTTGGCCTCAAACAGCAAAAAATCGCCCGCTTCAACCTGGTAAATGGTCCCATCGATTAAGTATTCGAGCTTGCCTTTCAGGCAGTAAACCACCTCATGCCCGGCATGGATCACCTGGCGCTCCCCGCTGCTGGTGCGGGAGGCCAGCCGCACCAGGAACGGCTCCACCTCCTGGGCATGAATGCGGGCGCCGATGCTTTCGATATGCACCCCCTGGCTGTCCACGCAGGAGCGCTGGCTGGGCTTTGCATGCAGAATACTCTGCTCAGAATCATCTTCAAAAAAATAACTGATACGCACGCGCAAAGCTGTCGCCAGGTTCTGCAACGTGGTGACATTGGGAGATATTTCGTTACGCTCAATCAAACTGACGGAATTCGGAGAAATCCCCGCCATTTGCGCCAGGGTGCGCTGCGATAGATCGCGTTCGACCCGCAGGATGCGCAGTTTGTCTCCAACAGACATCGTCTTATTCATAGACCAACCTTTCAGCCATTATGGAGCATTTGCTGCTGCAATCATACCAAACCCCAACCAAATACACAATATTTTGGTGCATTTTACCTGCACCCGCGTTTTGCTCCGGTAAACTAACGAAGGCCGCCCGATTAACACAATAACGAGTGTTTAACACACAGTGAATAGTGATTTTATTTAAAAAATGTGGTATATTAACCAAAATATTTGGTGATACAAACAGTTTTTAGGTTCACAGAAAAAGCGTACGCTACCTGCTTGTTCCTGAGCAGTATTCACAAAATATTGAGGAGGCATTTAT
>CAIQIV010000705.1 GCA_903871905.1 uncultured Chloroflexota bacterium | reverse complement strand
GATATGCTCGACCACGTTGAGCTGGTGGGCTATGAATAAGTAGGTCAGGCCAAACTGCTCCTGCAGATCCTGCAGCAGGTTGAGCGTTTGGGCCTGGATGGAAACATCCAACGCGGAAACCGGCTCGTCGCAAATGACAAGCTGAGGGTTTAAAGCCAGGGCTCTCGCGATCCCGATACGCTGGCGCTGCCCGCCGGAGAACGCGTGCGGGTAGCGGTGGATGTATTCCGGGCGCAGCCCGACCATTTTGAGCAGCTGCGCCACTCGCTCGGTGCGCTCGCTGCCCGTGATGCCGTTATTACGCAGCGGCTCGCCGATGATATCCAGCAGGGTCATGCGCGGGTTGAGCGACGAATAAGGATCCTGGAAGATCATCTGCGTGTGGCGGCGGAACACTTTTAGCTGCGCCGGGCTGAGGGCTGCCACATCTACCTGTCCCATTTCGCGGTCGCGGAAGAAGATCTGTCCGCTGCTGGGTTCAACAGCGCGCAGCACACAGCGCCCCGAGGTGGTCTTGCCGCAGCCGCTTTCCCCCACCAGGCCGAAGGTCTCGTCCTGCTTGATATAAAAACTGACGTTGTCCACCGCCCGCACGTGCCCGACCACCCGGCGCAAGAACCCTTTTTGTACCGGAAAATACTTTTTCAACTGTTTCACTTCGAGCAAGTGGGCCTGCCCTTGCCTGGTTTTCCTGGATTCTTCCATGCTCAACCTCCGCTGGTGTAAAGGTGACAGGCGACCATGTGGTCTTCCGCCAGGTATAGGTTATCTGGTACTGTGACATTACACAGGCCGTCGATCATTTCTGTGCAGCGCGGGTGGAAAGGGCAGCCTTGCGGAACGTTCAGCGGGTTGGGCACCATGCCCTCGATAGCTGCCAGCCGCTTGCCCGATTTTACCCCCACACGCGGGATCGATTTGAGCAGCGCGCGCAGGTAAGGGTGTTTGGGATCGTAAAAAATGCTGTCGACGTTGGTCGATTCGACCACTCGCCCCAGGTACATCACTACCACATCGTCGGCCATTTCGGCGATCACCCCCAGGTCGTGGGTGATAAACAGGATTGCCATCCCCAGGCTCTCCTGCATCTGGCGCATGAGGCGCAGGATCTGCGCCTCGGTGGTGACATCCAGCGCGGTGGTTGGTTCGTCGGCGATCAGCAGCGAAGGGCGCAGCATCAGCGCCATGGCGATCATCGAGCGCTGGCGCATCCCACCGCTCAATTGGTGAGGGTAGGCGTCAAAATTGCGCTCCGGGTTGGAGATGCCTACCTGGCGCATCATGTTGATGGCGCTCTGCCTGGCGCTCTCCTTGCTGACCTCGTGGTGGATCTGGATGGTTTCCGCCAGTTGTTCGCCAATGGTGTGCACCGGGCTGAAGGAGGTCATCGGTTCCTGGAAGATCATGCTAATCGTCGAGCCGCGGATGGCGCGCATGCGATCGCTCGACGGGGCCAGGTCGGTAATGCGCACCGGGGTGACCTGCTGCCCGGACTCGCCGGAGATCTGATACAGGGTGATCTCGCCCTGGATGATGCGCCCCGGTCTGGGGACGATCTGCAAGATCGATTGGGCGGTGACGGATTTTCCACAGCCGCTTTCGCCCACCACCCCCAGGGTCTTGCCGCGCCGGATTGAAAAAGTGGCCCCATCGACCGCCCGTACGGTGCCTTCCCGCAGGTAAAAATAGGTTTTTAGATCGCGTACATCGATTAAAGTTTCAAGATTGTCCATCATTCACCCTGCGTCCTACAAAAGATCTGCCGGCAACCCGCTAGAAATTGCGCAAGCTAAAGCCATCGAAATGCTCCTGCCTGATCTGCCATTCTTCAGATTTACGAAGCAGCGGCTTCGTCTACGAAGCAGCTGCTTCGTAGGAGTCTGCACGGGCTCGTCCTGCATGCAGCCCAGCGCCGAAGCGCGCATCTGGTCGGCAAAAACGTAGAGGATGTTCGGGCGGTCGGTCATGAGCAGGCCTCCTAAATTGCGTATGGATCAGCTGCGTCGCGCAGGCCATCTCCGGCGAAATTAAAGGCCAGGACAACGATTACCACAAACAGGCCCGGCAGGAGCAGCCAGGGGGCCATCACGATGGCGCGCAGGTTTTGCGCCCCCTGAAGCAGCACGCCCCAACTGACGATTGGTGGTTGCAGACCCAGACCCAGGAAGCTGAGCGCGGTCTCGCTCAGGATCATGGAGGGGATCGACAAAGTAAGGCTGGCGATCAGGTGGCTGGCGAAGGAGGGCACCATGTGATGGGTGATGATGCGCAGGCTGCTTGCGTTGGACAGGCGCGCCGCCACGATAAAGTCCTCCTCACGCAGGGACAGGAAGCGCCCGCGTACCACACGGGCCAGGCCGGTCCAACCGATCAGTGAGAGGATAACGGTAATGCCAAAGTAAACTTGCAGCGAGGTCCAATCGGGCGGCAGGGCAGCCGCCAGGGTCAGCCACAGCGGGATGGCCGGAAGCGAGCGCAAAAACTCGATCACCCGCTGGATTATGGTATCGATCACCCCGCCATAATAGCCTGAGATGCCACCAAGGATCACGCCCAGGATGAGAGAGATAGTCACCCCGAGAAGGCCGATGGACAACGAGATGCGGGCGCCGAAGAGGATGCGGGAGAACAGGTCGCGGCCCATCTCGTCGGCTCCCAGCAGGAAAAACATCTGGTTCTCGTCCGGGCCGATGCCAATCAAATGCAGGTCCGTCGCAAAAAGGCCCCACAGCTTGTAAGCATCGCCGCGGACAAACAGCCTGACCGGGTAGACCAGTTTTTCATCGGGTACGACGACGACCGCCAGGGTATCCATGTCGCGCTTCGACTGGTAGCCGTAAACAAATGGCTGCAGGTGAAAAGCCCCACCCGCATCGACGAAGTGCAGTTTCATTGGGGGCGCCAGCACCCATTTGGGGTTAAAGCGGTTCGGGTCGTGTGGCGCGAAAAATTCGCAGAACAGCGCCACAAAGTAAAACAGGAACAGGACGACGATGCTGACCAGCGCCAGCTTATGCTGCTGGAAACGCCACCACATCAGCGTCCACTGCGAGGCCGTATAGACCTTTTCTTCGCGGTTGTCTGGACGGGGTTTGGCTAGAGTGGTATCCATGCCGGTCTCCCTTTTACTCCAACCGGATGCGCGGATCGATCCATGCCAGGAGGATATCTGAAATGAAAGTGCCGATGATCGTTAGTGAGCTAAGCAGCAGGAAAAACGAACCTGCCAGGTACATATCCTGGCTCATCAACGAGCGGATTTGGATCGGGCCGGTGGTGGGGAGGCTCAATACCACGGAGATAATGGTGGTGCCCGAGATCAAGCCGGGCAGCACATAAGCGATGCTGCTGACAAACGGGTTCAGCGCCACTCGCACCGGGTATTTCCAGATCAACTGCCACTCTTTCATGCCTTTGGCGCGCGCCGTCACCACGTACGGCTTGCGCAGTTCGTCCAGCAGGTTGGCGCGCATGGTGCGAATCAACCCCGCCGTGCCGGAAATACCCAGGACGATTACCGGCACCCACAGGTGTTTGAGCAAATCAATCAACTTAGCTATACTCCAGGGCGCTTCGCGGAACTCGGCGGAAAACAGCCCGCCTATATCCAGCCCAAACAGGGAATAGCCCAGCCACATCAACACGAGCGCCAGCAAAAAATCGGGGATGCCCTGTCCAAAGAAGCCGATGAAGGTAAAAACATAGTCAAAGAATGAGTACTGGTGGGTGGCGGAATAAATTCCGATGGGGAATGCTACGATCCAGGTAAAAATCAGCGTTGATAGCGAAATCGCAAAAGTCCAGAACAGGCGCTCCCAGATCAGGTCTCCCACCGGCAGGTTATATGCCATCGAGTGGCCGAAGTCGCCCTCCAGGAGGATGTTTCCGATCCACTTGAAGTATTGCACGTAAAAAGGCTGGTCGAGGCCATAACGGTTGCGCAGCGCTTCCAGGATGGTTTCGTTGACCTCCTGTCCCGAGCTTGCCAGCTGCAGTGAATACGCGGTGACATAGTCTCCTGGGGGAAGCTGGATCAACGTAAAGGAAATGACGGATATGACAAAAAAGGTTGGGATAAACAACAGCAAGCGTTTGAGAATAAAAGAAAGCATGCTATCCTCATATTCATGGGTGCCCCGCGGTGGGTGGAAGAATACACCGGGAGCGGTTAGATCATTCCTTTCCCTTCAACGCTGGGAGGACTGCCGGCGGCTGCCAGGGTGGAGTTCACCCTGGCAGCCGGTACGGTTAGCCCATCCCGAGGGGATTTCTCAGGGTTGGAGAAAGCCGGTCTATGCCTCAATCCACCACTGGTCGATCTGGTAGTATGTCCACATATTGTACTCAATGCTGAGTACGGTGCCAGGTTTCGGCGCGTTGCGAACGGTTTTTTTGACAATTCCGGCGCGCGGAACGAGGCCGGCTGTGCCCAGGCACCACGCGTTTTCGGCGTTGATCGTCAGCATTTTCAGCCCCAACTCCTTGTAGGTAGCGGTGCCGTAGGGCTCTTTGCGCCACAATTCGGTAGTTTCCCACAGATCTTTGATGATATCGGGCGGCTCCAGACCTTCCGCCCCCTTCGTATTCAGCCACTGCCGCCACAGCGGGCCGCCTAGCGGGGTGGTGGGCCAGTGCCACGGTGGGCGGTAACGGATCGGTTCGTTGGCCCGCGAATAAACTTCCGAGGACCCGCCGATGGCCCACACGCCGATATCGTGCTCGTTGGCGGACATGCGCTGCATAAAGAACTGCTGGTCCTGCGGCTTGACATTGATATTGATCCCGATCTTCGTCCAATAGCCCTTGACCAGGTTGCAGATCTCCGAAAGGTCAGCCCGCCCGGCATCTACTTCCATGGTCAGCACCATCGGCTTGCCATCGGGGCGCAGGCGCCACTCTTTAGCCGCATCCCACGCCAGGCCGACTTCATCCAGCAGGGCGTTGGCTTTATCGACGTTAAACTCAGTGTAGTACTGGTCGATGCCTTCCTTATAAAAACTGCTGCCCGGATCCATGATCGGGTTGCGCGGCACGCCCAACCCGGCAAAGCGCAGCTCGTTAATTTCAGCGCGGTTGATTGCGTGCGAGACGGCCTGGCGCCAGCGCAGGTCGTTGAACAGGGTGCGCAGCACCTCGTCATTGTGGGTGTAGTTGAAGCAGAAGCCAAACTCGGAAGCCCGCGTATCCGGGTACAGGCCGACTGTATAATTGCCACTGGCTTCATTCTCTTTGTAGAGCGGGTAGTTGGCCAGCGATAGGAACCAACTATGATGCGTCCCTTCACCCGCCAGGATCTTGGCATTGAGCACTTCCTTGTTCTCCACTACCATGCGCTCCAGCCGGTCGACATAGGGCAGCTGGTTCCCTTCAGTATCCACCCGCCAGAAATACGGGTTGCGCACGTAGTAGCGGTTGCCAACTGTGTCGGTTCGCTCGTACAGCCAGGCCGCGATTGTGGGTAGTTTCGCGTCCTGCTGGAATTTATCTGCTGTGGCGTGGAACTGGAAAGCCTGTACCCAGGTATCATAGTTTTCTGATTTGGCCAGGTCTTTCGCCTGGTCGTTGTGGGTGATGTGCCACTGCGACAGGTAATGCTTGGGTGACCAGGGCTGTAAGCCCGGTAAGAAATCGACGATGACCGGGTGCGGCGCAGCAAACTGGAATCGGAAGGTGTAGTCATTGTCCACCGCCAGATTCATCACCTTCCCGCCCGGCATCCAGCGTGTATCTATGGTTGGGGTCAGTTCGGCATTGAGCAGGATGTCTTCATACCAGAAGGTGACATCCTCGGTTGTCAGCGGCTCGCCATCCGACCACTTCAGCCCTTCGCGCATATGGATCACGATTTCCATGGAATCGGCTGAAAGCTCCCAGCTTGTAATCGCGTTGGGGATGATGGTCTTCAGGTCCATGGCGCGCGTCGCGATGGACTGCTGCCCCATCGCGCCGTCAATCTCGAACAGGTCACCGGTGGGGTCAGCCACGATGCTGGAAAGCACCCCGCCATATTTGCCAATACTTTCCGCTGGTGTAGAAATAAAGGGCTCCAGCGGCAGGCGCTTATCTACAGGGGGCAGGCTGCCCTGCTGCACCATCTCGGCTAGCAGCGGCGCTTCTTTATACCTGGCAACGGGTTCTGTAGGCACCGCGGTTGCCTCGGGAGCAGCCGGCTTGGTCGGCTCAGCCGCCTTAGTTGGTTCAGCCGCCTTAGTCGGTTCGGGAGCCTTGGTCGGCTCTTCTTTTTTTGGCGGTTCGGTAGGGGCCGCTGGCTGCGGTTCCGCCTGTGGAGTGGACGGGCTGCACGAGGCCAGAACCGTCCCCGCTGAAACTGCACCCAGAGCGGTCAAAAACCTTCGTCTTGTCAAGCTTCTTTTACTCATTTTCACCGATCTCCTTTGATTCAGATTTGGAACCCAAAAAAAATGCGCTACGAATTGATGCCGACATCCGCCATCACCTGGACAAAATCTTCATAGGTTGCCGGCTTCTTCAAAATACTTGCCGCCCCCTGCAATACAGGAGCGGGAACAACCTGGTCAGCACTGGTGGTCATCACGACCGGGATGTCCCGCGTTTCCCAACAGGTGTTGAGCTGTTGGAGAACATCATTGGGGCTAAGATTCCCGGGCAGGTTACACTCCAGCAGGATCACATCGGGCTGGACCGACCTGGCAAGGGCGAAAATATCCTGACCCTGGTAAGCCTGGGCAACCTGGAAACCGAAGCGCTCCGCAAAAACGGACAGTAGTTTCAATTCCCATGGGTCATAATCTGCGATCAGACATTTTTTTACCATGCGTGGTCCTGGGGAAGCCCAAATCAAGACAGATCAATCATATCCCGATCCTGGATGGTTTTCATCCACAAATCTGTCCTTTTTTTTCAATTTTCAGACCAGAACATGGGAGAGCAAGACAGAATTGGTGCACCGGTGCGCGTGTCAGGGTTCGCGCTGCCCAGACATATAAGCTTTGGGGGCGATGCCCACCTCGCGCTGGAACATGCGCGTGAAATAGGACTGGCTGGTAAAACCAACTTCCAGGGCAACCTGCAGGATATTGTACATACCTGTTTCTAGCAACAGCCTGGCCTGTTGGATGCGGTAGCGGTTTAAATAGGTAATTGGCGAAAGACCCACTTCGCGCTTGAAGCAGCGCGTCAGGTAATCCTCATCAATCCCCAGGTGGCGGGCGATATCGGTGCGGTTGATGGTTTCGCGGTAATGCGTGTGGATATAAGCCATCGCAATGCGCACCAGGCGCTGCGCTTCATTCCCCAACCGGCGGTTGCGGCCCAGCGCAGCGCGGATGTGCTCGCGGGTTTCTGCGACGGTGAACATCCCTTTCGCCAGGATGGCGTTGACGCGCTGGCTAAACTGATTCATTTCCCATTCCGTCAATGTCTGCCCGGTGATCACCACTACCGGGATTTCGCTGGTTGCGCTGTTTGCCTGCATGGCTTCCAAAACCGCAAAGCCGTTCATTTCTGGCATCATCAGGTCCAGTAAAACCAGATCCGGCAGGTGTGCCTGGATCAGGTCCAATGCCTGGTGTCCATCCCGCGCCTGCAAGATTTCATACCCGGGCAGCAAATCGGCGATCACCTGGGCGTGCAACACGAGCGTCCCCGGGTCATCATCCGCCACCAGGATCGACCTGGTACTCGGGGCCGGGGATTCTTTCAAGCGGTATTGCTGAAAGATGCGCAGCAGGGCGTTCTTTTGCAGCGGTTTATTTAACAGATCCATATCCAGCACTACGCCGAGATCCTGCTCCTGCATCAACGCATAAAACAAGACCGGGATTTGCATCGTTTCTGGGTGTTCTTTCAGCAGCTTTAAAACCGTCCAGCCTTCTTCCTTTTCGGGGATGCAATCCACGATCACTGCCAGCGGTTGTTGTTCAATGATAAAGTCAAACCAGCCATCACCATCTTCGAAGAACCAGGTAGCCAACATAAACCCCTGGGAGATTAAATCTTTCATCAGTTGGTAGTTGTTTTCCCCTTTATGACACAGCAGGATGATATTGCTGCCCTGCCGCTCGAGGGCTGTTGCTCTGGGCGCTTCCTTTTCCGCATAGACCGGCAGGGTGAAGTAAAAGGTGGACCCGCCGTCCTCCGATCCGGGTGAGCGGACGTTCACCCGCCCACCGTGCATTTCCACCAGTTTTTTTGTGACCGCCAATCCCAGCCCGGTCCCACCATAGCCTCGTGAAGAGGTGCGCTCGGACTGGCGGAACTCGTCGAAAATGGCGCTTTGTTCTTCCAGCGGGACGCCGATGCCGGTGTCGCGCACGTAAACCATCACTTCCTGGCTGTCATACGTAGCGCCTAATTCCACTTCGCCATGCGCGGTAAATTTGACCGCGTTGCTGATCAGGTTCAGGATCACCTGGCGAATGCGTGCGCCGTCCGCCAGGACGAGCGGCATAGTTTCAGGAATACGGGTGATCCATTCGAGGCGCTTGTGCTCGGCCAATTTCTCACCCATCACGCCGGTTGAGCGCAGGACCTCGCGCAGGTCGATGGCATCGCAGGTCAACTGGAGCTGGCCTACCTGGCTGGAAGCCAGATCCAGGACATCTCGGATCAACCAATCCAGGTGCTGCGCGCTGGCGTGGATCTGGGAAAGGGTATTGTCGATCTCTTGCGCTGCCGGGAGATTCATCGATGCGCCAGCGAGGGTTTGTTTCCAGCCCGCCATTTCGCACAGGCTGACGATCAGGTTCAACGGTGTGCGTAGTTCATGGCTGACCATGGAAAGGAACTGGCTTTTAAGATGGTTGGCCTCCTCAGCCTTTTGGTGCGATTCCTTTATCTGCTGCAGCAGCCAGATGCCTTTGATCGCGCTGCTGATCTGCCTGCGCAGGGTCTCGTAGGTCATCACCATCTCAAAGATCCGTCCCGGCTGGCTGCCAAAAAGCACGAAGCCGAAATGTTCGTCCAGGTAGCGCAATGATTCGACCGCCCGGTTGGTAGGACTACGCTGCTTATCCAGGCCTGGCGGAATCAACTGCCCGGTCGGGAAGCGCATGCCTTCTGCGGGAAGGTCGATCCTGCCCGACTCACCAATTGCCAGAATTAATTTGGATTGCTCCAACGGTCTGGCCGGGTCCTCGTACAGGCTGATGTAACAATCGCTGATGCCCAGCGAGGGCAGATGGGTTAACAAAATGCTGCCCAGCATACCGACATCCTGGGCAAGATGAAACGATGTTTCAATTTCGGATAAGATGCGTGACTGCTCTGCCAGGCTGAGAAATCGGCGCGCCTCGTTACGAGCCGATACCTGTCCAACCAGAATGGCGGCCTGCTGCCACAGGTCTTCAGCAAAATCACGCTGCTGCGGGTCGATGATCGGTGAAAAGGATTTGCGCAGCACGGAAATCACGTTTTGCCAGCTGTACAGATCCATCCCGGTACCCTGCGTGCTGCGCAGTATCTTCCCCAACTCGCTGGTAAATGCTTGTGGGAAGCTGGATTGCCCCGGAATTCTTATTCCGCCGCCGGGGGAAAGGTTGAGGACAAAGGCATCGAATAACCGGGCGGCCCAATCCTGGCCCAGGTCTTCGGTAAAACGAAACAAGTTTTCCAGATGCGCGAGGATACGCTCCCTTTCCGCCGCGGCGGCCTGCAAGAACGTCTGCTTTTCGCGCCCGCTATACGGAGCGGGCATAAATGCAACCTGCCGGTCGGTGCACCCGCACGACTCGCGTATGATCAGTTCGAGCGGCATCGTCGAATATTCCGCGATCACCTGCCCGTTCATGCGCTGGAGAAGCAGTTCAGCCGCCCGTTTCCCGCCTTTGAAAAACGGGATTCGCGCCGTGGTGAGGGGCGGTACAGCCACCCGAGCTTCCTGGCTGCCGTGGATACCGGTCACGGCGATATCATCTGGGACATGGATATTGTGCTGCTCTAAAATACGGAGCAGATTGATAGCATCTGTATCTACTGAACACACGGCAGCCTGGCAATCGAGCAGTTTTTCCAGGCTGGCAGGCTGAAATTCGCCGCCCGGCAAGACTACGGTCTGGTCAAAGACCAGTTCAGGTTGAAAAATCCCGTAGCGCCGCATGGTGTCTTCATACCCGTTATAGCTCGAGGCCCTGGTGGCATTGTTCGTACTGCTTAACAGGTAGGCGATCCTGGACTTATGATGCACTTCGATCAAATGCACCAGCAGATCCTCGACCCCCTTTGCCTGGTCAAAAATCACGCTGGGTATGCCGGGTAAAAACCAGCCGACATTCACTACCGGCAGCGGGGCATACTGCTTCAAGAACGCTACCGCCTGTTCCTGCCCGGTATTGGGAAATACGGTACCCGTCCACGAGATGATCCCATCCACGTTATGCGCACTGATCAGGTCGTATAACAGCGATTCGGGCGACTGTCTGGCGCTTCCGCCGGCGACGTACAGCAAGTTGACGCCCTGCTCGCGGCAGACCCGCTCAATCCCCGACCAGATCTGCCATTTTTGGAGGTAAAGATCCGGGCCAAGCACCGCAGCCAGAAAGGCAATGGTTGGACGGCTACGGTAAGAACCGACTGCGATTTGGCTGTGACCGGCGATCGCTGGTTGGTTTTGCATCATCTTCTTGGCTCTCCAGGAGCAAGTTCTGCCGCGTTGGGTCAGGCAAACGATCCAGCAGCGGGTGATATGGATTTCACCGTTTATTATACTGAAAACGGTGATAAATTGGGAATTACTGACAAAGTGAGGGTGTATTGCAGTTTGGGGGCAAAGAGATGAATGCCTCCGGCATTCATCTCTTTGCCCCTGAATTAATTGCATTCTACCTACTTTTTGAGATACTTTTTCGTATAAAATAGTGGTGGAATGACCTTCAAGTGGAGAAGGCCTGCTAAACAGATGAAAGATTAGAGAAAGGTGTAAAGATGTCTTCAAAGAAAAAGCGCCAGGTGTCCAAAGGGACTGGACAACGCTATACTTCCAACAAGCCAAAACCACAGGCTGGGCCTGTGGTACGAACCACTCCGCTCCCCCCCAGCCCTGCTGAAAAAACTTTGCGAAGCCGTATCAGTGAATTTGCGCTAAGCAATCGTTTTCCTGGGCAAATGGAGAAGGCTTACAGACAGTATATGGGGTCCGGCATACTCGATGATAGGGACTTGCCCGGTTTTCAGGAATGGTTTTATTTTGATTACCGGCTGCCATCGGGTGAGCGGATCATTGATGTGTTTGTGAAAGAAGAGGCCTCTCATCTGTCATCCAGACAACGGCAGATTTTGCAAGATTGGATAGCCACCAACCGCCTGCGCCTGTTAGAAGCCCAAAGCGTGCAACCGGGAGTGGGTGAGACTATGCTGGATCTGCTCAGCGGCGAAATTTTTAATCTGAATGATATTTCTTTCTCTTATGGCGCTACCCGTTGGTCGGTGGCGCTGGTGCGCCCGCTGCTCACCGAAGGAAGATGGAATTTTACAGGCAGCGGAGCGATCCTCAACCCGCTGGAAAAGCCGCGTATCTTAAATTACGCGAAAAACTTGTGGGATGCTTATCAGAAGAACCATCCCCAGGCAGATATTCGCGATTTTTACCGTGATCACAGCCTGGATTTATACCGGGAAGTGGAAGATATGATGGCTGACCGCGCAAAACCAAAACCCGTGTTTACTGCTGAGGGGCACCCGGCAGAAGCAGCAGAGGCCCATTTTGGCATCCTGGGAGATACAGGCATTATTGAGAGCATTTTGGATGAAGCATTCGAGTTCGAATATGCTGGTAAATACGGCAAGGGCCAAAACGCGGAGACTTTGCACTACCTCTGGCTGCTGCGTGGGAAATCATTCGTTCCTGAAGTAATTGGGGATGACCTTCCTGAGAATGGCCTGAAACTTGCGGGTTCCTGGACGTTGGGGCCTGGTGAACCAGAGTATCGCACGTTGGGAGATATTTTCCTATCAGAAGATGCCCTGAAGCTGTCTTGTTTGTCGCGCGCGAGGTTAGAGGCGGGCAAGCGGCTATTGAAGGATCTTCTGGGTCGCAGGATTGTTCACCAAAAGGATACCATCGAGG
>CAIQIV010000704.1 GCA_903871905.1 uncultured Chloroflexota bacterium | reverse complement strand
CATTTTTGGCGCCACCAAACCTTCTGCCTGGGCCAGGTGGTCCAACCAGGTCTGCAGTGCTTCTCTTGAACAGTAGGTTGTCCCGGGCATGGTTAGCTCTCCTCTCTCTTCAAGATGGTAGCCAGGGGAGAAGGTGCAGGGTTTAAGCCTGGCTGGAAGCCAAATGCAGCCTGGATCTCCAGGGCCAGCTTACGGTTAAGCAGGCTGATAGGGATATCCACCGGGCAGGCCCGCTCGCACTCGTTGCAGCCCACGCAGCGCCCCGCCAGGTGAAACGCCCGTCCCAGGTGAAAGGCGCGCTTCTCGTTCACCCGCACCCCCAATCCAACCCACAGGGAATCATCGCGCTCATACAGGCAGGTGGGGCAGTAGCACATGGGGCAGGCCTGACGGCAGGCGTAGCAGCGCAGGCAGCGGTCAAACTGCGCCAGCCAGAACTCCATGCGCCCACCGGGTGTCGTCTGCTCCAGGCGGGTGAAATGAGACTCCAGCTCAACCTGGCCCACCTGCGTTTGGGCCGGTGGGCCGGCTACATGCTCAGACCCGCCAACCAGATGGTCATAGACCAACGGCAGGCGCTGGCTGCAGGCCCGGCAGCGCGGCTGCAAATGCTCCGGACGGCAGCCGCCGTTGTCTGGAAAAGCCTTTTCACCCGCCCCATCCAGGATGCCGTCACAGGCCACCCCGATGACCACCACCTGGTTGCGAATAAACCGGTTTTCGCCGAGCAGCACGTTGATCGCCCGGCTATCGCACGGCTTGGCCACCACCGCAACCGGCGCCGGCGCGGGCTTGCCCCTCTGGGCCACCAGAGCATCCCCCAGGTAGACCGACAGGTTATGCGTGCAGTGCTGGTTCCACACCAGGCGCTCCGCCTGATCCGCTTTTCGGATAAAAACCGGGCGTACCCGCCGGCGCGGGCCGGTTTCATACCCAATCACACAGCCCACCTGCCCGCTTTCCAGCAGCTGGCGGGCAATCTGCCGCACCCCGCCGGTGATCGCCTGCAGCCTCTCCTGGCAGGCTTCTTCTGCGCCGGGAAGATCCTGCACCACACCCGGTGGGGGGAAAACCTGCATTGCCGGGTCATCATGCCCCCAGGCACCCTGATCTGGCTGGCGCCAGGGCGCCGGGCCCAGCGCCCGCACAGCTTCGGTAAACTCGGTTACGATGCGCGAGAATCGCTCGCCTTCAGAGGCGGACACCCAATCCAGGCGCAATCGCTGTGGCTCCAACCCGGCGTAGGACATCAGCGCCTGCAGCACCGGCAGACGCTTGGCTGTACGGTGATTACCGTTGTCATAGTGACACTCCCCGATGTGGCAGCCCAGCACCAGCACCCCGTCCGCCCCCTGGTCAAAAGTGCGCATGATCAGTTCTGGGGAAACCCTGCCAGAGCACGGGACGCGCACTGCCCGCAGGTTTTGGGGGTGCTTGATGCGGGCAATTCCCGCCGTGTCCGCCCCCGTATAGCTGCACCAGGTACACAAATAAGCGATTATTCTCGGTTCAAAACCCATCTCGCCACCTCCTAAACCCGCTGCGCCGTCAGGATGCCGGGCACAAAGGGCTGGTCAGCAGCCAGGGCGCCGATCATCTCGTGCACCAGCTGCCGGTCGTCAAAATGCAGCAGGCTGATCGCCTTATTCGGGCAGGCGCCCGCGCAGGTTCCACAACCTTTGCACAGAAAACCGTTGACCAGGGCTGCGCCATCCTGCACGCTGATCGCCCCATAGGGACAGGCCGCCACGCACTGGCCACAGCCGGCGCAGCGCAGCGAAAGCACCTGGGCAATACACGGATCAAGGTCAATTGCTCCCTGGTCAAGCAGGGAAAGGGCAGCTGCCGCTGCCCCGCCGGCCTGGGCTACCGAATCAGGAATGTCCTTAGGCGACTGGCAGGCACCAGCCAGGAAGATTCCATCCGTGGCGGTCTCCACTGGCGCCAGCTTGGGATGCTTTTCCAGGAAAAAGCCGTCCCGGCTGCGGGCAATGCCAAACAGCGAAGCTACACGTCCCGCATCCGGCTGGGGCTCGAAACCAGTCGCCAGGATCGCCATGTCCACCCGCACGTGGTCTGGTTGGTTGTGGAAAGACTCATCCCACCTGACAACCAGCTTCTCTCCCTGCCGGTCAATGGAGCGCACCCGCCCGTGGTAGAAGGTGACCCCGTTGCGGGTAACGCGGTTATAGAACTCCTCGTAATCTTTGCCAAAGGTGCGCAGGTCCCGGTAGATCTCATAGACATCGGCGTCCACGTAATCGTGCACCAGTTGGGCGATCTTCAGCGAGTACATGCAGCAGGCTCGCGAGCAGTACTCGTTATAGTGGGCGTCCCGGCTGCCAACGCAGTGGATGATAGCCACCGTGCGCGGCGCCTCGCCGTTTCTCAACAGCACTTTTCCCCCCGTGGGGCCGCTGACGTTGATCAGGCGCTCAAACTCCATTGCCGTCAGCACATTGGGCAGGCGACCATATCCCAGTTCGGGTGCCCGGGACGGGTTGAACTCCTTAAAGCCCGTCGCAAGCACGATCGTTCCCACCTTTAAGTCCACAAAGGAATCATGCATATCATGATTGATGGCGCCTCGCTCACAGGCTGCCAGGCACTCCAGGCATTCCGAGCACTCACCGCAGCGCAGGCAGCGGCTTGCCTCGTCCAGGGCCTCAGCCTCGGTCAGGGTCAGGTCTACCTCGCGGAAGTTTCGGTAGCGCTCCTCCAACGGGATGCAGGTGATCGGCGCCCGGCGCTTGGGGCTGGCCTCCCCGTGTTCCATGCGGAAACGAATTTCTTCATCGTTAAGATGGACGACCGGGGGCGGAGTAGGCTCCAGAATGCCTTGCTCACCGCGCAGGTAGCGGTCGATGCAGCGAGCAGCGTGGTGTCCTTCGCCAATCGCATCCACCACGTAGAAAGTGGAGCCGCGGTGGACGTCACCAGCGACAAATACACCGGGCAGGGTGGTCATCATGTCCTCATCGCTCAGGATGCCGCCCCGGTCCAGTTGGACACAGCCGCTGCCGGGCAGGTAGCCCAGGTCAGCCCCCTGCCCGGTAGCCCAGATCACGATATCGGCGGGCAGCACATGCTCCGAGCCAGCCAGCTCATCGATCAGGATACGCCCTTTCTTATCATAGCCGTGGTAATCGGTGCGGATGCACAGCACCCCTGTGATCTTACCGTTCTCAACGACAATCTCCTTAAACATGCGGGCAGAGCACATCTCGACGCCCTCTTCCTCCGCCACGCCCACTTCCCACTCAAAGCCGGTCATCTCGCCCTTGGGCTTACGGAACACCATGCGCACCTGGCTGGCCCCCAGGCGCACGGCAGAGCGCGAGCAGTCCAGGGCCACGTTGCCGCCCCCCAATACCAGCACTCGCTTCCCCTCCAGGTCCACCGGTTCTCCCAGGCACACCTTGCGAAGGAATTCCAGGCTCAGCCATGAATCGGGATGGTCATAATTGGGGATGCTCAGCTTCTTGGCGACATGCGCTCCGGTTGCCAGCAGCACCGCCGAGTAACCCTGCTTGAAAAGACCGGGGATATCATCCACCCAGGTGTTCAGGTGCAATTCCACGCCTTCATCCACAATCTGCTGGATCTCCCAATCCATCATCTCGTACGGCAGGCGGTGGGGAGGGATGCCTACTCGCATCATGCCACCAGCTATAGGATAGGTGTCAAAGACGGCAGCCTCATACCCCAGGCGCACCAGATCCAGCCCGGCGGTTAACCCGGCCGGCCCGGCGCCGATGATCGCCACCTTTCTGCCTATAGGCTTAGGGTGGTGGACAAAAGGCGTGCCAACCAGGGATTTGTCCCGCATATTCGGCAGCTCGCTGCGGTGCTCGAAAGCCCAATCTGCCACAAAGCGCTTGATCCCCATGATATTCACCGCCTCGTCATATTTTGCCCTGCCACACACTTCTTCGCAGCGGTGATTGCACACCCGCCCGCACACCGAGGGGAAGGGATGCTCGCGGCGGATAGCCCAATAGGCATCGGCATAGCGCTTTTGGCGCACCAGGGCGACATACCCTTGAGCACGCTGGTCGGTCGGACAGGCCGCCCGGCAGGGAGCAATGCCGCTTTTACGGATGGCAAAAGCGCCGGGCACCGCCTGTGCAGAATTGCGGAAAGCAGCTTTACGCGTGCTCAGGCCAACGTCAAAGGGATTGTACAGATCTACCGGGCAGACCTCGGCGCACTTTCCGCAGCCGGCGCACAGGCTCTCGTCCACGTAGCGCGCCTTGCGCCGCACCCGCACCTGGAAGTTACCTACATAGCCGCTGACCGCTTCTACCTCGCTGTAGGAGAGCAGCTCGATTTTTTCGTGGCGTCCAACGGACACCATTTTGGGGGTGAGTATTCAAGCCGCACAGTCCAGGGTTGGGAAGGTTTTATACAACTGCGCCATGTGCCCGCCGATGCTCGGCTCACGCTCTACCAGATACACCTGCTTGCCCGCATCCGCCAGGCGCAGCGCAGCCTCAATCCCGGCAATTCCTCCACCTACCACCAGCGCCGATTGGGTCATCTCCACCCGGCGCATCTCTAAAGGCTCATGATAGCGGGCACGATGCACCGCCGCCGATACCATGCCACGCGCCTTGTCCGTATTCATCACCTTGTTATCGCTCACCCAGGAGCACTGCTCGCGGATGTTGGCCATCTGCATAAAGAAGGGGTTCAAACCGGCATCCTGGCAGGCGCGGCGGAAGGTCGGCTCGTGCATCAACGGCGAGCAGGAGGCCACCACCACCCGGTTCAAGCCATACTCGTGGATATCCTCTTTGATCCTTTCCTGCCCGGGGTTCGAACACATGTAGGTATAATCTCGCGCCAGCACCACCCCATCTAAGGTGCGGGCATACTCAGCCACCGCCGCCACGTCCACCGAGGCAGCAATGTTGGTCCCGCAGTGACAGACATAAACGCCAATTCTGATCTTCATCCTGTTCATCACATTCATACCTCCTGCCACACCGCTCACACCAGCATGCCAATACTGAGCGCACCCTCGATCTCGGCCATCACCTGCTCGGACGTGAAGCCATACTGGCTGGCAGCGCCTACCGGGCAGGCTGCCGCGCAGGCGCCGCAGCCTTTGCACAGCACCTCATTCACCACCGCCGTTCTCCGGCCGTCGTGTTCACTGACGCGGATCGCCCCATACGGGCATAACCCCTCGCAGGTACGGCAGCCGCAGCAGCGCTCGGCGTCAACCCAGGTGGTGAACGGCTCCAACGCCACCGAGCCAGCATCCATCATGGATAGAGCCGCCGCCGCTGCCGCGCTGCCCTGCGCCACGCTGTCCGGGATATCCTTGGGACCCTGGCAGGCCCCCGCCAGGAACACCCCATCCGTGGCGGTCTCCACCGGCGCCAGCTTGGGGTGCTTCTCCAGGAAGAAGCCGTCCGGGCTGCGGCTGATGCCAAACAGGTGGGCAATCTCAGGGGCGTCAGGCTGCGGTTCCATCCCGGTAGCCAGCACCACCATGTCCACCACCTGGTCATGCAGCCGGCCGCTGTACACATCGGTGGCAATAATGCGCAGCCGCCCGTCATAAGCCATGATGCGCACGTCTCCATCGTAGCGCGCAAACTGCACACCGTCGTTCACCGTACGGTTATAGAACGCCTCATAGTCCTTGCCAAAGGCGCGCATATCCCGGTAGAACTCGACCACATCCGCTTCCACAGAATGGCGGATCAGGTGCGCCAGTTTTAACGAGTACATGCAGCACACTCGCGAGCAGTAAGCATGTGCTTCCCCCCGGCTGCCAACGCAGTGCATGATGGCAATACGCCGCGGCGTGCGCCCATCTTTCAGGCGCACCTCACCGCAAGTTGGCCCGCCAGAGTTGATCATGCGCTCAAATTCCAACCCGGTGAGCACGTTTTCCAGCGTGCCGCGGCCGTAGCGCGGGTCGCGCTGCGGGTCAAAAGAGTGGAAGCCAGTCGCCAGTACGATCGCCCCTACATCCAGGTCAACCAGCTCATCCTGCTGATCGAAAGCGATCGCCTCGCGCGGGCAGAACTTCTCGCAGGCACGGCACTTGCCGCGTAAAAAGTAGGCGCAGTTCTGGGTGTCGATCACCGGGACCCGGGGCACAGCCTGGGGGAAAGGCAGGTAGATCGCCGGACGCGTGCCCAGGGACATGTCAAACTCGGAGGGGATCTTCTTCCACGGGCAACGGTCAATGCACGTGGCGCAGCCAGTGCAGCGTTCCTCGTCTACATAGCGCGCCTTTCTCCGCACACGGACCCGGAAGTTGCCGACATAACCGGATACCGACTCGACCTGGCTGTAGGTATAAAGCTTGATGTTGGGGTGGCGTCCAACGGACACCATTTTTGGGGTAAGTATTCAAGCCGCACAGTCCAGCGTCGGAAAGGTCTTGTACAGCTGCGCCATGTGCCCGCCGATGCTCGGCTGGCGCTCCACCAGGTACACCTGCTTGCCAGCGTCAGCCAGGCGCAGCGCAGCCTCGATCCCGGCAATGCCCCCGCCCACCACCAGCGCCGCCTGGCGTACTTCTGCCCGTCGTGTCTCCAGCGGCTGGTGCAGGCTGACCCGCCGTATCGCGGCGGACACCAGCGCCTTCGCTTTCTGCGTCGCCTGTCGCGGGTCATCCGTCACCCACGAACAGTGCTCGCGGATATTGACCATCTGGAACAGGTAAGGATTGAGCCCGGCCTGGGCGCAGGCTTTGCGAAAGGTGGTCTCATGCATCATCGGTGAGCAGGAGGCTACCACAACACGATCCAGGCCCTTATCTCGGATATCATCCTGGATAAGGGCCTGGCCGGGGTCGGAGCACATGTAAGCATAGTGGCGGGATAAGGTTACGCCTTCCATGGCAGCTGCATGGTCGGCGACCGCTTTGACGTCCACTACTCCAGCAATGTTGCTGCCGCAGTGACAGACGTAGACGCCAATTCGAGGCGGGGGCTTGGGGGGAGAGCCATCAAAAGGAGACATCCGGGTTACCTCTTCTGGATACTTCTAAAATCAGCTTACTTTGCCAGTTGAATAAAAAAGCACAAGGCAGGCAGCAAATTGAGAGGGATGGTCTTGTGTTGTTTCCGGATCGATCTTTGTGATTATTGTAACAAAATATCTCCAAAATTACCATAGGATAAATTCCCTAATTCCGACCCAATTCCCGGGACAGAGAACTGGGATCCCTTGTCAGGGATTGTCGCAATCATCCCCTCCCCATCACTTGGAGAGATGGATCGATTCCAACAAGGACGGGTTATAATACTGATAGAAATTCTAATCGGCGGGCCGAATCACGCCCGGCAAATATGTTCCAAAAAAAACAGAAGGAGAGCCACAATGAAAGGAAACGACCAGGTTATTGACACCTTAAACATGCTGCTTGCCGATGAGTTGACTGCTATCAGCCAGTACATGGTCCATTCTGAGATGTGCGACAACTGGGGTTTTGAAAAACTGCACGGCGCCATCGAGAAGCGGGCCATCGATGAGATGAAGCACGCCGAAAAGTTAATTGGGCGGCTCTTATTCCTCGAGGGAAAACCCATTGTCAGCAAGCTGAAAGAGATGCACATCGGCGCCGATGTGCATTCACAGTTGAAGGATGACTGGGACGCCGAAAGCGGCGCGGTCAAAGCCTACAACGACGCCATCCGCCAGGCAGCCGACCTGGGCGACAACGGCACCCGCTCCTTGCTGGAATCGATTCTCAAGGACGAGGAAGCTCATATCGACTGGCTGGAGGCGCAGTTCGACCAGATCGCCCAGATGGGCATCCAAAACTACCTCACCGAACAGGTAGGCTAGGAAAATGACTGCTGATCTACCCCATAGGGTGACAATCCCACCGCGCGTCCTGGTGGAATTCCTGGACGGAGAAGCGGTGGCGTTGAACCTGGACAGCGAGAAGTATTATGGGCTGGATGACGTCGGCAGCCGCATGTGGCAGTTGCTGGCAGAGAGCGGCGACCCGCAGACCGCAGCCGCCCAGCTTGAGCACGAATACCAGGTAGAGCCCGAACAGCTGCGGGCCGACCTGGCTGAGTTCATTGCAAAACTGGCTGGTCTAGGCCTGTTGACCATCGAAATATAAGCCTGCCAGATGAGCGCCATCGCTGGCATATTCCAGGTAGACGGACAACCGGTAGACCCCGCTGCGCTCCAGGCCATGGCGGGGTCGCTTGCTGCTCATGGCCCGGATGGCAGCGGGATGGAGATCGATGGACCCTGCGGGCTGGCACACCAGCGGTTCTGCCTCTCAACCCAGTCGCTTCAGGAAAAGCAGCCGTTGTGGGATGCGGGGCGCCAGGTCTGCCTGGCTGCGGATGCCTTTCTCTTCGATCGGCCGCGCCTGGGGACCGAGCTGGGCCTGGACACCCACCAGGTAGTCGAGTTGGGCGACAGCGAGCTGATCCTGGCGGCTTACCTGCGCTGGGGCGAAGCCTGCTTGGAACACCTGGAGGGGGTGTATGCCTTTGCCGCCTGGGACCGGCGCCGCGGCGCCCTGTTCTGCGCCACCGACCCCAATGACCAACGCCAGCTTTACGTCTGCGACCAGGGAGGCCGCTTCCTGTTTGCCAGCGAGCCCAAGGGCATCCTGGCCGCGCCGGGCGTGCCGCGCCGACTGGATGAGGTGAAACTGGCAGCTATCATCAACATCTTCTCACTGGATGAGGATCTGCGCCGGCGCTCCTATTTTGCCGGCATCCAGCGCCTGCCCCCGGCTGCATCATTGACTGTCACCACCGGCGGCGCCCGTCTGGGACAGTTCTGGACGCCGGAAGTTAGGCCAAAATTTCCCTATCAGCGCGATGAGGAGTGGGTGGAAGCAGTGCGGGAGCGCATTTTCCAGGTTGTAGCAGAATGGACACAGCGCTGCGCCTACCCGGTGGCCGCGCTGCTCAGCGGAGGGCTGGACTCCTCTTCTGTGACCGCCGTTGCTGCCCGGCTGACCGCCCAGGACAACCGGCGCCTGGTCAGCCTGTCGGCAGTGTTGCCCCCGGACACACCGCCCGGCCTGAGCGACGAGCGCTGCTTCATAGACACCTTTTGCGGGACGCCAGGGCTGGATATGGTCTATGTCACCGCCCCGGACGCCGGACCGTTTGACCGCCTGGAAGAGCTGGCGCGCGGCGGGGATCAGCCGCTGTTCACCTCACGCCACTACCTGTATACCGCCTTTGCCGCCGAGGCGCGCCAGCGCGGGGCGCGCCTGATCCTGGAGGGCGTCGGCGGCGAGCTGGGACCCAGCAACCCCGGCAACGGCTACATTGGCGAGCGGGCGCGCCGCGGCGACTGGGCCTACGCCTGGAGCGAAGCGAATCGCCAGATGCAGCGCCGCGGCGGTTCGGCATGGCGCAACTTCACCGCCCAAGCCGTCCTGCCCCT
>CAIQIV010000703.1 GCA_903871905.1 uncultured Chloroflexota bacterium | reverse complement strand
TCACCGGCATTGCCCCAAATCCACTGGCTGTCCACCTCATTGCCGATAATCAGGCCGCAGGCGCGCCCGTAGGGAGCGCCGGGCTGCATGTAACGCCAGGCGGTAAACTCGACGAAAGCTTTGTAGTAATCCAGGGCTTCCGCCGTAGTGACATTAAACGCGCTGATCAGACCCTCCGGGTGGTAGGCCGGATGGGGCAAAATGCCGCGGAGGTCCGGGTGGATTTCAACGCTATCCCATTTCATGCTGTTGAGCAGAATCAGGTTGACAATTATGCCGTGATCAGATAATTCTTTCACACGCCGGTCAAAACCTGCCAGGTAAGCGCCATCAAAGAAATAGTCACGCCCATCCATCCGGTAAGTGATGGTAGTGGGAGTAGCGGCGGGGCGTAGGATGGTGGGCAGGTTGAGATTAAGGGCGGCGTGTCCAACTCCCAGTGCCACGGCATCATCAAGCATATGAACTTGCAGCCCTTTGATGGTTCGACTGGTGGGATATTCGGATTCCCAGGCAGAAATTCCTGCACCGGGCTCCCCGCCCAACTGGTTTACAAAGGCAATGCCATCCAGGATCACGGGCTCAGCGCCTGGGGCGCGCAAGGCGGCGCGAAAGCGCGAGTACAGCCGGTCGCGTTTGCCCCCTTGCTGGCCCTCATCGAAGCGGGGAATTCCCACTGCAAATTGCCCATCGCGCGAGACTGAGGCCAGCGGCAGAGCGGCAATTTCTCGCTCACGCGCCAGGGGAGCCTGGTCTTCAAAAGGCTGGAACTCATAAACAACCAGTTCGATAGGATCGGGCATGCTTTGAGAAACGATCGGACCACTCAAGGTGATTGTTTGCGCCGCCGCGTGGATCGATTGCAGCCTTGCTGTTTGCTGTGTGGGTGCAGGTGTGTGGGTCATGGGTAAGAATACCTCCAGACTGCCAGTGAAAAGGCCGGGATGTTCCCGTCCAGCGCCTCTGCTTGCCTCCACGCACCGTCTGGATCCAGGCGCTCCGCTTTGCCTGCCGGGCCTGATCCTTGCTGGAAGGAGAGAGCGAAAGAAGCGCCGGTAACATCATCGGCGGAAAGGTTGGCGATGGCTACCAGCCAGCTCTGGTCTGCGGGCCGGTAAAAGCACAAGGGGTACAGGTTGGCCCCGCGCGTCACCCGGCAAGGGAGCGGGCGCTGGGCTACCCATTCTAGCATGGCGGCCCACTGGTCGCGGTGAGCCATGTTGAGCAGCACAGGCGCGGGGGCGCGCAGTCTATAGGGCAGCAAGGCGGCGCGCATCTCACCTTGCACTCCGGCCCCGCTATGCAGCAGCACAGCAGCCGGGCCCCGGTCCTGACCGTCCACGTTCAGCCAGCGCGAGAGAACCTGGCTTTGCACGTCATCTACCTTGTAGGTTGCCAGGTCGTCATAAGGGATGTGGTTGTAAACCGGCAGAATTTCTCCCGCGCGCGGGCCGCCGGTAATCTGTTCATTCACCCCGTCAGCAACCGGCTGAACGGCTCGCAGTCCCAGGTGCGCGCCCCACCCTCTTTCCAGGCAAACCTGTGCGGCAATTGGGTCCAGTACGGCCCCCTCGCGCAGCCAGCGGTTGAATACTTCATCTGAAAGCGCGCGCGCTGTTTCCCCGGCAATCCAGTGTGGCGCCTGTTCAGGGCGTCCAACGGGCAGGCCCAGGCGAGCCAGCATGTGCTCCCAGGGGCGAGGTTCAATCACAGCAGACAAAATCACGGCTGAGGATTCAGAGGCCTGGCGGCCGGCAGCCGGATGGATTTGCCAGCGTGCATGCCGGGGCGTTTCTTCCAGGCAGCTTACGCCCACCCCCTGGCGGATGCGCCCTGACCATTCACGCGCCAGGGCATTCAAATATGGCCGGTGGCGGGCCAACAAGCCGGCATACTGGGTGCCTTCGGGTTCCAGCGGACCCGTTCCGCCCATGCTGGTTAGCAAATTCAAGCTCAGGTCGGGCATGCCGGCCAGGACATCCAGCCCCAACTCTAACAGCAGCACCCGGTCCGATTTGCAAAATGCATTGTAAGGGTGGTTTTCAATCTCGGCAAACGCCTGCACATCCGGCCCGATCAAAGCCACCTGCCTGGCGCCATCTTCGCTCTTGTCGAGTACTCCACCTGGAGTCCAGTCGTTCCAGAAGCCCGAGCCCGGACGAATTAAAGGGCGGGTATTACCGGCCAGAGCACGCAGCAGCCGGTCGCTGCGTCGGCCTTCAGCGGCGTGGAAGGAAGTGCCGACTGTCATTAACCCCACTCGAACATGCGGATCAACCGCGTGAACGGCGCTCTCAATAGTGCGGGCGTAGGCCAGGATTGATTCTTCTTGCACATCCAGCCACGCGCCGCGCGCTTCCAGGTTGCCAGAAAGCGCCGCCACCAGGGCTTCACGCGTCCACACCTGCCCGGTCCGTTCGCTCACGCGCTGCAGGTGCAGCGGGCAGAAACACGCCAGCCCGGCCAGGTCGTGGATGAGATAACTGGTATCATCATCGACCCAGATGGCGCCAGGGTGGCATCCGGCTGCCATATGGTACTGGGCGCGAACGTGTTCCAAAAAAGTTGGGTCCAGGGGGCACGCTGAAGAACGTGAGGCTGCCCCTTCGGCATTTACGATGAATTGGAACGCGAAGCGCTCAGGGCGCGCGCATCCGGCGTCCACATGTCCCATGGTGATCATCATGTTAATGTGAACTGCAAATCCCTGTGCGCGGAAGCGCGGCGCTACCACCTGCAAACGGGCAAAGCGTTTTTCCAATGTTTCCAGGGTCAGCAGAGCCGGGTCCATATCGTAGCTGGCTTCGAACAACAGCACGCCATCAACGCCCGCTTTTTGGGCGAAATCCAGGGATTGCTCTACCCGCTGATCAGTTTCAAGGGCAGGGTAGTACAGCCGCAGATAATATCCCGCGCCGTTTTGTCCGGCGCGAGGTAAGGATTGGGTGATGAAAGGTTGGGCCATGCAGTTTTCCTTTTATTCTCCAAATTCAATGGTCACAATGCCACCGTTTACGCCGGTTCCAGCCGTAGCTTTAACCAGCAGCATGCCCTGTTCAAAGGCCCAGTTAGGCACAGCCTCGTCCCAGGGCCCCGGAATAACCTCCTGGTCATTGACACGCACCTGGGCCGGATAGTGGACTCCACTGAACCACACCGTGACCGTTTCTCCGGAAGCTACCTGTACTTGCGCACTGATCCTGTTCCCGGTGTTGTCTGTCCCAGTCGCTCCGGCGGACAGGATGGCGCCAGGCGCGTTGATATGCACTGCCTGGCCTTCAGGGTTGGCGGATGGCAGAATGACTGTATGAGTTTCGGCAGAGTCTTTGCCTTCAAGCAGCAGCAGGTTGTGCATCACGTAGGTAGGCATAAGCCACCAGGAATAGGCTTCTGCCCCGGTAGTCACATCCCAGGCATCCGGGTACATCCCGGTAAAAGGCCCTTCCGCGGGCATCATCTGAGCAGTCGCGGCAGTGATGCCAGCCGCCAGGTCGCGCCAGTTGAGCAGCGCCTTTACCCCGGCTGCGGATAATTCCTGATCCAGGGCCTGTAGGCCCAGGGCATAATCCAACCCGTTCCACATGACCGGACGGCCAAACCACGGGTAGGTGAAATTGGTAGCTCCGAACACCGGGATGGTCGTATAGCGCATAATGGGGGGGCCGTTCTGACCGTCGTTGCCTGGACTCCACAAGTAGATGAAAGGCAGCCCTGCCAGTGCCCAGCGCTGGGCAAGCTGTAAGTAGCGGGTTTCGCCGGTCAAGCGGTAGCCTTCCACGAAGCTCTGCATAACCCAGGCGGAGGCCAGTAGGTCGGGCACGTGCAGAGAAAGCTCCCAGGTTTGCGCGCCTTCAGGGCGCAGGGGTTGGGCTTCCAGGTAATCCAGTGCGCGCAGTCCGGCTTCAACCAGGCGCGGTTCACCGGTCAGGCGGGCATAATAAAGCACCGGGTAGGCCTGTGTGGCGATGTAACCGTTTGAAGTATCGCCCGACTTGCCAAACTCGACCGTGCTTCCGGTGGTCGATGAGCCTGGATAAGCCCACGATCCATCCTGTCTCTGGCGCGCGGCAGCTTCGCGCGGAAAGCTGAGCAGGCGCAAGATTTCAGGAAGGGGCTGGGCCATGTGCATTGCCAGGGCGGGCTGGTAGCGCCAGATATTGGGCTGGCCTCCGGCAGGGGCATTGGCCAGGCTCTGCCGAACCATGTCGCGCCACTCTCCGGCTTTGGTTGTTTCAGTTCCGGCCTCCGAGGCGCTGATCCATAAATGCAAGGCTGCCGCGGGATTGCTGCCCGGCCCCCAGGGATCGTTCTCCAGGGTATAGTGCCAGCCGTTCTGGCTTGATTCCCAGGTGGTTTGCGTGTAACTTGTAAGGCATAGTTGGCGCAGCCTGTCGATCTCCTCGCTTTCGTCTGCCATGGGCCAGGGAGGCGTGATTTCCTGGCGGGCAAAACCGGAATAGTCAAGCCAGATATCCAGCGGCGAAAGCAGGTCACGCTCTGGAGCAGCAAACAATGCCGAATCCAGCCGGAGTTTCTGACCAGCCTGGAGCAGGAAAGGTTCTTCCAGGCGATCATGATTCTCGCGCAAACCGGCAGTCATGCCGGGGAAGAACAGGCGCATCAGATGGTTGTTCTGCTGATCCCAGGTATTGGGTGAGGCATACAAGGCGGCAGGGCGGTCATACCCGGCCAGTGGAGCTTGCAGCGGGTCCCACAGCAGGCCGGTAGTCATCCCGAGGTAGTTGATGGACATGAGTGGAATGGTAATTTTGTTGGGATGGGGCACATAGCGCGCGGCGACGCTTTCCCAGGCATAATCGGTTCCTGAACTGTTCTCACCTGTTTTGAGAAATTCCAGGCCGGGGAACAGCCCGCTCCGGCCTGGTTCCGGCTGTTGTTCTTTGCCAGACTGGTCCTGAGTGCCTTCGCCTGCCAGGTAATCGGGGCCGGACCAGCTTAAAAGCTTCACGGGCTGGTCAACTTGCAGTTCAACGGATATTTGAATCCAGGGTTTGCCAACTATGGCCTCAAAGGCCGCGGTGTGCGTCCAGGTTGTGCCGTCTTCATCCTGGTAAATGGCTTCAAATTTTACCTCGTCACCAGCCGTACTGGTCTGGCTGTGGCTATCATAGAGCAGCACCTCGCGTTCCTGACCCTGGTCGTTCAGATATACAATCCGTCCCAGGGAAAGCAGACGTCCGATGAATTTCCACTGGTTCTGACTGCTGCCGGCGCCGTTGTTCCACGTATCCGTTCCTGCCGTCACCGTTGCGATGCCATAGCCGAACGGTTGACGGCTGAAATTCAAGCCAACTGTGTCCGCCTGCACTTGCACAGTTTCGTTCGAAGGCCCTTCGATCACGACATTAACCTGCCGCAGTGTACGATCTTCCTGTCCACTGGTTCTGCCCATCAATTTGACCAGGTGTACACCTGCAGGACCACGCAAATCCCAGGTTTGGCGGGCGGTCTCTCCGGCGGGCAGGCTGGCCAGCGTAGTCTCTCTTCGGTCTGTCTCCGTGCCTGTCTTGATTTCTGGCGTCAATTGAGGGGGCAATTCTAGCCAGATTTTTACCTCTTCGGCCGCAAGATCACCGGTGTTTTTCAAGGAAGCCTGGAGTTGGAAGGATTGGTCTTCCGCCTGGATTCCGGCGACCGGGCCAAAGGCCAGCGCCTCAATCTGGGCTGGGAGCAGCCCCACCAGGCGAATCCAGGCAATTGAAATTTCAGCACCTTCCGTGTTGGAGGGGTCCAGGCGCAAGCGCGTGATTTGTCCTTTCCAGGCTGGATGGCTGCTCAGATCCAGGCGGTAAGTCTGCCACTGCCCATCGGGTTGGACGATGAAATGCTGGCTGGCAGCTTCGTTAAAAGGCTGTTCACCCCCTGACGTGTTTCTGACCACCCAGAATACCTGGGCATCATTCCCTTTGGTTGAGCGCATGCGAATTTCAAGGTGAGGAGCAAAGGCGGCATCAATTTGCATTCGTGGCCCAGACATATAAGGATCGCCGCCGGTGGAGGAAGTTTGCAGCCCTTCCTGATCAAAAGAAAAGCGCGCCAGGTGATGATCGGCTTTCCATCCAAGCGCCTTACCCGCCTGGTTAAAATTCCAACCCGGCAGCGGTTCTGATGGTTGGGATATGGTGTCCGGCAGGACGGTTGTGACTGTTGCGGTAGGCTGGCTGGTTCGGCCGCTTGTGGATGTCTCCGTTGCCTCGGTTCTTGTTGCTTCAACCGTCTGCCCCTGATTTTCACCATCTGGTGCTGTGACTTTCGCCGTTATGCTAGGGGCTCCAGAAGATGGCTCCTCCGGAAAACTGCTTCTGCTCCTGGATAGTGGAGAACAGCCACCCCAGGCGAGGGCCAACACGCAGAGCAAGGTAGTGAAAGTCAAAAAGCGTAGATAATATGACCGGTTCTGATGACCGGCGTACTTCCTTGCATTTCCTGGTTCCGGCTGCGTAGTTCTGACCGCCTGCGTCGCTGTTTTATGTTTGCTTTGCATTCGGTTGTGATCCCTGGCTTATGCCTTCAACGCTCCCGCGGTAACGCCCTGGATGTAGTATTTCATCCCAAAAGTAAACAGGATCAACAAGGGCAGGACGGAAACGGCATACCCGGCCATTTGAGCGCCGATATCCACTACCCCAAACTGGTTGACGAACTGGCGCAGCCCTACGCCCACTACCTGTTTGGCAGGATCTGTAATGGTCACTAGCGGCCAGATGAAGTCATTGTAAATGCCCACGAAGTGCATGATTGCCAGGGTAATCAAAATGGGGGCGCTCATGGGCAGCGCTACCATGGTGTAGAGATCAAACTCCGAAGCTCCATCGATACGCCCGGCTTCAAAGATTTCTTGCGGCAGGCTGGCAATATAACTACGGCACAGCAGAATGCCAAATACCTGGCCGCCCGCCGTCCATGGCAAAATCAGGGCTAATGGAGAATCGATCAATGCCAGTTGGCGGACCAGGATGAAAGACGGGATCAGCGTGAGTACGCCGGGGATCATCATCAGCGATAAAATCGCCACATAGATGACCTCTTTGCCCGGGAAGCGATGGCGAGCGAATACATAGCCACTTAACGAAGACAGAAATACCACTGCAGCAACTGAAATTGAGCCATAGATCAGCGAGTTGACGATATATGGCATCATGCCATTCCAGCCCGCAACATAGTTAGACCACAAGGGTGGGCGCGGCATCGCCCAAAACTGGGTAAAAATTTGCGCGCGGTTTTTAAGCGAAATGAACAGCATCAGAATCACGGGTACCAGGGTAAGAAACAGGAATATTAACAGGATCAGGGTATTGGTGGTCTCAACTAGAATGTTGCCGCCCGCGCTGCCGGTGCGATAATCCCCTGACTCTTTACCTGCCTGGGCTCCTTTTTGAAGCCGGACAATCCGGCTGCGAATTTGATTGAAAACGGTTGGGTTCTTACCGTCCATGCAAACCTCCTTCTGTTACTTCCTTCTTTTGTATGGTTTAAGCCTGGTATTCAGCGGAAGATCGCATCCGCAGGTTCAAGATGGTGCCGCCCAGAATGAAGATAAACAGCACCGTACCCATAGCCGAAGCCACGCCGTAGTTG
>CAIQIV010000702.1 GCA_903871905.1 uncultured Chloroflexota bacterium | reverse complement strand
CCTGGTAGAAATCGCCGCCCATGCGCGGCGAGACCAGCGTCACCCCACCCTGCTGGCCGATATAACCGCCCACGATCCAGTCGCCGTAGGCGTTGTGATCGGTGCGGTACACATCCCGGTGCGGGATGCCCGCCAGGTAAAACAGGTTTGCGCCGGGCGGCAGGAACACCAGCCCCACGTTGTGCTCCACCATGCGGGCTTGCAGGTTTTCCATGTGCTGCGAAAAATTAAGCTTCATCGTCTCCTCCATCCAAAAATAAGCTCAGGCAGCCTGGGCCTCCGGCTGGCGCAGATCAGCCTGGGTGAGAAGCAGCACCGCCGCCAGGATCAGCCCGCCGCCCAGCAGCGCCAGCGGATCCAATGTCTCGCCAAAGAGCAGCGCCGCCAGCAACACGGTGACTACCGGCTCCAGCGTGGAGTACATGGCGGCGTTGGTCGGGCCGATGCGCTCCAGCCCGGCCAGGAAGGTCACCACGGGGATCACCGTGGCCACCAGCACCAGCGCCGCCACCACCAGCCAGCCGGAAGGGCTGGACGGCAGGTGCAGGCCGCTGGACAGCGCCAGCCCGCCGTACACCGCCCCAGCGGAGGCAAAGATCACCGTCGACGACTGCACCGCCGAGACCAGCTTCATCACCCCGGCGCCGACGATGATATACACCGAGTAAATCACCGCCGCAGCGACCGCCAGCAGGATGCCCTGCCACTGCCCGCCCGCCGGCCCTACGGTGAGCGCCGTCCCCAACAGCGCCAGCCCCAGCGCCAACAGCCTGCGCCGTCCCAGCCGCTCGCCCAGCACCAACACCGAGAGCAGCGCCACAAACGCCGGGTACAGGTAGAGCAGCAGCGCCACCAGCCCGGCCGAGGCGTACTGCAGAGCGCTCAGGTAGCAGAAGGCCTGCCCCACGTAGCCAATGGCGCCCATGCCTGCCAGCTTCCCCAGCGCTGCCCCGCGCGGCAGACGCTCCCCGCGGGCATACAGCAGCGCCCCCATCAGCACCGCCGCCAGGCCGAAGCGCAGAAAGAGCATGGTAAAGGTGTCCATCCCGGCGGCATAGGCATAGCGCCCCAGGATGGCCAGCGTGCCAAACGAGGCGGCGGAGATAATGACCAGCAGGATGCCAATGCTGCGCGACATAACGGCCCTATTCTACACCATGGACGCAGTCCCCTGGAGAGGAGATTGCTTCATTCCTCGCAATGGCCCCCTCCTGTCACTGCGAGCTTGCGAAGCAGTCCCCTTTCAGAGGGGAGATTGCTTCATTTCTCGCTATGGCCCCCTCATAGCCAGGGGCAGGTAGAGGCGCAGCAGGGGGCCCGCGCCGCCAAGCTCGAACGCCCCCAGGTCGGGGGCCGCCCCGCTGAAGCCGTCATTGATCCCCGGGATAAACAATCCCTGGTCGACCAGCGGGCTGAGGCTGTCCAGGGCGTAGTCCCCGCCCGGGGCATAGCGGAAACCCGGCTCGAGGTTCAGCCCATGCGCCTCCTGCCCGCTGGCCGCCGAGAAAGCTGCCAGGCTGTCGTAGCTGCTGCTGTCCCAGCGCACCAGCGGCGCCGAGCTGGTCCACAGGTCGTCGTAATCCAGGTCCACCGGCTGCCCGGTGTTGTAGTTATCCAGCGCCGCGTCCGTGCCGGCCCAGATGTTGTTGCGCGCCTGGATCAACGCCCACTCGCCGGGCGCCTTGATATACAGCCCGTTGTTCCCCGGCATCACGGCATCCGCCGTGTTGTGAAACAGGTACATCGGCCCGGAGGCGTTGTAACCGCTGTTGAACTTGAACGGCGTGCCCGTGTAATCGTTGTTCCCCTGCCCGGTGCGGTAGACCAGGTTGCGCAGGGCATACACCGGGCCGGTGTAAACCGGGGCCAGCGAGATGCCCACCAGCACATCGTGGAACGTGTTGCCCCAGATGCGCACGTTGCTGCACTCGCCGTCGGTCTCCATGCCGTCATCCCCGGCGCGGTAAACCAGGTTCTGGTAAATATCCGTCTCGTTGGTCTCACCCCCTGTCTCCTCCGGGCAGGCATCGAAGCCGTCAAAAAAGTCGTGGAAGACATTGCGCCGGATGACGTTGCCCCGCCCGCTGACCGGGCTGTAAAAGGACAGGCCCGAGCCCAGCATGTCGATCCCTGAGTAAAATGCATCCCAGGGCCAGTCGTACACGGTGTCATAGAACAGGTTGTCCTGGACCAGGTTGCGCCCCGAGCCGTACTTGAACCCGATCCCCAGGTCATTGAGGGCAAAGGTGCAGCCCTGGACCAGGTTGCTGCTGGCCCCCGACAGGTAGATCGCCTTGGCGTAGTCGCCCTGCCCGTAGTGCCGGAAGGTCAGGTTGGCAATGTAGATGAAGTCCTGTTCGATGGTAAAAGCCGTGTTGTAGCGCGAGACGACGATGTGCGCCTGGTTGGGGTCGGCGTCACCCGCCAGGCGCAGGTAGACCTGCGTGCCCTGGGCATAGAAACCGGGCACGCTCCAGGCCAGGTTCTGCAGGTCGGCCAGGCTGGTGTAAGGCGCCAGGCGCTGCCCGTCCGCCGCCGCCAGGTGCGGGCTGCCAATGTTGACCGTTGACTGGTACACCCCACCCCCCAGCAGCGTCCAGGTGAAGACCGCCGGGTCGCCGCCGTCCAGCACCGCCGTCTCGCCCACCTGGCCGCGGATCACGATCGGTGCCCCCTCCACGCCGGAGCGCGGCAGGGTGAAATCACCCTGGTAGTACACCCCGCCCAACAGCACCAGCTCCTGGCCGGGCTGTACAGCCTGCAGCCCGTTGGCCAGGCCGCACGGCTCTGCCAGGGTGCAGGCGCTGCCGCCTCCCTGCGGGCTGGCATAGTAGGTATGGGAGGCCGCCGGCAGGGCCGGCTCGCGGCGCGTGGCCGCGCTGGACTGCAGCACCACCCCTTCCAGCGCACCGCCATCCGGGTCTGCCAGGGTCACCCGCACCTCGTAAGAGGTATAAGGCTGCAGCCAGAACAGGCTGCCGGCAAAGCGGTCCGCCCTCACCCGGCTGAGCGGAAAGGCCGCCTGGTACTCGCCGCCGGGCAGGCGGTACTCCAGGCTGGCCTGGGCATCCCCATCCGGGTCCTCGCCCGCTGCCAGGCTGGCGATCACCCCCAGGCTGTGAAAGTTACCGTACAGCTCCAGTGCCGCCGCCGGGCCGCGGGACCCCGGCCGCCCTCCCCCACTGACCGCCGCGCACAGCCAGACCGCTGCCATGAACATGCTGCTCCATTTCATCTCGCGCCTCCTTCCTGCCCGCGCCATCCGGCAAGCCCAGCCGGTACCGGTCTCCAGGCCCATACCGGGGCCGCACCGGTTGGCCCAATTTAACCATACCACCCAATCTGCGCCTGTCAACCACCCTTAAGTAACATAATCCTGCTTATGCAGTTTTTGCCTGGCAGATGTACATCTACTTTGTGGAAGCCCTGAGGTATGTACAGAAACTGTATGCCGATTCCGAAATCATCGTCTATAATTTCCCTGCATCAAAATCATACTCAATCCTAGTCGTCAGGAGAAGCTCATGCCCATCGCCCCCTTCAAATTGGAACGCTATTTTGCCCAATACGAGTTCAAGGTGCAGTACCTGTTCAGCGCCTCGGACTGCGAAGCCCTGGCCATGGATGAGCTGCTGCGCATGGCCAGCCCTGAGAGCCTGGAACTGTGGCAGGGCCTGCGCCTGAGCTACACCGAGTCGCCGGGCCACCCCCGGCTGCGCCGCGAGATCGCCGGGCTGTACCCCGGCCTTGCCCCGGAGAACGTGGTGGTCTCCGTCCCGGAGGAACTGATCTACATCGCCATGCGCACCCTGCTCACCCCTGGCGACCACGTGGTCGCCATCTCACCCACCTACCAATCGCTGTACGAGATCGCCCGCTCCATCGGCTGCAGTGTGACGCCCTGGAAGCTGCAGCCCATCCAAAGGCAGCCTGAACCTGTCGAAGGCCAGCCCGGCGGCTGGCGGGTGGACCTGGACTCCCTGGAGCGCCTGATCACCCCCCACACCCGCCTGCTGGTGATCAACTTCCCCAACAACCCCACCGGCTGCCTGCCCTCCCTCGCCGAGTTCGAGGCGATCATCGCCCTGGCGCGCCGCCACGGCCTGCCGGTCTTCTGCGACGAGATGTACCGCCTGCTGGAGCAGGACCCCGCTGAGCGCCTGCCCGCCATGTGCGAGGCCTACGAGCTGGGCATCTCGCTCTCCGGGCTGTCCAAGTCCTTCGCTTTGCCCGGGCTGCGCCTGGGCTGGCTGGCTGCGCAAAACATGGAGTGGGTCGAGCGCTGGCTGACCTTCAAGGACTACACCACCATCTGTAACAGCGCCCCGGGCGAGATCCTGGGGATCATCGCCCTGCAGAACGCCGGGCGTATCGTGGAGCGCAATCTGGAGATCATCCGCAGCAACTGCACCGCCGCCGAGGGCTTCTTTGCCGCCTGGCCCGGGCTGTTTGCCTGGAGCAGCCCGCCCGCCGGCTCGATCGCCTTCCCCCGCTGGCTGGGGGCGGGCACGGCCGAGCAGTTCTGCCGGGACGTGTTGGACCAGCGCGGGGTGATGATCGTCCCCGGTGAGATGTTCGACTGGCCCGGCCAGCACTTCCGCGTCGGCCTGGGGCGGGTGAACTTCCCCCAGGCGCTGGAGCAGGTGGAGGCATAT
>CAIQIV010000701.1 GCA_903871905.1 uncultured Chloroflexota bacterium | reverse complement strand
TGATGTGGGTAACCTTCCTGGCGATCGGGATCATGGCGGCGCAGATGCTGGTAGACAATGACACCTGGTGGCACCTGCGCGCCGGGGAGTGGATCCTGGAGCACAGGGCTGTGCCGCGGACGGACGAGTTCTCCTCCACGCGAACCGGCGCTGAATGGCATTATCCCGGCTGGCTGGTCGAAGCGCCGCTGGCGCTGCTGTACCGCCTGGGCGGGCCGGGGGCGCTGAACCTGTGGGCGGCGGGGATGGTGGCTCTGGCATTCATTATCCTGTGGCCGGCGCTGAGCGGCGGGCCTTTCGTGCGCGCCTTTGTCCTGGTGCTGGCGGCGGCGGCCTCCGGGGTGTACTGGGCAGCCCGCCCTTACCTGGTGACCTTTCTGCTGACGGCGGTTTTTCTGCGCGTGCTGGAAGGAGCTGGCCGCGGCCAGGAGCGCAGGCTGTGGCTGCTGCCGCTCCTGATGGCGGTATGGGCCAACAGCCACGGCGGCTTCCTGGCCGGCTTCCTGGTGTGGGGGGCGTACTGGGCAGGGGAAATAGGTCGCTGGGGGATGGCGTACCTGGTGTGGCGGCGAAATCGAGCGCAAGGCGCTGACCGGCCGGTTTTCCCGCGGGCGCTCACCTGGCTCGGGCTGGCGCTGGCGGCGGCGGCCTGCCTGAACCCTTACGGAGCAGAAATGCTGCTCTATCCATTCAAGACGGTCTCCATCGGGGCGCTCAAGGACTTTATCCAGGAGTGGCAGTCGCCGGACTTTCACAACCCGCAGTTCCAACCCTTCGCCTGGCTGCTGCTGCTGGGGGTGGGGGTGCTGGGAGCCTCGCGCCGGCGGCTGGCGCTGCAGGACTTCCTGCTGTTCGCCGGGTTTGCCTACCTGGGGCTGAGCGCCGGGCGCAACGTGGCATTGTTTGCCCTGGCGGCCCCGTTGGTGATCACCCGCCATGCTGCGCCGCTGGAAGCGGACGCCCGGCGCTGGGTGCGCGTGTACCTGCACCCGCGGCCCTCGCCGCCGCTGGCGCCGCGCCTGCAGGCGCTGATCAACTGGACGCTGCTTGCCTTGTTGGGGCTGGCGCTGCTGCTGCGCCTGGCGCAGGCCCTGCCGGCCCAGGCCAACGAGAAAGTCTTTGCGCAAACTCTGCCGGTTGGCGCGGTGCGCTACCTGGAGCAGGCCCGCCCGTCCGGGCGGCTGTTTAACTCGTACAACTGGGGGGGCTACCTGCTGTGGGCGCTGCCGGAATACCCGGTTTTTGTCGATGGGCGCACCGACCTGTACGATGATGAGATCATTGACCAGTGGCTGCAGGTGGTCGCTGCCCGGGAGGGCTGGCAGGCGGTGCTGGACCGCCGGCAGGTGCGCCTGGTGCTGGTCGAGCCGGGGACGGCGCTGGCGGCTGTCCTGCCGGCGGCGGGGTGGAAACTGCTGTACCAGGACGCGGTGGCGGTGGTCTATGGGCGGTAGCCTGAAGATGGGGCTTCCGGGATCGGAGTGTGGTCCATGAGCCGGCATGAGCTGTGGGCGAGGCTGTGGCGCTGGATTGCAGCCTTTGGGCTGGACCTGCATGTGCTGCGGGGCGCCCTGGGGGCTTTGCCCTCCGTGCTGCGTGATTACCGCCAATTCCAGCAGCAAAATAACCAGCATGGCGCCAGGTATGCGGTGAGCTTAAATTACCCGCTGCTGGTGGACAAGGGGAAGACGGCTGGCCTGGCAAACCCGCAGTATTTTTACCAGGATTATATGATCGCCCGCAAGATTTACCTGCGCTCACCGGAAAGGCACGTGGATGTTGGCTCCAGCATCGAAGGCTTCGTGGCGCATGTGGCGGTCTTCAGGCCGGTCGAGGTGTTCGATATCCGTCCGCTGACCACCAGCATTCCCAATATCGTCTTTCGCCAGTGCGACTTCATGCAGCCGCCGGCGGAGCTCACCGGATACTGCGACTCGCTGTCCTGCCTGCATGTCCTGGAACACTTCGGGTTGGGGCGCTACGGCGACCCGGTGGACATCCACGGGCATCTCAAGGGGTTTGCCGGCCTGAGGCGGGTCTTACAACCCGGCGGGACGCTGTATTTGAGCGTGCCGATCAGCCACCGGGAGCGGGTTGAGTTCAACGCCCACCGGATTTTCTCCATCCAGACGATCCTGGAGATGGCGCAGGAGCAGTTTGACCTGGTGTGCTTCTCCTACGTGGATGACAGTGGGAACCTGCACGAGGCTGCTGCCAGCCGCGCCGGGGGGATAGATCCCCACCTGGAGCTGGAATACGGCCTGGGAATATTTGAATTTCGCAAGCGGGCATAGAACGCCAATTGGCGCGAGGTGGGAATGGAAGGGTTATAATTCACATGATGGAACGACCGATCACCCCCCTGGCAGACCCGCTGGAGCCCCTGCCTGTGGAGCGCATTCCCACGGATGACGCCCAGGCTGCGCTGCGTTTCTGCCAGGGTCTGAGCCGCCTGCTCTCCGCTGAGGCGCAGCCGGCGTCTTCCCTGGCGCCCTGCCCGGAACTTAGTGTGGTGATCCCGGTATACAATGAAGAGGAAAACATCCCGGTGCTGCTGCCGCGGCTGGCGGCGGCCCTGGAGGGGGCGGTGGACAGCTACGAGCTGGTCTTCGTGGACGACGGCAGCCATGACCGCAGCGCCGAGATGCTGCGCGCCCTGGCAGCGCAGGACAGGCGGGTATGCCTGCTGGAGCTGGCGCGCAACTTTGGCCACCAGGTGGCGATCAGCGCCGGGCTGGACTTTGCCCGCGGGCGGGCGGTGGCGATCATGGACGCCGACCTGCAGGACCCGCCGGAGGTGCTGCCGCTGTTTATCAGCCGCTGGCGCGAGGGCCATGACGTGGTGTATGCCATCCGCCAGCAGCGCAAGGAGCCCTGGCTGATGCGCCTGGCCTACAGCACCTTCTACCGCCTGCTGCAGCGGGTGGCCAACATTTACATCCCGCTGGATGCCGGGGATTTCTGCATCATGGACCGCCAGGTGGTGGACATCCTGGTGCATATGCCGGAGCGCAACCGCTTTGTGCGCGGCATCCGCTCCTGGGTGGGGCTGGACCAGGTGGGCATGGAGTACGAGCGCCAGGCGCGCTACGCCGGCAAGCCCAAGTTCACCCTGGGACGCCTGGTGTACCTGGCGCTGGACGGGCTGGTCTCCTTCAGCTTCATTCCGCTGCGCATGATCACCATGCTCGGCTTTGGCGTGTCGCTGCTCTCGCTGCTGCTGGCCATTTTTTATGCGATCAAAAAGCTGACCTATGGTCTGAACCCGCCGGGCTTTGCCACGCTGGTGGTGGCGGTGTTCTTCCTGGCTGGCATCCAGCTTACCACCATGGGGGTGATCGGCGAGTACGTAGGGCGCATCTTTGAAGAGGTCAAGCGCCGCCCGCTGTATATCCTGCGGCGGGTGACTCGAGGCTGAACGTGCGCATCCTGATGCTGGACAACGAATTTCCGCCGCTGGGGGGCGGGACCGGGGTGGTCAACCTGCACCTGCTGCGCGAATTTGCTCAGGTGGATGGGCTGTGGGTGGACCTGGTGACCTCGTCGCGCACGGCAGACCGTTGGGAAGAGGAGCAGTTTGCGCCGCGCATCCGGCTGTACAAAGTCCCGGTGGACAACCACAACATTCACCATGCGCGCAACATCGAGCTGCTGCGCTACGCCTGGCGCGGCTACCTGCAGTGCTGCCGGCTGCAGGATGGCCAGGCTTACGACTTCAGCTTTGCCTTTGCCGGGGTGCCGGCGGGGGTGATGAGCTATGCCCTGCGGCGGCGTTACGGGCTGCCCTATGTGCTCTCGCTGCAGGGGCCGGATGTCCCCTGGTTTGAGGCGCGCTACAACTACCTG
>CAIQIV010000700.1 GCA_903871905.1 uncultured Chloroflexota bacterium | reverse complement strand
TATACTTGCCCGGGGACCAGGCTGTACTGAAAGAAGGTGTTCAGCATGTCAACCCGGGGGCCATGAATGTCAAAGCCCAGGTATGCTTTTGGGCCTGGCAGGGGCAGCCAGGGACAGGTCAGCGGGTTCAGCCCGCAGGCCAGGTCCAGGATCACCTCTGGAGTCCCGGTCAGGGCGAACAGGCGCGGGTAGAACTCGTCAAGGATGGCCAGGCGCTCGCGGGTGGAGGCGTGTTGACCTAGCAGGGCGCGGCAGGCGGCTTTTTGCTCCTCCAGGCTGGAGCCGGGCTGGAAAGAGTGGGCAATTGTCTCAGATGCCTGGCTGTAATCAGGGTCGCCCAGGTAGGGGGCGACTATATTGTGCAGCCGTTCGCGTGCTACCTGGATAGCGGCTTTAGGTTTTGGGTGTTCTGCCAGCGCCTCCCGCAGTACTGCTTCCACCGTATCCGGACACAACCCGGCGTGGCGGTACTTGCGCGAGGCCAGGATGGATTGCACCATGCTGTCGATATCGGCTGCTGTACTGCCAGGGTCCGGGCTCATTTTTCCACCAGGTAAACCAGCTCGCCCGGCAGGTCCAGGCGGCGCATTTGCCAGGCTTGCTGCCTGGCCAGTGCCTCAAAGTGCTGGCTGTAGTGCTCGGGCATGCCTTTTGACCGCCCCCCCAGGCTGCGTACGGGAAATGAGACTGCCAGGTGAGCAGCCGGGATGGCCTCGATCAGGCGGGGGGCAATTTGTCTGTCCACCTGCTCCAGGCAGGGGAGGGTCTTCAATACCAGGGCCAGGTCAGCCTGCGGGTACGGCAGATCGCCCAGCACATCCCGCCTCTCTGCATGAAACTGCAGCGGGCCGGTGGCAAACAGCTGGTTCAGGAAATCCACCATGCGGCCGTAAATATCGAAAGCCACATAGCTGTCCCCTGCCGTCAAAGGCATCCAGGGGATCGCCAGCGGGTTCAGCCCGCAGGCGATATCCAGCACCGAGTGCACCGGGGGCAGCTCAGCAAAAACGGCTGAATACAACTGCTCCAGGATGGGCAGCCGCTCGCGAGTCGAGGCATGCTGACCCATCCACTGCAGGCAGTGCCGCTGCAGGGCTTCTAAATTGCCGGGCAGTCCCGCTTCCTGTGCTTGTTGCAGCCAGCGTTCATAGGGGGGCTCTTGTGCCAGGTATGCCCCGCCGACCTGGTGCAGCTTGGTGCGTGTGTTCTTGACCACATCCTTAAACGACGAGTGTTTGGCAGCTTCCTGCCGGGCGATGCGCTGCACCAGTTCTGGGCTGATGTCCATGTACCTGGGGCTGGCAGTCACTGCGGCAGCGATTTCATCCAGGTCGAGGTTGGCTGCTTGGCTCATGCCTCATCCCTGCAGGCGCCGGGTCAGGCGGGTCATAAAGCGCAGGTTGTGGATGGTCGCCAGGCGGGAATAGGTGCTGTCGTTGATCTTGAACAGGTGGTGCAGGTAGCCGGTAGTGTAATTCTGGCAGCACAGGCAGTCACAGGCTTCCTCCAGCGGACGGTTGGATTTGATATGGCGCTTATCCTCGATGTGGACGTAATCCAGCCATTCTGAGGCTGTATTGAACGGCGCATGGGGGACAAACACGTACAGGCGGCCGTGGCGGGCGTCGCGGGTGGGCATGGCGCTGTCGAACAGCTCCCATCCCAGGCTGGCGGCGCGCTGCACATTCTTCGGGTGCCCCACCCCCAGGGCGTGCAGGGGCAGGTGATGTGGCACCAGCTGGCGGATGAAGGCAAATTCCTCTTCCAGCAGTTCTCCCTGTCCGGTGATTGGCCACCCGCCGAAGCCGTAGCCATCAAATCCAATTTCGAGCAGCGCCTGGGTGCACTGCCGGCGCAGATCCAGTGACCGCCCTCCCTGGATCACAGCAAACAGGCGCGGGGTTTGCTCTGCAGGCAGCTCCTTTCCCTCTAACAGTAGGTCAAACTCCTTTTTACAACGCCGCGCCCAGGCAATCGTCCGGCGCACGGATTCTTCCTGGACAGCCGGGGCATCATCCGGGTGGGTGCAGTCGTCCAGGCAGACCAGGATGTCTGCACCATAGCTGAACTGCAGCTGGATGGTTTTTTCCGGGGTGAGCAGCACCTTGTCAGCCTGGCCTTCTGGACGGTAAATGATACCCTTGTCGGTCAGCTGCCCATTCTTGGGGTTTGAGCGGATCAGGGAGTAGGCCTGGAAGCCGCCTGAATCGGTGATGATGGGATGCGGCCAGCCGCTCATCCGGTGCAGCCCTCCCAGGCTGCGGATGGTAGATGAGCCGGGACGCTGCATCAGATGAAAGGTGTTCATTACCACCGCCTGCACCAGGCAGGCGTCCAGGTCTCGCGAGTCAACTGCCCGCACCACGCCCAGCGTGGCGTCTGGCAGGTACACCGGCAAGTAGAGCGTGCCGTTCGGCAGTCGGCAGATGGAGGTTTCTTGGGTCAATATCGGTGCATGCTCATCCAGGACGCTCATCGTCCGGGTATGATCATATAATAGATATCAGTCTTGCCCACTTTCGCCCGGATATATCCCTTGGTTTTGAGGTAATCCAGGACTTTCTTGGTGGCGGATTTGCTGTGCGGGTCATCGCCAAATAGGGTCAACTTGGCCTCGTCCAGCGTCAACCCGGTTTCCCCGGCTTCTCGCAGTGCTTGGAGTAGCAGCGATACATTCTCCTCTTGGCTTCGATTGGGCATAATTCTCCTTCCTGTTTTTAATTGATTAATAGATTATAAGTTGACTAATCCAGGAAGTCAACTAAAAATTGGTGGATTCTTATCCCGAATTCACAGAATCCTTAACTCGCGAGGCGAGCGGGACGCTAGAATAGACCCTAACTCTGTTTACCCAGGATGGAAGGGTATATCCCCGTTTACAATGGGGAATTAAGCCTGATATTATATTGCACAGAATGAGGTTAGTGATGAAAAAAGTCTATCTATCGATGATAGTGATTGCCCTGGTATCCCTGGCTTGCCGGGTGGTAAGCCCCAGCGGAGTCTCACCTGTACAGCCGCTGGCGCCTGCTGCACCCGAGGCGCCTGCTGCTCCACTTTCCCCCGCCACCCCGGTGGCATATATTGCCCTGCCGGAAGTGGTCACCGATGAGCAAACCGCATTGGTGAATCTGTACACCCGCATCAATCCGTCGGTAGTGAATATTACCATCTACGTGCGCCAGGGAGATACCCTGGAGGCGTCTGGTCAGGGATCAGGTTTTGTATTTGATGCAGAGGGGAATATTGTCACCAATTCACATGTGGTCCAGGACGCAGAAGACCTGGAAGTGACCTTCTCCGAAGGAACCGTCCGCAAGGGCAAGGTGGTTGGAACGGACCTGAACAGCGACCTGGCGGTGGTAAAAGTTGAATCGATGCCTCCTGGCGTGACGGGCTTGCCCCTGGGGGATCTTGCCAACGTGAAGGTTGGTGAAACCGTGGTGGCAATCGGCAACCCCTTTGGTCTGGACGGTACTCTCACCAAGGGGATTATCAGCGCGGTGGGCCGTTCGATCCCCTCCCTTACTCAGTTTTCCATTCCTCAGGCTATCCAGACGGATGCCCCGATTAATCCTGGCAATTCAGGCGGCCCGCTGCTGAACCTGAAGGGTGAAGTGATCGGGGTCAACGCTCAGATTGAGACCAGTGGGACCTCCCGCAGCAACAGTGGTGTTGGTTTTGCCATCCCGGTCTCCATTGTCCAGCGCGTGGTGCCAGAGATTATCCAGAATGGAAAATATACCTGGACCTGGCTGGGTGTGCGCGGCGGAAGCCTGTACCCCACCATGGTTGAGGCGATGGATCTCCCTATCGAGAAGGGCGCTTATCTCGCCGAAGTTCTGACCGGTGGACCGGCGGATAAAGCTGGTCTGCGCGGTGCCACCGAGGAAAAAGTCGTGGACAACCGCAAGGTTGAGGTAGGTGGGGACGTCATTACGGCCATTGATGGCATCACGGTCAATTCCTTTGACGACCTGTTAATCTATGTCGCACTGCAGACCAGGCCGGGCCAGGAAGTGACCCTGACCATCCTGCGCGATGGCCAGACCCAGCAGGTCAAAGTGGTGTTGGAGCCGAGACCTGCCTCAAACCAGGAATAGTTCTCCATAAGACCATCAACGGTATAATAAAGGCCGAGGATCGGTACGCAGCGTCCTCGGCCTTTTATATTCCACTGGAGTGAAGAGCATGGAAAAAGCAACCACCAGGAAGAGGTTCTCCCGCTTCTATCGCCGTGAAAATTTGGGGGTGATGATGATCTCGGTTCTGATTGCCTTGATGGGCCTGATCAATCTGTCTTACGCTCTACGGCCTGTCCTGCCCGGGCGCCTGGCCCTGCTGGCTGGTTACCTGCCGCTGGTTGTGCGGCATGGCAGCCACCTGGCTTCGGCCCTGAGCGGTTTTGCCTTGCTCCTGCTGGCTGTCAGCCTGGCCCGGCGCAAACGCACTGCCTGGTGGCTGGCGGAGATCATCCTGGTGTCTTCGGCGGTTTTTCATCTGCTGAAAGGATTGGATTATGAGTTGGCGATCCTCTCACTCGGCCTGGCCGGCCTGCTCCTGGCGCTTCGCCCTCATTTCCACGCCCGGTCAGACCCACCATCTGTGCGCCAGGGGGGCCAGATGCTGGTCTTTTCCCTAATGTTCACCCTGCTGTACGGCGCGATCGGCATTGACCTGCTTGACCGGCACTACAGCATCAATTACGATTTTTGGGATGCCCTGCGGCAGACAGTAGTCATGTTTACACAGTTTTCTGACTCGGGGCTGATTCCGGTCACCGGTTATGGGAGATATTTTGCCTTCTCGATTTACATTGTGGCCGTGGTGACCCTGGCTTACGCTGCCTTCATGCTGCTGCGCCCCGTGGTGCTGCGCACCCCTGCC
>CAIQIV010000699.1 GCA_903871905.1 uncultured Chloroflexota bacterium | reverse complement strand
AGGGTGGAGGTGCCCTTCAGCCCGTAGCCGTACTTGTGCGTGTCGCACGAAATGGTGGTTACCCCAGGCAGACGGAAGTCAAAGACCGGTACCGGGTAGCCCAGTTTTTCAATCCAGGGCAGGATAAAGCCGCCCAGGCAGCCGTCCACGTGCAGGCCGATCTGGTGTTCCACAGCCAGGTCGGAAAGCTCGGCGATAGGGTCCACCACGCCGTGGGGGTAGGTGCCGGCGGTTCCCACCAGGGCAACGGTATTGGGGGTGATCTGCTGGCGCATGGCGCCGGGGTCCGCCTCGAAGTCGCCTGTCACCGGGGTCTCGATTACTTTCATCCCCAGGTAGTGGGCGGCTTTGGTGAAAGCGGGATGGGCGGAGGAAGGAACCACCACCTCAGCCTGTTGGATGCCTTTTTCGACCCGCCCCCATTCGCGGTGAACGTACATGCCGTTGTAGATGCTTTCTGTTCCGCCGGAGGTGATCAACCCGCAGGCCTCCTCGCCCGGGTGATGGGTAGGAACCTGGTCGCCATGCAGCATTTTGACCACCATGTTGGTGATTTCGGATTCGAATTTTGTGCCGCTGGGGCACAGGTCGCGCTGCAGCAGGTTGACATAGGAAAACAGGTTGTAAACCTGGTTGAGAAAAGCATAGTGCTCTTTTCCACCGTGGTACATGGTGCCGGAGACCAGTCCGGTCTCCCACTTTTTGTCTTCATCGTCTGCCATGGCCTGCAGCTCGCCCAGGATTTCCTCCTGAATTACACCCTGTGATGGCAGGCGGTCATGGATTTCGAAGCGCTCCCGGTAGGGGTGCAGGTCACCGAAAATGCTGGTTTCTTGTTCAAGGGGCATGCTGATCTCCTTAGGAATGGTTTAACGCCTTGTAAATGCTGGCAAGATTTTTATGGCATGCCAGGTACTGCTGGAACATATGCTCGTAGAGGGCTGCTGTCTCCGGACGCGGCTCATATGTGCGGTTGAAGGGGATGCGCGCCGGGATTTCCTCCAGGCTGATCAGGCCCAGGCGGTTGAAAGCCAGGAAGGCTGCACCCAGCACATTGCTCATGCGGGGGTCGGCCTGCTGGTGCATGGGGATTCCCAGCACATCGGCCATGATCTGGCACCAGATTTCAGAAAGCGCCCCGCCGCCGGTCAGGCGCAGCGATTTAAATTTGCAGTGGAACACCTTTTCTGCGGACTGTATCAGCCACCGCCAGTTGTAAGACATGCCTTCGAAAACGGCGCGGGTGATGTGGGTGCGGTTGGACTTGTGGGACAGGTTGAGGATGCCGCCGCGCATGTGCGGAGCCTCGTGAGGTGCCAGCGAGCCATTGTACCAGGGCATGAAGATGACCCCTTCGCTGCCAGGTGGGGCCATGGCTGCCAGTTGGTTGGCACGCTCATAGATGTTATCGGGCAGCTCATAAATGTCAGTGGATTCCTTGGCATACACCAGGTTGTTCAGGTAGCTGTCCAGCACCTTGCCGTTGTTGCCCATCTCGACCATTGCAAGGTAGCGCCCCGGCAGGGCGCTGGGCATACTGGTCATCATATGCACCACATCTCCGATCATCTTTGGGATGTGGAAGGCCAGGTAGCCTGAGCTGCCCAACACTGCGGCAGCGTCATGATCGGATATCGCCCCAGCGCCAATAGCCGAGGTGCTGTTATCGTTATTGGCGGCGATTACAATGGTAGACGGCAGCAGACCAAGCTCCTCTGCTGCCGCAGGCGTCAAGGTTCCCAGGATGGCATCCACTGGCAGCAGATCAGGCAGCTTCTCCTGGGGGATGCCGTTCATAGCCACCAGGTCAGGGTCATACTTGGTCTGCCCCAGGCGGCGGTTATCGGTGCTGATGAAGGCAAAAACTGTGTTCTGCGTGGCAGAAAACTTCCCGGTCAGCTTCAGGTTCAGGTAATCCATAGGCTCCAGGAATTTATAGGTGCGCTGATAGACCTCCTGCCGCTCGTTCTTGATGAACAGCATATGCCCCACCGAGTCCATACCGGAAATAGTCGGTGGCATCCCGGCTTTCTTGAGATATTTCAGCAGCCGGGGGATGTAGTACCCGGACACGCTGGGGAAGCCTTTCATCAGCTCACGGTTGTGGTGTCCACCTCGCGTGTCCATCCAATGTACAGCATTCATCACCGGATCACCCCGTTCGTTTACCGGCACAACCACCGACCACTGGCTGGTGACGGATACGGCAATGATCTCTTCCGGAGAGACGCCAGCCTCCAGGATGACCTGGCGCGCAGTTTCCGAGACCGAGGACCACCACTCAGACGGATCTTGCTCGGCGCCGCCATCGGGCAGGAGGATGACCGAAGTGCGCCTGAACCCGCTGGCAACGACTTTCCCGTCCAGGCCAACCAGGCCTACCTTTGGCCCTCCGGAGCCCAGGTCGATGGCCAGTACAAAGGGATTATCCGTTTTGACCATTCGTGCCTCCATGAATAAGGTAAGTGCTTGGGACAACCAGGTTAAAATCTGCTAAAGCATATTCTTTCCCGGCAAAACAGTATAGTAACAAAATGCTAATTCCTGGTCAGGAGTGTTCATTCCCAACGCCTGAAGAACCATGCATCAGGGGAAGAGAGGGCTGGAGATTAATCCAGCCGCAGCTTCCTGGCCATGGCGGCAGCCTGACGGCGGTCGTTGACGTTGAGCTTCTGGTAAATACGGTGGGTGTACTGGCGCACGCTGCCCGCCGAAAGCCCGAGCCTTTCTGCGATCTCCTGGTCACTCAAGCGCCGCTCCAGCAGGCGCAGCACCTCGATCTCGCGCCGGGTCAAGCGGGACATGATGGCGGTTTGTGGGTGGGCGGGATCTTTTTGGAAGGCCTCGAGCAGGCGTTCCAGGTAAGGGCGCAGATCCTGGATCCCGGGGCCAGGCCGGGTGGCCAGCTTTTTTATCATTTCTTCCAGGATCTCCCCCAGATCCAGGTAAAGGCGTAGAAAGCCGCCTGGCTGCGACAGGCGCAGCGCCTGCTCAAGGCGAGAAAGAGCCTGGACTGGCCGGCTGTTCTGCCAGGCGCACAACGCCTGGAGCACCAGGATTTCAATCTCGCGAAAAGTGGCGTGAGCTGCCTGGGCTTCGTTGAGCAGGGCGTCCAGCTGCCCGGCTGCGGCAGCCAGGCTGGCGGGGGAGCCTTCTGCCAGGCGGATGCGTGCCTGGGTCATATTTGGAACTTCGTAAAATACCAGCAGATTGCCCCGCGCCGGGCTACGCAGCGACAGCGACCAGTTCAGGGCAGCATCCAGATCGCCCTGCAGCAGGCTTAACCGCGCCTGCAGCGCTCGCGGCTCATCCGGGTCGCGCAGCAGGGTGTGCTCGAATTCGGCCAGCTGTTCCACGCATTCCCAGGCCTGGGCATGCTTTCCCTGAGCCTGCAGAGTCAGGGCCAGGCCTGCCAGCGCTTCAGCCACGGCAATGGGGTGTGCCTGGTACGCCAGGCACGCGCCCTGGCGGTAATCGGCCTCCGCCGCATGGAGCTCATTCCACTGGTAGTGGACGTATCCCAGGAAGGCATGCGCCCAGCCGCTCATGGCGGGCATGCCGGCCTGTTCTGATTGCTGCAGCATATAGCGGGCGCCGGCTAACAGCCGTGGCAAATTGCCCGAACTGCGCAGGTTGGCGCAGCGGGCAAACATGGCATGCAGAGAGAAGGTGTTGACCTTGCCGGGCGCCTCTTCCAGAGCCTGTTGGAGAACCTGCTCCGCCATTTCATCCTGTCCGCTCATCTGCATGCCGATTCCCAGGTAGAAAACTGCCTGGCTGCGCGCATAGATCTGGCCTGGCGGCAGCAGCGCCAATGCCCGGGAGGCCTGCTCGATACTGCGCTTGACCTGGCCTTGCAGGTACCAGTGCTGGCTCCACAGTGCGGCAATATGCCCTTCAGGGGCCAGCTGGCGCACTTCGCCCGTCAGCTGGCTCGACTGATCCAGTAGACGCTGAGCCTGTTCCAGTGTCCGGGGGATGAGAGCATAATCTTTTTGGTGATCGTGCTCCCAGGCCTGGGCCAGTAGCAGCGCCGGTCGCTCCTGGATCACTTTTACCGGGAGCTGTTCCAGCCAGTGACGGGCAACCTGGCGCTGTTCCAGGTCTTGCGCCTGGAAGAAATGGCGTTCAACGATCGAAGCCGCCAGGTCTGCATCCATGGCAAACAGGGCATGCTGCAAGGCTTCGTCAATCAAGCCCTGGGCCTCGAACCACAGGCTGGCTTTCCTATGCAGCACTGCGATGACCTCCTTGGCCGGGTAGATCTGGCAGCGCTGGATCAGGCTGCGGTGCAGCAGCTCAGCGAACAAAGGATGCAGGCGGAACCATTCCCCCTGGTCATCCAGGGAGGTCAGGAACAGGTTGACCTGGCTGATGGTCAACAGGACGGCCCCAGCTGGCTGCTGGGGTGAGGTAAACAGGTCCGCAGGGATCTCCGCATCCGGTTCAACCAGAACCTGGCAGATTCCAGCGCACAGCCGCTGCAAGATGGAGATACGCAGCAGGAAGTCCTGCAGCCAGGGAGGCTGCTGGTCGAGCGCCTCGTCCAACAGGTACTGGCGCACCAGCGGGTGGCTGCTGCGCTGGAAGGAGGCCAGGAAGCTTTCGGCATCGCCAGGCTGCTGGAGCGCTAACCCGGCCAGTTGCAGACCGGTGATCCAGCCCTCGTTGGCCTGCTCCAGCCCGGTGAGGATTTCCGGGGGCAGCTCCCGCTCTCTCTGCCGGTTCAGGAATTCAGCCGTTTCCTGGGGGGTGAAGCGCAGCTCTGCAGCGCGCACTTCGGTCAATAGCTGGCGGGAACGCCAGCGAGCCAGGGGAAGCGGGGGATCCCGGCGGGTGATCAAGGCCAGGCGCAGTCCCCGCGGCTGCTGCTCGACCAGTTCGCTCACCAGGTGATGGATGGCTGGCTCCTGGATGAAATGATAATCTTCCAGGCATACCAGGCAGGCCGGCTGCAGCAGGTTGAGTTCATTCACCAGGGTCAGGGTGAGGGCGGGTTGAGGTAAGGGCTGGTTTGAGCGCAGCAGTCCCAGGCTCTCCTCACATGCCTGGGGATTGACCTGGCGTACCGCAGCCACCAGGTAGCAGGTGAAGAGGAACAGCTCATTGTCCCGCTGATCCAGGGAGAGCCAGGCAAACGGACTCTGCCTGGACTCAAGCCAGGAAAGTATGGCAGTAGTCTTCCCATAGCCGGGTGGCGCAGAAAGCAGGATCAACCCCGGCTTATCCGCGCTGCCCAGGATGCGATCTAGCCGCGGCCGGGCAATGGTATCTGGACGCAGCCGCGGCTGGTGGAATTTTGTCTCCAGCAGTGGGAAGGGCATTTCTGCCATACAGGAATTATAATCCGGATGCCAGCACCAGGTCCGCTTTCCCAGGCGAGGTTGCGAATCTGCGGTTATAATATGGTATTCGTCTTTCCTTTGGCATCATGAAGAGTTAGATGGGAATGAATAAGCGGGATTATTTGCAGGTTGGTTTTTATCGAAGCAGTCTGCGCGGACTGGCTATCCTTGCCCTGCTTGCATTGCTGATCGCCTTGCTGGCCAGTCATTTTGCCCTGCAGCATTCAAACTTGCCATTCACTATTTCAAATATTGTTCTGATTCAATCGGCCACTCCGCTGTTGTGGGTGGTCGATTTACTGTTAATCCTGGGATTGGTGAGCGCCATCCTGGTTACGGTCCGCATCCGCCGCCTGGCAGGTCAGGTTGCTGACCTGGAAAACTCGGTGATGGAAAACTCGCGCCAGTTGGAGCAGAAGAACCAGGAGATGCATGCAGATCTGGAGGAGAAGCGGCGGATCCAGGAGATCACCAGCCGCGGCAAACGCCAGTGGGAGGTCACTTTCGATGCCGTTGATGAACTGATTATTATCTGCGGCCCGGATGGCAAGATTGTGCGCTGCAACCGCGCCACCATTCAGCACTTCCAGACATCCTACCAGGACCTGTTGGGAAGAGACTTCTTGGAGTTTCTCTACGGCTCGATTCGCCCGGGAGAGATCAGTTTCCAGCCGCTCAGTGCAGGCGTGCAGTTTCCGCTTTTTGATGGCTGGTACGACCTGGCGAGCTACCCGATCACTCTAGACGAAGGGCAACATGGCACGGCCTTTATCTTGCGAGATGTGACTCAGCGCCGGGAATTTGAATCAGCGCTGATGCGCGCCCGCCAGGAAGCTGAAGAGGCGGACCGCGCCAAGACCGAGTTCCTGGCGAACATGAGCCACGAGATCCGCACCCCGATGAACGGGGTGCTGGGCATGATTGGCCTGGCGCTGGGGACCTCGCTGACCCCTGAGCAGCGCCAGTACCTGGGAATTGCCCAGGAAAGCGCTGAGGCACTGTTGGACCTGCTGAATGATATTCTCGACCTTTCCAAGATCGAGGCAGGCCACATGGAGCTGGAGCGGATCGATTTTGACCTGCGTACCACGCTGGAAAGTGTCCTGGATGTTGCAGCGAAGCGCGCTTCTGATAAAGGCCTGGAGCTGACGTATCTGGTCAAACCTGAAGTGCCTTCTCTCCTGCGCGGCGATCCCGGGCGGCTGCGCCAGGTGCTCACCAACCTGCTGGGAAACGCCTTGAAATTTACCGCCCAGGGGGAAGTTTCCATAATAGTGGAATTGGTATCAGAAAATGTAGACCAGGCAGAGCTGCGGTTTTCAGTGAAGGATACAGGCATTGGCATCCCCTACGACCGCCAGCTGGCTATCTTTGAGCGCTTTACCCAGGTTGATGGTTCAACGACGCGCAAGTATGGCGGCACTGGTTTGGGACTGTCCATCTCCAAGCAGTTAGTGGAGATGATGGGGGGGCAGATTGGCCTGGAAAGCCAGCCTGGGGTAGGCAGTACATTCTGGTTTATTGCACCTTTTGAAAAGCGCCCTGGTGAGGCGCTGTTGAAGCTGGCGCCTCCAGACGTGTTGCACGGTCTGCGCCTGCTGGGCGTGGACGATCATGCCACCAACCGCCTGATTTTGGCCCAGATGGCGGCGCAGTTTGGCTGCCGTTTCTCAGCGGCCTCGAGCGGTCTCCAGGCACTGGAAATGCTGCATACCGCGGTCCAGGAGAATGATCCGTATCGGATGGTGCTGTTGGATATGCAGATGCCCAACATGGATGGTGAAAAAACAACCGAGCTGATCAAGAGCGATCCGCGGATAAGCCAGGTCGAACTTCTCATCCTGACCTCCTTTGGCCGGCGTGGAGATGCGGCGCGGCTGCAGGCTGCAGGCTGTGCTGGATATTTACTTAAGCCCATCAAACAGAAACAACTGCTGGAGGCAATGCTGGCAGTGTTGGGCCACGTGCCTGAGAAACAGGAAGCCGCGCCGCTGATCACCCGCCATATCCTTTCGGAACACCATCGCGCCCGCACGCGCATCCTGGTTGCAGAGGACAACCCGGTAAACCAGCAGGTGGCTCGTACACTGTTGGAAAAGGCGGGTTACCAGGTTGTGCTGGTGGGGGATGGAGCCCAGGCAGTGAAGGCCCTGGAAAACCAGGCGTTCAGCCTGGTCTTGATGGATGTGCAAATGCCAGAGATGGACGGCTTTGAGGCTACACACCGTGTGCGATCCATGGAATATGGACGGAAGCACACGCCGATCATTGCCCTGACCGCTCATGCCATCCAGGGTGATAAGGAGCGTTGCCTGGCGGCAGGAATGGATGATTATCTTTCCAAGCCATTGGAGCCAGATGCGCTGTTTGCTGCTGTTGAGCGATGGGCATCGATAGAAGAAGACCATGGTGATCAGGTGCTCCCGCCAGACCAGGCTCCCGAACAGGTTGAAGAAGTGGATGACTGGCAGGGGATGGGTGACTTTGAGTTTGATGGGGCTGCATTCGAAGCCAGCACTGGTTCTCAGGGATCAAAACTGGGAGGAATCTTCGGCGCCGAACCAGAGCCTGCCTCCATTGCGCCTGCCCAAGAAAACACCCCGGCAGCCGAGATTCAGCTGCCACCTGGCCTGGCTGATGCGATCGATCTGCCTGCTGCGATGCCCCGTTTTCAATATGACATGGGCTTTTTATTGGATATGTTAGACAAGCTGTTGTCGGATGTACCGAAGCGGGTCGTGGAACTGCGCCTGGCAGTGGAGAATCAAGATGCTCAAACGCTTTTCCGCCAGGCGCACAATTTGAAAGGTGCAGCGGCCAGTTTTAATGCCGGCGCCCTGACAGAGGCCTCTCGCCAGTTGGAGATGATCGGACGGCAGGCAGCGGCCTCCCAGCCTGGACAGACGGACGCTTCCTTTGACGCCCTGGCTGCCCAGGAGCTGGTGGGGTGCATTGAAAAGGAAGCTGCACGATTGGCCGAGATCCTGGAACTGTTGCACCAGGGATGAAATTCTAGAGGGAGAGACTTCCAAGATCGAGAGGAACAGATGAGCCGTATCCTGGTGATTGATGATGAACCGGTGATCCACAACCTGGTTACCCACACCCTGGAGCCTGCCGGGCACAGCGTCGCGACAGCCAGCAGTGGGATGGAGGGCATCCAGAAGGCGCAGACCATGGATCCTGATCTGATCATTGTTGATGTGGTCATGACCGATATCCAGGGGTACGAAGTGACCCGGCGGCTGCGTACCCTGCCCCAATTTGCCCGTACACCGATCCTGGTGCTCACTGGACAATCTGGAATTCCCGATCGCTTGAAATCCTTTGAGGCCGGGGCAGATGATCACGTGGTGAAGCCGTTCGACCCGGCGGACCTGGTGGCGCGGGTGACGGTGCTGCTGCACCGTGCGGATGAAGTGCGTGTCAACCAGCCACGCGGTTCGGCGCAGGAGGCAGCCCGCGTGGTGGCGGTACACAGCCTGCGCGGCGGGGTGGGGTGTTCTACCCTGGCGGTCAACCTGGCGCTGGCTTTTTCCGGAATCTGGGAGACCCCGTCGCTTCTGGTCGACCTGGCGGTGCTTGCCGGGCAGGTGGCGCTCATGTTGAACACACCGCTCAAGCGCACCTGGGCGAATATCACCAATGTCCCGCCTGGCGACCTGGAACTGGATCTGCTGCGCTCGGTGATTGCCCGCCACGAAAGCAGTCTGGACTTCATCCCTGCACCGACTTCCCCGACCGAGGCGGAGATGCTGCATGCCGACTTATTTGTTGCCGCCTTGCAGCTGCTGCGGCCCGAGTATGACTATATTCTCTTTGACCTGCCGCACGATTTTAGCGATCTGACCCTGCATGCCCTGGACACCTCGGATTACATCCTGCTGATGCTGGCGCCTGAGCTGGCCTCCGTGCGCGCCGCGGCTTCTGCGATCGACACTTACCAGAAGCTGGGTTACGGCTCATCCCGTTATAAGCTGATCCTGAACAATGTTTTCCAGAAAGGCGGCATCCCGCGGGAGAAGATCGAGGATGCCCTCGGCTGCCATGTCACCGTCATCATCCCGCATGTGTATGACAAGTTTGTCAACTCGATCAACATTGGGGTGCCGATGATGCACTCCAATCCTGCCGAGCCTGTATCGACCCTGATTGAAGACTTTGCTTTCTTCCTGAGTAAGGATCAGGAGAAGAAAACACGCCCGGCTGTGCCGAGCGAGGCCTGGAAGCGGGTATATAAACGCTATTCTGAGCGCAAGAAAAAGTAGAGTGGAATAGTCAGCCGGAGGATAACAGGCTGAGGATCATCTGAGCCAGCGCCTCCAGGTGGATGGGTTTGCTGATGTATTCGTTGGCACCGGCTGCCAGGCAGCGCTGCCGGTCTCCGGGCATAACCAGCGCGGTGATGGCGATCACCGGGATCCTGGCTGTCGCCGGATCGTCCCGCAGGCGCCGGGTTGCTTCCAACCCATCTAATATGGGCATCTGGATATCCATCAGGATTAACGCTGGCAGCTGCTGCCGGGCTTGCTGCAAGGCGTCAGCCCCATTCTTAACCAGGGTTACCTGGTAATTCAAGGCGCGCAGATAATCGGCCAGGGTGGAGGCGGTGAGATCATTGTCCTCAGCCAGCAGCAGCAATGCCCCCGGGTAGGGGGCACTGAGCGCAGGCAAATCAGGCGTGTCCGAAGTGGGCAAGACGGGAAAGCCTTGTGCGTTGAAACTGGTGATGCCTGGAAGCAGTGCTTTACGCCATGGGATGGTCACGGTAAAACGACTGCCTTTCCCGACCTGGCTTTCCAGCGTAACTCCACCGCCGTGCAGTTCAGCCATACGCAGCACCAGGGATAATCCCAGGCCGGTACCGCCGTACTTGCGGGACAGGCTGGAATCGATCTGAACGAATGGCTGGAAAAGACGGCCGGCATCCTCTGCAGAGATCCCGATCCCCGTGTCCCATACGCAGAAAAAGACCAGGTTTTGTTCGGCATCGCCCCGGACTTCCAGGCCGATGGATCCTCCATCCGGGGTAAACTTAACGGCATTGGACAGCAGGTTGGCGAGGATCTGTTTCATGCGGCGCTCGTCAGCCAGGATCGGCCCGATGCTGCTGTCAATGGT
>CAIQIV010000698.1 GCA_903871905.1 uncultured Chloroflexota bacterium | reverse complement strand
TGGCCAACTTGTGCTGCAGGGCTGGAAGCCGCCAATAAACCTGCCTGTTAATCATTATAGCACAAACGATATTTCCATTTTCACCTGATTTCAACTGACTGCACCAGCCCATCCAGCAAGGAAAGGTCTGGTGCAAAGCTCGCCGGTGGCTGCGCTTCGAGTTGATTTTGCACCTCCTGGAGATATCCCGTGTAATTGCTCGTGAATAACGGATTCTGCGCGGCGGCATCCCTGGCGGGAAGCACCGGGTTGGACACCGGGAGTATGATGGAGATATAGTATTTTCCATCCCCGGTTAATCCTTGAAAAGTATAGAACATGTCATACCCATTGATCGGCGATGTATCCTGGGCATATTGGGTCAAATAGCGGACGCCTGACCCGTTCTTGAAGCTCAGGTAGCCCAGGCGCGCATGCATGAGCTGGCCCGCATTCCACGGTGGCAGGAACGGCAGTTTGCCGGCAACGGACGCAGGCTGTTGGGCCAACAGGCTGCGCAGCGCGTCCATCTGCTGCCTGGCGTCAGGGCTGAGGGCTGCATACTCTGCCGCTGGATATACAGTGATGGTCGGGTCATGAAAAGTATCCGGGAGCACATAACCTTCCAGGGTGATGCGGTTGGCCTGGGGACCGACCTCCCACGGGGGCACATCCGCCCCACTTTGTGCCGGTAGAATCTCCGTAGTCGCCCTCTGAGCCAGGCTGCGATGAAATGCCAGGCGCAAGTTATTGAAGTTAACATCCACCAGGGGTGCGCTGTTGGGAACCGGTGTGGTCTGAGGCGCCTCGTTGGGAAAACCAAGGTCTGTCGGGAACAAGGTGCTGATCTCTGGTGGGATGAGCGTCTCCACCGGGGAGAACAGCGTGGCGATGTCCGTGGGGATCAGGGTCTCCATAGGTGGAATCAAGGTTTCGATGTTGGTCGGGATCAGGGTTTCCATCTGCGGGAGCAGGTTTTCCATGCCAGTCGGCATCAGCGTACCCATTCCCGGGACCAGGTTCTCTATATCGGTGGGAACCATGGTCTCCAGGCCGGGGATCAGGGTGCTCAATTCCGCCGGGATGAGGAAATCCAATGGATTGTTGTTCTTGAAATAGATAAAGGGGACAAAGATGATCAAAACACAGCAGCACAAGGCCAGGAAAACAAGGACGGAAACAGAAATCAGGATGACGTTTCCAGGACCGCTTTTTGCCGGAGGGCCAGAGGCGCCGGGCTGCGCCGCAGTGTAATCCGGCGGGGTTAACGGGGGGGATACATCTGGATATGCCGGCGGCGCGGAGATATTGACGGTTGGCGGAACCGGGTAATTGTTCTGTTCCGGAATATTGACCGTTGGCGGGGTCGGCGAGGCAGCCGGTTGGGCTATCTGGCGGCCACAAGCTGGACAAAAGCTGGCATTGGGATCCAGGGTTGCCCCACAATAGCGGCAAAATTTTGGCGAAGCATTCATCGTTCTACCTCCCGCTTTAGATTCTAATTCAAAATTTATTTTATGCAGCCTTCTGCCGGCTTTTCCCCAAAAATGAGGAGCAGCGAGCTTGAAGGTAGATCCACCTGGTGGAAACCTGCGGCAAATCCCGCCTGCTCAAACGGAGCAGCAAAACGGTCAAGCACCGCGGATTGTCCCAGCGCAGGCGCCTGACCAACCGTGCGGTAAATCCAGGACATCAGGCGGCGAGTCCCGCCATCATTGGTAATCCAACCGAAGGGGAGCAGCACCAACCGGCCTCCTGGCGCCAGCAGGCGGTATACCTCGGATAAGACAGCCTGGTCGAGAAAATAGTCGCCGGGGAAGGTGGCCACCACCTG
>CAIQIV010000697.1 GCA_903871905.1 uncultured Chloroflexota bacterium | reverse complement strand
GGGCGCCGGCGGCGTGCTGAACCTGAACATCGGCAGCCTGCCCTCCGGCGCTTCGGCGGTGATTACCTTCGAGATGATCGCCTCCAGCACCAGCCCGGCCACGGCGGACAACACCGCCTCGGTCAGCGATGACCAGACCGGCGGCTCGCGCCAGAGCAACACGGTCACCGTGGCCGTCAGCGCCGCTCCCCGGCTGACCCTGACCAAGACCCCCGACCCCACCGGGGCGGTGGAACCCGGCGCGCTGATCACCTACACCCTGGCGCTGTCCAACAGCGGCGCCAGCACTGCCGAAATCGTCCAGGTCGCTGACCCCATCCCGGCAGACACGGCCTATGTCCCAGGCACCCTGCTGGTGGACAGCTCTGCGGTCACCGATGCCCGCGACGGGGATGCGGGAACCTTCGACGCGGCGGCGAACCGCGTGCTCTTCAACTTTGCCACCCTGGGGGAAGATGAGGCGCATACCCTCTCCTTTGTGGTGCGGGTGAACCGTCCACTGAGCAGCGGGGAACATGCGATCGAAAACCTGGCTACCGCCAGCGCCTCCAATGCCGCCAGCCAGCAGGCCTCCGCTTCCAACACCGCCAGCGCCTATCCGCTGCTGGAGCTGGACAAGCGCGGCCCGGCGCTGGGGGCCTACCCGGCCGCCGTGCTGGCCTCCGCCGCCTCCACCGAGACCATCCAGGTGGTGGACGCCACGCAGCTGCGCCTGGGCCAGCTGGTCCAGGTCGGCGGGACCAACGTCCACGTGACCGCCATTGACGGCAGCCAGGTGACCCTGGATGGGGCGGTCAGCGCCGCCGCCGAGGCTCCGGTGACCGGCAGCCTGGTCTACAACCTGGCCTATGCCAACACCGGTGACGCCGCCGCCACCAGCGTGCTGCTCACCGACACCCTGCCCGCCGGCGCCACCTTTGTCAGCGCCACCGGCGGGGGCGTATACAGCGCCGGCAAGGTCACCTGGAGCCTGGGCAGCCTGGCCATCGATCAGGGCGGCTCGGTGCAGGTCACCATCCTGCCCGGCGGATCCGGCTCGCTGCTCGACCAGGCCGCCCTGGACTGCGCCGAAACCTCCCCGGTGGACGACGACCTGACCACCCTGCTGGGAGGGCTGCGCCTGGACAAGCTGGCCCTCACCCCTGAAGTCCAGCAGACCTCCACCGGCGCCAGCGCCCGGTACCGCCTGGAGGTGGCAAACACCTCCGGCAGCACCGCCTCCGGCGTGGTGCTCACCGACACCCTGCCCGCCGGCTTCACCCTGAGCGGCAGCGCCGAGTTCGGCGGCAGCGCCACCCGCGATGAAGTCCTGGACCCGGTGAGCCTCTCTCTGCCCAGCTGGGGCAAATGGTCCATCCCCGCCGGCGGCAGCCTGGCGCTCACCTTCACCGTCGACATCGACCCCTCGGTCGGCCCTGGCGTGGTGCAGAACGGCTTCACCGTCAAATCCAGCAATACCCCGGTCATACCCTTCGACGAGCTGCTCACCACCCGCGATGATGTGCGCGTCAACGTCAGCGCCCTGGCCGGCCTGGTGTTCAACGACCTCAACAGCTCCCAGGCCCAGGACCCGGGCGAGGACCCGATCAGCGGCGTGACCATCCAGCTCTACTCCCCCGGACCGGACGGCCTGCTGGACACGGCGGATGATGTGCTCGAGGGCACCACCACCACCAACAGTGAAGGGCGTTTCATCTTCGACGCCCTGCTCCCTGGCGCCTACCTGGCAAAGGAAAGCGACCCCAGCGGCTACATCTCCACCAGCCCCAACAAGGTGCAGGCGGGCGTGCCGTTGAGCGGCGCGGCCTATGTCGAGTACGGCGATAAGGAGGTCGGCACCATCTCGGGCATTGTCTTCATCGACCTGAACGGCAACGGCCGGCTCGACCCTGACGAGCTGGGTATGAGCGGCGTGACCGTTGACCTGGTGGACAGCCTGGGGAACGTGGTCAAGACCACCACCACCGGTTCCGGCGGCTTCTACCAGTTCACCGCCGTGGAGGCCGGCGTTTACACCGTCTTCCAGCACGGGGTCAACTTCTTCTTCACCACCACCGGCTATTCTATTCCCGTCAGCCTGCCGACCGGCGGCAGCGCCTCCGCCAACTTTGGCCTCAAGGCGGTGGACACCATCTCCGGCGTGGTCTACCATGACACCAACGGCAGCCAGGGGCAGGATCCCTCTGAACTGGGTCTGCCGGGCGTTACGGTAAACCTGCTGGACCCGACGGGGAACGTGGTCAGCACCACGCTCACCGGCCCGGACGGCAGCTACATCTTCTTCCACAACCTGACCCCGGGCGCCTACTTCGTGCAGGAGACCGACCCGGCCGGCTACACCAGCTCGACCTCCAACCTGGTCCCGGTCAGCCTGGCCGTGGGCGGGTCCGCCACCGCCAACTTTGGCGACCTGATGCAGGGCATGATCACCGGCGTGGTCTACAAGGACATGAACGGCAGCCTGAACCGTGACCCAACCGAAGGCGGGATCAGCGGCGTGCTGGTCCGCCTGTACAGCCCCGGCCCGGACGGCGTGCTGGGCACCCTGGACGACGTTCTGGCTGACGCCACCACCACCATCGACGACGGCACCTTCCTGTTCTCCGGCGTGACCCCCGGCACATATCGAGTGCTGGAAAGCGACCCCAGCGGCTATGTCAGCACCACCGCCAACAACCAGTTTGTGAATGTGCCGACCGGCGGCTCGGGCTCGACCTCCTTCGGCGACAAGCCGGTGGGCACCATCAGCGGCGTGGTCTTCTACGACCTGAACTACGATGGCTACCAGGAGCCCAGTGAGAAAGGCATCGGCGGGGTGCTGATCACCCTGCTGCACAACGGCATCCCGGTGACCACCACCACCTCCGAGAGCGGCCTGTACCAGTTCACCGTCAGCGTCTCGGGGACTTACACCGTGACCGAGACCGACCCCACCGGTTTCACCAGTTCCACCCCCAACAGCTGGCCGGTAACCCTGCTGGAGCCAGGCGCCTCAGGTTCAGCCAATTTCGGCGACCTGCTGATCGGCAGCATCTCGGGCGTGGTTTACAATGACTTGAACGGCAACCAGGCCCAGGACCCGGATGAGCCCGGCATCGGCAATGTCCCTGTGCGCCTGCAGGGCACGAACAACGCCACAGATATCACCCTTTACACCGCGGGCAACGGCTCCTACCTGTTCACCCGCGTGGCTGCCGGGAGCTACACCGTCACCGAAAGCGACCCAACCGGCTTCTCCAGCACCACCCCCAACCAGGTCCCGGTGACCCTGTCCTCCAACGCTTCAGCCACCGTCGATTTCGGCGACCGCGCCCAGGGCACCGTATCGGGCGTGGTGTATAACGACCTGGACCGGGATGGGTATCGGGATCCCGGCGAGCCCGGCCTGGGCGGGGTGCTGATCACCCTGCAGGACGGCGGTTCAGAGACTGTCACCACCACCCCAGATGGCCTCTACCTGTTCCTGGGTGTGCCCGCAGACACCTATAGCGTGGTGGAGACCGATCCGGCCGGCTTCCTCAGCCAGACCCCCAACACCGTTCCCGTCACCGTGACCGCCGGGGGCTCCGCCTCGGCCAACTTCGGCGATTACGCTTACGCCGGGGTGAGCGGCCTGGTGTTCTGGGACAAGAACAAGAACGGCGTGCGCGACAGCAGCGAGCCCGGGGTGGCGGATATTACCGTCATCCTGTTTGACGAAGGCGGCAGCGAGATCACCCGCACCCTCACCGCCGCCGCCGGGGGCTACTCCTTCATCGACTTGCCCCCCGCCGGGTATTATGTGCAGTTCGTCTCTCCAGAGGGATACCTGCTCACCACCCGCGACGTCGGGTATGACGAACGGGTGGACAGCGACGCCGCTCCCGCCACCGGGAACACCGAGACGCTGGCCCTAAACTCCTTCTCCATGACCGGCAACATGGACGCCGGGCTGGTCACCAAGCCGACCGCCGTGCTGGTCAGCGCCTTCAGCCTGCAAGCACAGGGAGGCGGCAAGGTGCTGGTGCGCTGGCGCACCAGCCAGGAGATCAATCTGGTCGGCTTCCGCCTGTACCGCTCGACCGACCCGCGAGCTCACGGCGATATCGTCACGCCGGAGATGATCCCGGCTTCCCTGCCCGGCAGCCCGCTGGGGGGGCAGTACGAGTACCTGGACAGCGCCTCCGCAGCAGGCAGCTACTACTGGCTGGAGATCATCAGCCTGCAGGGCTCCCAGTTCATCGGCCCGGTGACCTTCGCCAGCCACAGCACCTTCCTGCCGGTGGTCGAACACTAAGGGGTGAACCACGCCTAACACCCAACAGACGATAAATTGTAGGGGCGGGTCTGAGACCCGCCCCCTCCGTGGGCTACGGTGTGGCCGGCGGGGCGGGTCCCAGATCCGTGTCAGCGGGCGGTAATGGACGAGGAGACCCGCCCCTACGCCGGCAATTTTTGGTAGGGGCGGGTCCTGGCTGCGGGCAGGACCGCGTGGCAAGCCAGGCAAATGGCGGGCAGGACGCCGCGGCAAGGAAGGAGATCCGCCCATCCCCCCCTGCAGCCTGTCCCATATCACGGGGGATTCCAGGCATTTATCCGTACCTTTACGGTATCAGGGTTTCTGAAATAATATTAAAATATACTTGCAACGAACCAGGCAGCTCCTGGAAATGAAAAACCATACAGATACTGAATCAAAGCAGAAGGGATTCGAATGAGCATAATCAATAACCTTAAAATGCAAACCAAGATTCTGGGATTGGTGATCATCCTGTCCATCATCACCGGAATCGTGGGCTTTATCGGTATTTCACAGATGCGCGCCATTGATGAAGCGGATACGATGCTGTATCAGAAGATGACCGTGCCGATCGGGCAGTTGGGCGATATCGCCAAATCCTACCAGCGGCAGCGGGTCAACATGCGGGATCTGATCCTGGCCAAGGATGCGGCCGAGGCGCAGACCTATATCAACACCATCCAACAGCTGGCTGGAGATTTGGATACCCTGGGCGCTAAGTATGAATCGGAGATCATTTCCAGCGAGATGAAAGCCCTTTTCGCCACCTACGCCGCCGCCCGCAGCGATTACCAGCCGGTCATCGACGAGGTGATCCAGCTGGCCCAGGCGGGAAAGCAGGATCAGGCGCTGGAGCTGATGCGCGGGGGGTTCCAGAAGGCCAAGGCGGTGGAGCAGGCGATCGATGATATGCAGGCCATGAAGACCAGGCAGGCCGGGGAGACAGCAGATAACAACTCTGCCGCGGCAAGCCGGGCGACGGTGATCATGATCACCATCATCATCATCGGCATCCTGTTTGGACTGGGGGTCGGGGTGGGGATGGCGCGCAGCATCACCGTGCCCATGGGCATCGTGGTCAACGCCTCCAAGCTGCTCTCGGTCGGCGACCTGCTGCGCAGCATGGACGAGAAGACCCGCGATAAAGTGCGCCTGCGCAAGGATGAGATCGGTGAGGTCGGCAAAGCCTTCGACCTGCTGATCGCCTACATGCAGGAGATGGGAAAAGCGGCGCAGACCATCGCCGAGAACGACCTGACCGTGGAGGTCACCCCCAAGAGCGCCCAGGATGAGCTGGGCAACTCCTTCGCCCAGATGATCGCCGGACTGCGCGAGACGGTAGGCCAGGTGGCGCAGAGCGCCCGCGACCTGAACGCCGCCTCCGAGCAGCTGGCCACCGCCGCCAGCCAGGCCGGCCAGGCCACCAGCCAGATCGCCACCACCGTGCAGCAGGTAGCGCGCGGCACCGCCTCGCAGACGGACGCCGTCACCCGCACCGCCGCATCGGTGGAACAGATGGGGCGCGCCATCAGTGGCGTGGCCAAGGGCGCCCAGGAGCAGGCAAACTCGGTCAGCAAGGCCTCGCAGGTGACCTCGCAGATCACCTCGGCCATTGAGCAGGTCTCCGGCAACGCCCAGGCCGTGACCCGCGACTCGGGCGCCGCCGCCCAGGCCGCCCGCTCGGGGGTCAAGACGGTGGAGACTACCATCGAAGGCATGCAGTCGATCAAAGCCAAGGTGGATATCTCCGCCCGCAAGGTGCAGGAGATGGGCCAGCGCTCCGACCAGATCGGCGCCATTGTCGAAACCATTGAAGATATTGCCTCGCAGACTAACCTGCTGGCGCTCAACGCAGCCATCGAGGCTGCCCGCGCCGGGGAGCACGGCAAGGGCTTCGCCGTGGTGGCTGACGAAGTGCGCAAACTGGCCGAGCGCGCCAGCAGCGCCACCAAGGAGATCGGCGGGCTGATCAAGGGCATCCAGAAGACGGTTGACGAAGCCGTGGCGGCAATGAACGAGGGGGCGCGCGAGGTCGAGGCGGGCGTATCCAGCGCCAACCAGGCCGGCCAGGCCCTGGAAGAGATCCTGCAGGCCGCCGAAGCCGTCTACCAGCAGGCCGCCCAGGCCAACCAGGCCGCCCAGCGCATGACCACCGCATCCAATGAGCTGGTGAACGCCGTCGATTCGGTCTCGGCGGTGGTTGAGGAGAACACGGCTGCCACGGAAGAGATGGCCGCCGGGTCGCAGGAGGTCACCTCCATGATTGAAAATATCGCCAGCGTCAGCGAGCAGAACAGCGCCGCGGTGGAAGAGGTGAGCGCCAGCGCCGAAGAGATGAGCGCCCAGGTCGAAGAGGTCACCGCCTCCGCCCATTCCCTGTCGGAGATGGCCAACGGGCTGCGCGAGATGGTAGCTGCCTTCAAGCTGGACAGCCAGGCGCAAGCTCGCTCTGCTGCGGGGCTGCACCGCGCGACGGGCAAGGGAGCCCGCTAACCCCCGCAGGGCGCCTGCCGCCCAACATTATCACTGCTCCGGGAGCGGTTCCTGTTTGTCAGGCAGCCGCTCCCGGTTTGCTTTGCCCGGTCATCGGGTGACAATCCGGAAAGGGCACATTAATGCCCCCGGTGCGTTTACATTGTGGACAAAAAAGCCCAAAACAGGCCTTGAAAGATAGACGATTTGTACGCTCCAGGTTTGGCTTAACGACCGTAGCGCCTGGAGATATTCCTGCTTATGATATGCGTGGTTGAGTCTAAGCTGGAGCCGCTGGCGAGATACGCCCTGGGCGCCGTACCGAGGAAGAAAAAATGATCCGCCGTCTTTTCCTGGTCAACCTGATCGCCTGCCTGGTCCTCCAGCTCCTGCCCGGCCCCGCACCCGCCCGGGCGGCAGACCCCTTCCCCATGCCGGATGCCGACGGCGACGGCCTCTCCAATGAGCAGGAGAGCGCCGGCTGGGTTAACCTGGCGGGGGGGCCCTTTTTCACCTTTCCCAACGACCTGGACAGCGACAATGACGGCCTGTTTGACGGCGACGAGAAGCTCTTCGACACCGACCCCACCGACCCGCGCAGCCCGGGGATCTTTGCCCGCTACCAGCCTGGCTTTTATACCCTGCAGTATTTCAGCCCCGACAACCCGCAGTACCTGCCCGTGGTGCAAAGCGGCGGCCAATCCCTGATGACCCAGGGGCTGGTGGTGCGGCGGGGCGCGACCTTCCACCTGGGCGGCCCGGAAAGCGCCCTCCTCAGCCTGGAGGGAAGCGGCATGACCCCGCTCGATCCGCAGCGCGACCCGGCGCTGGGCGGCTGGGCCATCTCCATCCCGCTGAGCGGCACGGTGGGGGTGTACACCGCCACCCTGTCCGAGGCAGGCTGGAGCGCCAGCCTGCCGGTCTACGTGATCTTTGAGCTCCCGGGCGACCTGTCCGACCAGCAGGTGGACTACTTCCTGTATGATGATGACCCGCAGAATTCGAAGGACGAGGTGGCAGTGTGGTGGCGCGTCCGGGACTGGAGCTACTACGGGGATAACTCAGAGACGCCCACCCCCTGCCCGGAAACCGACCCGGACGCCCCCTGCTCGCTCTGGCAGTACCATTACTCCCAGGGCTATGCCCAGGCCTTCTGGACCGAGCAGTTCAAGCGCCAGGTGTTCGTCGAGCAGGCCATCCCGGCGGTGCAGGGCATTGCGGACCCATCCCAGGCAGCCTATGCCCTGGGGCAGCGGGCGGACCGGGAGTTTCGCGTCAATTACAACGCTATCAAGACCAGCTGGACCACGGCTATGAACCGTTGGGATGACGGCACCGGGATCACCATGTCCGGCGGGGCCTGCGAATCCAATGCCGGTGTGTTCACCACCCTGCTGCGCTCGGCGGGCATCCCCGCCCGCCCCTTCATCCTGGACTACAACAAGACAGCGGGCCACGGCGAGACCGGCCAGATCAACACCCCTTACGAGTACGACCACTCGGTGATGATCTGGCTGGACCACACGTGGAAGGCCATGCGCAGCTTCAACTCGGGCGAAAGCCAGTATTATCCCTGGGTGTCAGGCACCACCGAGATCCGCCCGCTGGCGGAATGGCCCGCCTACACCAATAAGTACATCGATATCCGCAGCGACGCCCTCCTCAGCCTGAAGGAGGGCTGGACTTTCCAGGATGGCAGCGGCGGCGGCGGCACGGTCAACACGCTGTACGACCCGGACACCGGCGTGCCCAATTCCGAGTTCGTCCCCGCCAACCGTGAGTACGAGTGGAACAGCAAGAAGCCGCTGCGGGTGATCCAATCCCCGCTGGTCGAGTTCCTGAACTGCCAGCTCTGGCAGGGCGACGCCTGGGCTCCCAGCGAGTGGTCCGACCCGCCGGTCAGCAGCCCGGAAGGCCGCGGCGCCGTCCAGACCTACGTCCTTCCCGCCGGCCTCCCGGATCCTGCCGCGCCGCTGGAGAACTGGCCGTACAACCCGCGCCCTACTGCCTGCAGCGCCGCCACCTCCGAGGCGGAATGCAGCGCCTTCCTGGCCGACTGGAGCGCCCAGTGCCCGGCGATCCCGGGCGCCCAACCCCTGGCCTCCACCCAGGGCGATCTCCAGGCTGGCGCCCTGGTGTACCGCACCTTCGTCCCGGCGCTGCTCAAGGCCTTCACCCCGCGGCGCCCCGCCTTCCGCCTGGGACCCATCCGGTCCGATGCCGGCATTGACCTGGAGGGGGACGGGCGCTATGAGCGCCTGGAGCTGCAGCTCAGCCTGGACAGCCCGCTGGACGGCGCATACAAGCTGGGCGGCTGGCTGAAAGCCGGCAGCCAGGTGCTGCGCGCCGAGACCCGGCCGCTCGCCCTGCACACCGGGTCCCAGGTGGTACCGCTTACCTTTGATGGCCGGCTCCTGGGGGACAGCCGGGCCGACGGCCCTTACCAGGTGCTGGCGCTGTGGCTCATGCCCCGCAGCCAAGCCGAGCAGGCGCTGGTTCTCCCGGAGGAGACCCTGGCTTACCAGGAGTATACCTACCGCACCCGGCCTTACCAGGCCGCCGATTTTGCCGTGCGGGCGGCGTCCTTTGCCGGCAGCTTCTCGCCCAGCGGGCTCGACCGGGATGGGGACGGGCGGTTCGAGGCGCTGGCGGTGGACATCCCGCTGCGGGTCGCCGTTCCCGGCGTCTTCCAGGTGCAGGGCGAGCTGGTGGATGGACAGGGCCGGTGGGTCGGCCGCCTCGGCTGGAGCGGCAAGCAGGGCGCCGCCAGGCTGGAGTTTGAGATTGCCCGCACCCGCCCGCCATATGTGCTGCAGCAGCTCAGCCTGGCCGATGCCCGCGGGCAGATCCTCGACCTGCGCTACGCCCCGGTCCTGACCATCCCCGATCTCCCGGGCGGGGTCGACCAGGGTCCGGTCTTCATCGCCCCACCTGCCAGCCCGGCTGCCCACGGCGTGACCCCGGAGGGCGCCATCAGCCTGGAAGAGGCGGATGCGGACCTGGACGGGCTGCTTGACCTGCTGCGCTTCCACGTGGGGGTCAGCGTCACCGAACAGGGCGGCGGTTACCGCATGGAAGGCCTGCTGGTGGATGAGCAGGGCGCCCCGGCTGCCTGGGCGGAGAGCGGCGTGCAGCAGCTTACCCCTGGCTCAGGGGAGATGCTGCTCGAATTTGATGGGCGCATGCTGTACGACCGGCTGCCGCTGGCCCCCGGCACGCGCCGCTTCCAGCTGGTGGCGCTCAAGATTTTCCACGATACCCTGTCCCCGGCCACGCTGGACAGCCAGCTGGAGCAGGCCATCCTCACCCCTGCTTACACCCGCAGCCAGTTCGAGCCATCCAGCCCGGCCAGCATCCTGTTTGTGGACGACCTGGAGAACGGGACGTCCGCCTGGACGGCCGATCTGCCCCTGTGGAGCCTGGATGGGGAAGCCGGTCGCAGCCCGCGGCACGCCTGGAGCGCGCACGCCGCCCTCCCGCTCAGCGGGACGCTGGCGCTGAGCTCAACCCTGGATCTCTCGCTGTATGCCGCGCCAGTGCTGCAGCTCAACACCGCCTACAGCATGACCTCGCCGCAGGACGCCGGCAGCCTGGAGATCTCCCGCGGCGGGGGCGAATGGACCCCCCTGGCGGCTTTCAGCGCCGGCACACCGCACTGGACCACCCGCCGGTTTGACCTGGGCGACTACGGCGAGCAGCCGGAGGTGCGCCTGCGCTTCCGCGGCCAGGCGCAGGACGGGCTGCACTGGCTGATCGATGACGTGGCGCTGCACGCCTGGCCGGCAGTGACCTCCGCTTCATTCAGCCCGGCCAGCCAGCCGATCACCGCCGGGGTGGTGATGACCTTTACCGCCGGCTACACCTCGATCACCACCACCCTGCCGGTCACCTACACCTGGAATTTTGGCGGCGGCCCGCAGATCAGCTCCACGCCCACCATCACCCACCGCTTCGTGGCCGAGGGGACCTTCCCGGTGACCCTCACCGTTGCCAACCCCTACGACCAGGCCGTCTACACCCAGGCGCTGAGCGTGCAGCCCAGCGCCATCTATTACACCCTGGCGGTGGAGCACATCCCGCCTGCCGGGGGGACGGTGGCAATCACCCCGGACGAGCCGCGCTACGTGCCGGGAACCCCGGTCACCCTGCAGGCGCAGCCCGCCCCGGGGTATGCCTTCAGCCATTGGGAAGGCGCCTGCAGCGGCAGCGGGGAATGCCAGGTCGAGATGGACGGCGACCGGACGGTCACCGGCGTGTTTGTCCAGGTCGAGTACGTGCTGGCGGTGACAACCAGCGGGCTGGGAAGCGTGAGGCGCAGCCCGGACCAGCCCACTTACCATTACGGGGACGGGGTGAGCCTGGAGGCGGTGCCTGAGGCCGGCTGGCAGCTGGCAGCCTGGGGCGGCGCCCTGTCCGGCAGCGCCAACCCGGCCCTGCTCACCATCCTGGGGGATACCGGGGTCAGCGCTGCGTTTGAGCGCGACCCCGCCAGCCTGCCTCAGCCCGGCCCCGACAGCTACCAGGTATCGGAAGGGGGCCGCCTGGCTGTCCCGGCAGCCCAGGGCGTGCTGGGCAACGATATCGACCCGGGCGGCGATGTGCTCAGCGCCACCCTGGCCCTCCCGCCTGCTCATGGCGCGCTGGAGCTGGACAGCCGCGGCGCTTTCACCTACACGCATGATGCCTCGGAGACCCTGTTCGACACCTTCGTCTATACCGCCACGGATGGCCCCGGCGGCTATGTCACTCAGACCGTGCAGATCAGCATCCTGCCGGTCAACGACGCCCCCCAGCTCTCCCCTCCCGCCGACCAGGCCAGCGCCGAGGGCGAAGCGGTGCTGCTCCAGGCGCCGGCCAGCGACGCCGAGGGCACTGCGCTCACCTTCAGCGCCGCCGGGCTGCCCCCCGGGTTGAGCATCGGACCCGGCGGCTGGATCAGCGGCAGCCTGGGCTTCGACAGCGCCGGGGTCTACACCGTCAGCCTCAGCGCCTCAGACGGGGAGCTGTCCAGCGCAGCGGACTTTCACTGGATGGTGCACAATACCAACCGCCCGCCGCAGGTAGAAGCCGTGGCGGACCAGGCCAGCGCCGAGGGCGAGACCGTGCTGCTCCCGGTGACCGCCAGCGACCTGGACGGCGCGGCGCTGCACTACGCCGCCGCCGGGCTGCCCCCCGGGCTGGGAATTGAACCAGGCGGCTGGATCAGCGGCAGCCTGGGCTTCGACAGCGCCGGAGTTTACCGCGTTTCATTAGCGATCTCAGATGGGGAACTGTCCACCGGCCGCGCCTTCACCTGGACGGTCTACAACACCAACCGCCCGCCGCTCGCCTTGAGCGATATATACACCACCACCCTGGATACGCGGCTGGAAGTGCCGGCGGGGCGCGGCGTGCTGGCCAACGACCAGGACCCGGACGGCAGCCCGCTGGCCGCCGTGCTGGCCAGCCTGCCGGCCTCGGGCAGCCTGGCGCTGGAGGCGGACGGCTCCTTCAGCTACCTCCCCGCCCCCGGCGTACCCGGCGTGGTGACCTTCACCTACCAGGCCAGCGATGGGGAGCTGAGCTCAGAGGCGGTGCAGGTGACGATCCGCGTGCTGCCCGGCATCCCAATCACCGGGGAGAAGAAGATCTACCTGCCGGTCATGCCCTGGGGCAAGCGATAAAGCCGGCGCTCGGATGAGAAGCGTCCGGCAGGCTAGCGCGCCGCGCTGGCCTGCAATATTTCCGCCTTGACGCTGGCGGCGGTGTGGGCGCAGAACGTCTCGCCGGACGGCAGCTTCGAGTTGACGTCGTAGTACCCGCCAGGCCCGTTGTGCGCCATGGGCCCCAGGCTCTTCATGCGGATGCGCCCGGCATTGAGCATGCGGTTCCACGGGGACTGCAAGCTCACCGGCCAGCGCCCAAACCACATCACGGAAGCCATCGCCTGCAAGGGGTCCTTCTCCCCAACTTGGTGCACCAGCTGCTTCACCTGCTGCACCCCGGGATCGTCGCTCAGGAAGCCTCCCACGGTGATCACAACCACCGGGCCGCCGATGATCGGCGCCAGGTAGGGGGTGGCGCCAATGGACACCTGCCCGCCGCCGCTGAAGCCGATCAGAAACACCGGCTTATCCACCCCCAGCGGGTAATTGTGGCGCGCCAGCGAGCGGCCGATCTCCTCCGCCACGCCCAGGCTGTAGATCGGCCCGTAGCGCGGGTCCGCCGAGACAAACACCTGCAGGAAATTGCGAATGTTGATCATCACCAAAGCCACCGGGCTGTTGGGGTCCTTTTCCTGCTTGGCGCGCACCCACTTCCATATCCGGCGCAGGGAGCGCTCCCCGGTCAGAGGGTTGTTGGTCACCGAGTAGGGAAAGACATCATCGATCAGCTCCGCCTCCGGCAGGATGCGGCGCAGCTCAGCAAGAAAATCCACTTCATCGGGAGCCAGGCCGTCCGCCGAAGCCACGCCGATGCCGGACAGGTAGACCACGTAATACTCTTTCACCTGGTCCGGCGCGGGGGGCGGAATTTCCTTTTTCACCTCCAGCAGCTCATTCGGGTCCACTTTCTTCCCCGACCAGCCGGCCCACCAGCCCAGCGACTCCAACGGGGCGGTCACCGCTACAACCAGCAGCACAATTAGCCCCAGGCCAAACAGCATAAACACTTGCGAAATAATCCAGGCCATCCTGCACTCTCCTCAGGCTAATCCACGGTGTTTCGCCTGGCAAACTCGTCATACAGCTCGCGCACACTGCGCTGCCCCTGCCTGCCCGCAAAGCGGGCGGCTATCCGGTCAACCAGGGTGGTCAGCGGCCGGCTGATCAGCATGTCAAAGCCAACCCCTGACAGGACAGCCAGCATGGCGCCAAAGACTCCCCACCAGAAAGTGGTGTGAAAGATCGACTGGCAGGCAATGGTCAGGGTTAAGAACACGTACACCTTCAAGCCGCGCTCCACCCCCAATCCCAGGTAGGGGATCAGGATCAGGATGCCCAGCCAGTAGGGGGCATAAGCCAGGCTGACGGCGCGCATCGTGTTGTTCATCGGCCAGGATTCGGCGCTGAGCAGATTGACCACGATCCAGATGATCAAAGCCGCGCCCAATACATTCAAGAAAAAACGGAAAGCACCCAGCAGGATGCTCACCCAGAAGCGCACGGTGCTCACCCGGTTGGCAAACAGCACCACGCTCTGCCCCAGCATCAGCGAGATCCCGCCGACCACCACGATGGCGATGGGCAGTCCAAACAACGAACCCTGGTATTCATAAGCCTTGGCGTAAAGATCCGGCTGCAGCGTCAGGACGCCGCCCACGATCTCCAGCATCGCTTTGATATACGTAAATACAGCCTGTAACAGTTCCATGCGCCTCCCTCCGTCTCAGACGCTCGTTTCAGATTGGATACATTGAATCAAAAGGGCGTAGACCGCTTCCACCGGCAGTCCCGGCGTCTCCGGGGTGATGATATCGTGGGGCAGCTTGAGATTCGCCGGCAGCCTGAAAGTGCTCAGCTCCGTCCGACCGCGATTCTTCTGCCAATCTGCCGTGATTTTTTCCAGCTCGGTGTTGCTCACCCCCGGCTCGCTCTCATTGAGCACCATGACGATCTTCTTCGCCCTGGGCGGCTGGGTGAGCGCCTGCTGGCGCACGCTGACGCCCAGGCGCAGCACCTCGCTCATGGCATGCACCGAGTACCCTGGGTAAGCATAATCAATGCTGAAGGGGTTCTTGTCTTTGGTGCGCGGGTCCCACCACATGTAAAAATCCGGCAGGTGATAGAACAGGCGGGCAAAGGGCTGGGTGAAGGAGGCGGGCACAAAGGCGACCCCCAGCATGGCGGCGATGGGCATGGCGATATCCACGTCCTCCCGGTTTTGCCCCACCCAGCAGGCGATCGTCCCCCCACCGGAGATGCCGCTCACCGTCACCCGCTCCCCCAGGCCGTGCGCCACGTCCACCACCTGGTTGGCAAAGTCTACCATCTCCTCGGCGGTCAGCTTGCAGATATCGTGGGTCAGGCGGTCGGACAGCCCGTGCCAGGGAGTGCGCGGGATAAACACGGTGTAACCCAGGGCGTGCAG
>CAIQIV010000696.1 GCA_903871905.1 uncultured Chloroflexota bacterium | reverse complement strand
TATGGACCGGTTCGGAAATGCTGGTGTTGGGGGGCGTCAACTCCGGTGGAGATCTGTCCTCGTCGTCGGCGTATAATCCAGCTACTGCAGAATGGCGCTCTCTGAGCAGTCTGGGGAGTCCGATGGCACGCTCACTGCTTCAGGCAGTCTGGATCAACACTGAGGTCATGGTATTTGGCGGCCAATCTGCGGGGCAGGTTGCCGCATCACTGCAGCGCTTGAGTCCCCAGCCTGTGTGGCATTTTTATCGTAAATTATGAACATCCCATTGCTGATTCACTTAAAACGCAACACGCCAGTTCGCGTGAGATACATATTACACCTGCTGCTGGTTGTGCATGCAGTGACCATGAAACTGGATGCACAATGGATCACGCAGACGATTAATCTAAAAGGAGGATGGAATGCCATTTACCTCCATGTGGACGCATCGTACGACACAATGCAGAATCTGGTGGCAAACGATCCGAGCAATCCCATTCAGGAAATCTGGTTGTGGGCTCCTCCCAGCTCGACAGTGCAATTTGTTCAGTCGCCGCAGGATCCCATAGATACAGGAAGCCAATGGCGCAGCTGGCACCGAAACGACATTGAAGCTTCGGTGTTAAAACGGCTGGTGGGTAATGCGGCCTACCTGGTGAAGGTTAGCACCAATACCACCACCTATGCCTGGGCATTGAAAGGCAAGCCATTGCCACCTTCCTATGAGTGGACGACGACGGGATTGAACTTCCTTGGTTTTCCAACTGTGCCGATCAATCCTCCATCCTTTGAAGATTTCCTGAGCCTGGCCCCCGTCTTGAAGATGAACGCAGAAATATATCACTACCCTGGTGGTGAATTGGGAGTGGGTAATCCCGCCCGATTATACGCACTTCGAACCACCAAGATAAATCGCGGCCAGGCATATTGGATTCGTTCCGGCACGGTTTTTAACCGCTATTTTGCCCCGTTTGAAATCCAACTGTCCGGGAGCAGCGGGATTCATTTCAACAACTCGCTCAATATGTTTAACTTTCGTCTTCGAAATCTCACAACCAGCAACTTGACGGTGGCGCTTAACCTTCTGCCATCCGAAGCAGTGCCGGCAGGCCTGCAAGTAATTCTGGACAAGCCTCCCCTGCTGGTTCGGGGCGCTCTAAACACCACCAATCTTACCTACAGCTTCACCAGTCTGTCTGGGACACCTCATTCCTGGCAACTTTCTCCACAGGGCCAGCCCGGTTCGGATGTTGAGGTGGTGCTGGGGTTAAACCGCGCTGCGATGACGGGAAATTCAGGAGATCTGTTTGCAGGCGTTTTGCGTTTCACAGAATCGTTTGGCTACTCGCAAGTCGATTTGCCTGTGACAGCTATTGTGGCTTCCAGAGGTGGATTGTGGGTGGGGTCAGCGTCCATAACGCAAGCGGGTCAGTATTTGGCAACTTATGCCCGGGATATCAATGGCAATGTGCAGCTAGGCAGCGATGGGCGGTCAGTGGTGGATAGCCTTGACACCAACATGGTGGCGGTTTCCAAACCTTTTCCCCTGCGGCTCATTATTCACAATCCAACCAACAGCGGCAATGCTGTCCTCTTGCAGCGTGTTTTTTACGGTGTAGATGCCTGGACCAATCCGGTGGTTGCGACCCATGAATCCGTTCTTAACCGAACCTTTCTCAGGGATGCGCGCCGCATCAGTGCCAGCCATCTTCCTTGGACTGTTACAAACGCGACGTGGAATCTGAATGGGCGGCTGGGTGAAAGCACAAATCTTGCTGTTACCATCACGACCGCATATAGTGATCAGGCGTCCAATCCTTTCCTGCACACCTATCATCCGGATCATGACAACCTCGACAGCACATTCAAGAACGAACTGCCTCAAGGTTCTGAATCCTACACCATCCAGCGCGAAATTCAACTGACGGTATTGCAGCCTTCCAACGATTTTTCCGGCCTCATGGCACAGGGCCAGCAGATCAGCGGTGATTATGCCGAAACCATCACGGTCAAGGGCCTGGCTCGGGGTGGAGGCGGAAATGATTCCCGTCAGTTTAATGT
>CAIQIV010000695.1 GCA_903871905.1 uncultured Chloroflexota bacterium | reverse complement strand
TCAACCCCAGGCGCTCCAGGTGCTGCAGGATCCAGCGGCAGTACGAGCTGGAGGCGATCCCCATTTTTAAGCCTCTTGCGCGTCCCTCCTCCAGGTACTCCTTCACCCCCGGCAGCACCGGCTGGTTTTGCACCAGGTCCAGCTCGCGCTGCAGGCGCCGGCGTCCCAGGGCCTGGCGGTCCAGCGCATACCCCAGGCGCTGCTCCAGATCATCATACAGGTCCAGGACATCATCGTCATGCGTGCCCAGGTTGCGGGCCCACATCTGCAAAGTCAACTCGCAGCCAAACTCCTGGTACAGCTCCACGTACGATTGGAAGATCGGGACCTCGGTGTCCAGGATCAGCCCGTCAAAGTCAAAAATTAACGCCTCAATCATCAAATCTCTGCTTCCGCTTTTCTTAACGCATCAGCTGGTCAACCCGGCTCTCCCCAACGGTAAAATACTTCGCCTCGGGATGGTGGACGATGATCGCCGCGGTCGACTGCTCGGGCACCAATTGGTAGGCGGCGGTCAGGCTCATCTTCAGCTCGCTCTCCGCCGGCAGCAGGTCAAAGACGGTGCGGTGGTCCTCCAGCTCCGGGATGGCCGGGTATCCCCAGGAGTAGCGTTTCCCCTGGCCTTCGGGCAGCCCCAGCTCGCGCCGGATATGGTGGTGCAAATACTGCGCCGTGGCCTCGGCCGTTTGCACCGCCAGGCCGTGCAGGTAATACATCTCGGAATAGTCCCCCGCCGCCTGTAGGGCGTCAAAGCGCTCGGTTGCCTCCTGGCCCACGGTGACCACCTGCAGCGCCACCGTATCCATCAGGCCCGAGCTGAGCGGGGCAAAATAATCCGCCAGGCACAGGAAATCGCCCGCCGCCTGGCGCGGGAAGCGGAAGCGCGCCAGCTCATCGGCCGGCGAACCGGGGTCATACAGCACCAGCTCATCGCCATCCGCCTGGGCCGGCCAGTAGCCGTACACCCCCTGCGGCTGCAGCCAGCCCTCCCGCAGCGCCTGGCGCTGCATGCGCTCCAGGCGGGCGTCAAACTCGGCCTGCAGGCGCTCCCATTCCGGGCCGTGGGCATTCTTGGCGCCCCACGACAGGCGGTACAGCTCATTCTTGTAGAGGTGGTCAAAAACCAGCTCCAACGGCATCTGGCGCACCACCCGCGGCCCCCAGGCCGGCGGTTTCGGGATGGATGCTGCTGGGGCCACCGTGCGCCGTCCCATGCTCCGGGGGGCCGCCGCCGGGGCCTGGGCGCGCTCCTTCTCCCGCCCCGCTTCGCGCTGCAGCTTTTCCAGCAGCAGCTCACGCTCCGCCGGGACCGACAGGGTGTCCATGGTGGACAGCCCCTCAAAAGCGTCCTTGCAGTAGAACACCCCCGGGTCGTACAGTGAGCCGTCCTCTGTATACAGGATGCGCCAGCCAAAGCGCCGGTTGATGGCCGCCCCGCCCACCATCACCGGGATGTGCAGCCCGCGGCGCTTGAGCTCGTTGACAATCAAGGGCATCTGCTTGGAGGTGTTGACCAGCAGGGCGCTCAGCCCGATGGCATCCGCCTTTTCCTCCACCGCCCGGGCAATGATCGTCTCCGCCGGGACCTGCTTGCCCAGGTCGATCACGCTGTAGCCGTTGTTGACCAGGATGGTCTTCACCAGGTTCTTGCCGATGTCATGCACATCCCCATACACCGTGGCCAGCACCACCAGCCCCTTGCTGGTGCCTTCCTTGCGCTCCAGGTAGCCTTCCAGGTGAGACACGGCTTTCTTCATCACCTCCGCCGACTGCAGCACAAAGGGCAGGATCAGCTCCCCCGCGCCAAATTTATCGCCCACCTCCTTCATGGCGGGCAGCAGCACGGTGTTGAGGATGGTCACCGCCGCCTGGTGGCGGGCAGATTTCTCCTCACCGGCCGGGGCGATCAGCTCGTCAATATCCGCCTCCACCCCGTCCTTGTGACGGTGCAGGATACGCCAATGCAGCCGCTGCGCCGGGGACATCCCGGTGCGCTTCGACAGGCTCAGCGCGCCGGCGCCATCCACGGCATCCGCTCCTTCAGCCGCCCTGCCGGCGCGCTCAAAATACTCGATAAAACGCGGCAGGGCGTCCGCCCGGCGGTTGAAGATCAGGTCTTCGGATAAGGCTCGTTCTTCTTCAGGGATTTCCGCATAAGGGGTGATGTGCGCCGGGTTGACGATCGCCATATCCAGCCCGGCCTGGACGGCATGATAGAGCATGATGCTGTTGAGCACCGGCCGGGCGGCCGGGCTGAGGCCAAAGGACACGTTGCTCACCCCCAGGGAGGTCAGCACGCCGGGCAGCTCCTGCTTGATCAGGCGGATGCCCTCCAGGGTCTCCACGGCCGAGCCGGCAAACTCCTGGTCGCCGGTGGCCAGGGTAAAGGTCAGGTCATCGAAGACCAGGTCCGCCGGGCGCAGCCCGTGCTGGTTCACCGCAAGCTCAAAGATGCGCCGGGCTACTTCCAGCTTGGCCTGGGCTGTCTTGGCCATCCCCCTTTCATCGATGGTCAGCACGATCACCGCCGCGTTATGCGCCTTGGCCAGGGCAAAGATGCGATCCGCCTTGGCCTGCCCGCCCTCCAGGTGGGTGGAGTTGACCAGGCAGCGGCCGGGAGCGGTCTGCAGCGCCGCCTCCAATACATCCGGCTCGGTGGTGTCGATCACCAGCGGCACCTCCACGCCGGAGGCCAGCTTCTTCACCACCCGGCGCATCAGCTCCGCCTCGTCAGTGCGCTCGGTGACCGCCACAGAGATGTCCAACGCATGCGCCCCGCCCTCCACCTGCTCGCGGCCAATCTCCAGGATCGCATCCAGGTCCTCGGACAGCAGCAGCCTTTTAAACTTGCGGCTGCCCTGGGCGTTGCAGCGCTCGCCGATCAACAGCGGAGGCGGCTGCTGGTGCATGGCCACCGCCCGCGTAGCGGACGCCAGGCGCGGCACAGGCGCGCTGAGCCTGTCGAAGCGCACCGGCGCCGGGCGTCCGTGAAGCTGCTCCACCAGCCGTTTAAGGTGCGCCGGGGTGGTGCCGCAGCAGCCGCCCACCACGCTGATCTGGTTCTTCTCCACAAACTCCACCAGGGCCGCGGCAAACGGCTCCGGCTCCAGGGGATAGACTGCCTCGCCGTCCACATTGAGCGGCAGCCCGGCATTCGGGATGCACGAGACCGGCAGGATCGAGTTCTCTCCCAGGAAGCGTATCGGCTCGCGCATGTGCTCCGGGCCGGTGGAGCAGTTCAGGCCAATTACATCGATACCCAGGCCGTCCAGGATCGCCAGGGCGGCGGCGATATCCGTGCCCAACAGCATGCGCCCGGTGGTATCCAGGGTGACCTGCACCTGCAGCGGCAGCCTGGTCTGCGTCTCGGCAAACGCCTGCTGGCAGCCGGCAACCGCCGCCCGCACCTCCAGGATGTCCTGCGAGGTCTCGATCAGCAGCACATCCACCCCGCCCTGGATCAGCCCAAGCGCCTGCTCGCGGAAGACATCCGCCAGCTCGGCAAAGCTGGTGTTTGATAATTCCGGGTCATCGGCGGAGGGCAGCTTCCCGGATGGGCCGATCGAGCCCGCCACGAAACGCGGGAATACATCCCCCGCGGCATGTATGCCGGCGGCATACATGCCACTGGGCGCCGGCTGCCGGGAATATTCATCCGCCAGCCGCCGGGCCAGCGCCGCCGCGCTGCGGTTGATTTCAATCACCTGCTCCGCCAGGCCGTATTCCGCCAGGGTGAGGCGGTTGGAGCGGAAAGTATCCGTCTCGATCACGTCCACGCCCACCTCCAGGAAGGAGCGGTGGACTTTCTCAACCGCCTGGGGATAACTGATCACCAGGTAATCATTGCAGCCGTCTGTCTTTTGCCCGCCAAAGTGTTCAGCCGTGAGCTTCTGCGCTTGCAGGCTGGTCCCCATGGCGCCATCGTAGATCAGCACCCGCTCCTGCAGTGCATCCAGGAAAAGGGGGTTGGTACCGGTACGGTTCATTCTCTCACCTCGTTCAAAGCCTCACCCAATCGAACAGCCAGCTCATCCAGGCTGGCATACTCCATCACCCGCTCCGCGCAGCCGCGCGCCGAGCTGGACACCCGCTCGCCGCGGCGCTGGAGCAGCCAGACCGGCACCCCCCAGGCATAAGCCATCCCGGCCTCGATCAGCCCGCCGCGCAGCTCCGGCGTGTAGACCAGCAGCAGCAGCCCGGACTCACGGAGATGCCCCCGCACAAAGGGCATGAAATCCCGGCCATCCTTCCAGCCGCGCCGCTGGATCTCCTGGTAGGCGACAAACGCCGTGTGGCCGGCCTGTTCCACCAGCCCGGCCACCCGCGCCGCCGTATCCTGAAGCACGGCAGCCTCGGGCGTTGCGCCAGTTGGGACCCGGATCACAATAAAAACCTGCATAACAACCGGACATTATACCCGATTGACATCCGTTTCAAATTTTTGTACACTATAGATATTAACCCGTGAAAAATTGCACAACAACCAGGAGGATATGGCCATGATCGCTCGAAAAGCCCTGCTCTTTATCGCTGTCACCATCCTCTCAATGGGTTTATTCCTGGCATCCGCCAGCCCGGCGCACGCCGAGACCATCGTCCCAGGGGGGACCATCGGCAGCGACACGACCTGGGACAAGGCTGGCAGCCCTTACATTGTCCAGGGGCAGTTAACCATCGCCAGCGGCGCTACCCTGACCATTGAGCCCGGGGTGGAGATCAAGTTCACTGGTGGCTTTGGCATCGACGTCTACGGCGAGATCGCTGCCGCCGGCCAGGTGACCCAGACCATCCGCTTCACCTCCAACAACGGCACACCTCACCCCGGGGACTGGGGGCACATCCATGCCTCAGCCTGGTACGGCGGCGGGAAAGTGAACCTGGAAAACTGTGAGATCAGCTATGGCGGGGCGGGGAACTACGCCGCTGTGTACCTGCTGGAGAGGGCGGAGGCCCAGGTGGTAAACTGCTCCATCGACCAAAACCTGGCAGACGGGGTGTACCTGAATATCAGCGGATCGCCGGTGACGGTTACTTTGAACACGGTCAGCTTCACCAATAACGGTGGGGCGGCGGTGCACCAGACCGAGCTGGGCCTGGCGCCCAGCTACCGCGGGCTGAGCGCCAGCGGCAACGGGCATAACGGGGTGTGGGTCGACAGCAGCGGGATGAGCCGCGACGGCGTGCTGGATGGAGATGGCATGGGCATCCCCTTCCTGCTCAACAATGAGACCGTCAATGCCGGGCGGGCGCTGACCATCACAGCCGGGACAACCGTGGGGTTCGCCCAGCAGGGTGAGTTGAGCGTGTCGGGGCGGCTGTCGGCGCAGGGGACCAGCGAGAAAAAGATCCTTTTCACCTCCGAAGCGGCGTCCACCCTGGCAGCCCGGACCGCTCAGGAGCCGCATGCCAGACCTCAGGAGCAGCAGGCTGAGCTTGTCGAAGCCCCCCCGCAGCCTGGCGACTGGCGCAGTATCATCATCGGACCGGGCGGCCAGGCCAGCCTGGGCTACTGCGACATCGGGTATGGCGGGTACTATTACAGCACCGACGCCGGCCCGGCGCTGCGCATCGAAGGGGGAAGTGAGGTCCAGGTCCAGGACTGCACCATCCACGACAACAAAGGGGATGGCATCTATCTGTACTCCGGTGGGCAGAATGTGCGCGCCAGCATCGAGAACGTGGTCTTCACGGACAACGGCGGGGCTGGAGTGCACCAGCAAACTGCAGGGCTGACCCCCACCTATCGCAGCCTGAGCATGACGGGCAACCACCCGGACGCCATCGCCGTCAACGGCAGCAGCCTGGAGCGCAGCGTCGCCTGGGATGGGGCAGCCGCCAGGGTACCTTATCAGATCTATCCCAGCCTGACCATCCCGGCCGGGCAGTTCCTGTCGCTCAGCCCGGGGACCACGCTGCAGATGGTCACCGGCACAGAGCTGGCGGTCAACGGCAGCCTGTTCGCCCTGGGCGATCCCGGAAAGCCGGTGACCTTCACCGGGGTGGTGCAGGCTCCCGGCGCATGGAACGGGATCAACGCCATCGCCGGGTCGACGCTGTTGATCAATACCTGTGACATCGGTTACGGGGGCGGCTACTATGCCAACCTGACCCTGCGCACACCAGGGGTGGTGCAAAACTGCCGCATCCACCACTCGGCCAGCGAGGGGGTGCTGGTGCGGGAGGATGCGCAGGTTATGCTGCACTACAACTCGTTTGAGAACAATGCCTTCGGGGTGCGCAACTGGAACCCGTCTAAAACCGTGGACGCCACCTACAACTGGTGGGGGCATGCCTCCGGCCCGACCCAT
>CAIQIV010000694.1 GCA_903871905.1 uncultured Chloroflexota bacterium | reverse complement strand
CGCAGCGGGTGGCCCTGCCAGTCAAAGGGCAGCACGATCCGGCGCAGGTCGGAATGTCCCTCAAAGCGGATCCCGAACAGGTCCCAGATCTCGCGCTCTTTCCAGTTGGCGTTGGGAAATACCCCTTCCAGGGTGTGCAGGGTCGGGCTGCTGCCGTTCAGGGGGACCCGCACCCGCAGGAGCTGGTTGTGCGCTGTCGCACATAACAGGTAGACGATGTGGAAGCGCGGCTCGAGCTGCGGCCAGTAGTCCACCGCCGTAGCATCGATCAAAAAGTCAAAACCAAATTCGTCATGCAGCACCTGGGCTGCCTTCAGGGCGCGTTCGGGAGCTATGATCAGGGTCGTTTCGCCACGAAACTCTTCCATTTCAGCCCCAAACCGCCCGCGCATTGCTGTCACTGCTGATAATAAATAATCATCCATACCCTTATCCTGAATTGATCGCACCTACACTTTCCTGAAGATGTCAATAAGAGCATGCGCAGGACTCGATTCCAGCCTGTTATCCTCACCCGGGCCTGCCAGATTGGCCGATCTGACTGCGTCACAGCCTTTGAGGCAGCCCCGTGAGGGAAAAACAGGCGAAACTAAGTCCATTGGCTCAATTTTTCTTTGCGAACTTTTTCGTGCAGGGTCATAATGCCGTGGATCAGCGCTTCGGGGCGCGGCGGGCAGCCGGCCACGTAGACATCCACGGGAACGATTTCATCAACCCCTTGTACAATGGCATAGTTATTGAAAATGCCGCCGCAGGATGCACAGTCGCCCATTGCAACCACCCATTTTGGATCGGGCATCTGGTCGTAAAGGCGGCGCAGGACGGGGGCCATCTTGCGCGTGACCCGTCCGGCAACAATCATCAGGTCCGATTGGCGCGGGCTGGCCCGCATCAGTTCCATTCCGAACCGGCTCATATCATACGTCGCGGCCTGCGCGCCCATCATCTCAATCGCGCAGCAAGCCAGGCCAAACAGCATGGGCCACATTGAATTGGTCCGTGACCAGTTGACCACCTGTTCCAGCGTGGTCGTCACAACGCCCAGGTTACCTGCCTTTTGCTCTATTCCCATTCTAGAGCTCCCTTCTTCCAGGCGTAGATGTAACCGGCGACCAGGATCGTGATAAAGATAAACATACTGACGACACCACCTGCGCCCAGCTTGCGGAAGACCACGGCCCAGGGCAGGAAGAAGACCAGTTCAATATCGAACAGGATAAAGAGCACTGCAATCAGGTAATAGCGAACCGAGATGCGCTGGGTGCCTGGCCCGTAAGGCACCATCCCGGATTCGTATGGCTGCGCCTTGATTTTGGTCGGGCGCTTGGGTCCAAAAAAGAACCCGAACCCGATAACAACCAGGGCAACAAACAGGGCCAGAAAAGTAAGTATAGCGATTGGGAGATAGTCGTTAAGCATAAACATCCCTGACATCTGTAATCTGAAAACAGGTTAAGTATATCACAGGTTAGGGATTACGTTTGTCGTGTTTGGCGAAATAGCCCTAAAAACCCCGCCCCAGGAGGTAATTCAGCCTATTGCCGGACCTTTTCGCCCGTTTATGGCTTGCGGGACGAGAGCTGCCGCTCGAGCTCAGCCCGCACCACTTGCGGGTTGGCCTGCCCGCGCGCCAGCCGCATCACCTGGCCAAAGAACCAGTTTGCAACGGTTTCCTTGCCTTCCAGGTAGCGCTGAACTTCTCCCGGGTTATCAGCCAGCACTTTTTCAACCAGGCCGGTGATCAACCCGGTATCCGAGATCTGGCTCAGCCCGCGGGCTGCCACAATCTCTGCGGCAGTCCGGCCGCTGGCTAACATCTCCGCCAGAACCTGCTTGGCCGTGTTCGGGTTGATCTTGCTGGCCGCGACCAATTGCAGCAGCTCTGCCAGGGCAGGCGGCCGGGTTTTGAGGGTTTCCAGGGGCTGGTTATTCTGGTT
>CAIQIV010000693.1 GCA_903871905.1 uncultured Chloroflexota bacterium | reverse complement strand
TTGTATTCAGGATGCTTCCATATGGCTGCGTTGAGCCTTGCCCCAGGCCTGAATTGGCCTGGGGTATTTTCTATTCCCAGGAAGGGTGCAAGTCCCGCCGGTGGAAGGTATATGGCTGCCATCAATCCACACAAAAATCACAATCCTTTTGTCCATGCCGGATCATTCCCCGGGGCAATCCTGGTGATTGTCTCGGTCAGTGGAGCAATGCTGCTCTGGGAATGGGCCGGGCGAACTGCCGGTTTTCCGACCTTCATCCTGCCCACGCCCTCGCAGGTTTGGGAACGGATGGTCCAGGTTGCCCAGGATGGAAGCCTGCTGCGCCATTCATGGGTGACGCTGCAAGAAGTGCTGGCCGGACTGGTGATCGGCGTGACCCTATCCACGCTTCTGGGCTACCTGCTTGCAAAATCCCCGGCGGTGGAACGCCTGCTGGCGCCATATATCGTCGCCAGCCAATCGGTGCCAGTGGTGGCGATTGCCCCACTGTTGGTGATCTGGTTTGGGTCCGGCATGTCGTCCAAGGTTTTAATCTGCGCCCTGATCGTCTTCTTCCCGGTGCTGGTCAACACTGTGGTGGGACTGCGCTCGGTACCGGACGATCTGCGCGACCTGATGCGATCGCTGCAAGCCACGCGCTTTCAAATGGTGACCCGGCTGGAGATCCCGGCAGCGCTGCCCGTGCTGCTGGGCGGGCTGCGCATCGGCGCCACGTTGGCGGTGATCGGGGCAGTAGTGGGCGAGTTTGTAGGCGCCGACCGCGGGCTGGGGTTCATGATCAACCGGGCGCGCGGGCAGTATGATACTGCCCTGGTTTTTGTGGCGGTGATCACCCTGGTGATCATGGCTATGACCCTGTACGGCCTGGTCACGGTGATGGAAAACCGCCTGCTGTCGTGGCAAAAGCGGCCTGATCAGCCGGTCATGACCCAAGAATCATAAATAGAAGAGGATGTTCAATTTGATGTTGGATTTACACTGGTTGTCCCGTAAGTCTCAAAAACACTCTCCTGCCATAACCTGGAGAGCCAGCAGTGTGGTTCTACTGCTGGCACTGCTGGCAACTGCTTGCAGCTCAGCAGGCACTGCCCCAACGCCTGCTGGCAGCGCCGTCACCCAAAGCGCGGCGAACCAACCAACCGTCGAAACTGCGGTCCAGCCAGGGGACGCGCCTACCCCGGGCGGTTTGACCAGGATCCGCCTGCCGATGGGCTACATCCCCAACGTGCAGTATGCCCCGTTTTACGTGGCTGTGGAAAAAGGCTATTTCCGGGAGGCTGGCCTGGAGATCGAATTCGATTACAGCTTTGAGACAGACGGAGTTGCCCTGGTCGGGGCTAACCAGACCCCATTCTCAGTCGTCTCCGGTGAGCAGGTGCTGCTGGCACGCGCCCAGAAACTCCCGGTGGTGTACGTCATGGCCTGGTGGCATGATTACCCGGTGGGGATCTCGTCCTTAAAGAGCAGTAAAATAACCCAGCCATCCGATCTGAAAGGGAAAAAGATCGGTGTGCCGGGATTATTTGGCGCCAGCTACATCGGCCTGCGCGCCCTGCTGCAGGCCGGCGGGTTGAAGGAGAGCGATGTAACCATCGACTCGATCGGCTTCAATCAGATTGAAGCGCTGGTCAGCAACCAGGAGGACTCGGTGGTGATTTATGCCAACAACGAGCCAGTGCAACTGGCAGCCAAGGGCTACCAGGTTGATACGCTGCGGGTCAAGGATTACGTGCAGTTAGCCTCCAACGGGCTGCTGACCAATGAGAAAACCGCAGCGGAGAACCCTGAGCTGGTACGCCGCATGGTCCAGGCGATCTTGAAAGGCGTGGCAGATACTCTGCAGAACCCGGAAGAGGCGTTTACGATTTGCAAGAAGTATGTCGAAGGCCTGGACGGGCAGAACCAGGAGATCCAGAAGAAGATCCTGGCCGAGTCCATGGAGTACTGGAAGACCGAAAAACCGGGCGAGACCTCACCCCAGGCCTGGGAGAACATGCAGAAGGTGCTGTTGGACATGGGCCTGCTCACCCAGCCGCTCGACTTGAGCCAGGCATATACCAACCAGTTTGTGCCCTGAGAAATGCTTGAGCCGGTCATTGAGGTCCATAATTTAAGCGCCATATTCCAGAATGGGAACGGCGGGCTGCATGTGTTGGAAAACGTCTCCTTCTCAGTCGGTGCCCAGGAGTTTGTGTGCATCCTGGGGCCATCAGGGAGCGGGAAGAGCACCCTGCTGCGCATCCTGGCCGGCCTGCTGCCAGTTACCCAAGGGGAGATCTTATATCACGGCATTGCCCTGGAAGGGCCGCGCAAAGGGGTAGGGTTTGTATTTCAAAAAGCCAACCTGATGCCCTGGCGCTCGGTGCTCGACAATATCATCCTGCCCCTGGAACTGAGCGCCACCCCGCGGCCAATCGCCATCAATAAAGCCCAAGAAATGGTAGAATTTGTGGGGCTCCAGGGCTTTGAGAACTCGCTGCCGCGCGACCTGTCCGGAGGCATGGCCCAGCGTGTGGCTATTGCCAGGGCGTTGATCCAGGACCCCGAAATACTCTTACTGGACGAGCCGTTTGGCGCCCTGGATGCGCTGACCCGTGAGCGCATGGGAAGCGAGCTGCTGCGGATCTGGCAGGCCCGGCGCAAAACAGTTATCATGGTGACCCACTCCATATCCGAGGCCCTTTTCCTGGCAGACCGGGTGATGGTGCTCAGCCACCGTCCAGGGCGGGTGTGCCTGGACCTGAGCATCGATCTGCCCAGACCGCGGGATGAGGACGTGCGCTACACCCCTGAGTTTGGACGACTGGCGCGCCAGGTGCGAGAGGCCATCGGAGAAATCTAATTGAAGGGAAAAGCAACGACGTGCAGGCTTATTCTATGCGCAAATTTAAACACTTCCTTCTGACCACCCTCTTCCTTCTGTTTTTTTCCACTGCCAGCGCTCAAGGCGATGTCAGGCTGGCCTCGGTTTCTATCGCGCTGTGGCCAGAATACGACCGACCCGCCATGCTGGTGATCTACCGCATCAAGCTTTCCGACCAGACCCCACTTCCTGCCACACTCTCCTTCAATATCCCCTCTTCAGTAGGAAAACCCAGCGCCATTGCATCCGGACAGGCAGACGGCTCGCTGGTCAATTTAAATTACCAGCAGAAGGTTGCCGGGGATTGGAGCACGCTGACCTTTCAAACGGCCACACCGGATATCCAGGTTGAATACTACGACTCCCGGCTGACCAAGAAAGGCGAAGCGCGCCACTTTGATTACCAGTGGCCTGGCAGTTACGCGGTAAACTCGCTGGTTATAGAAGTACAGCAGCCGCAAGGCGCCACCGCCATGCGCATTTCACCCGATCTCGGTGCAGGGAAGCTGGGTGAAGATGGGCTGATGTACTACCGGGGACAGGCGGGATCACTGATCAATGGAGAAACTTTCCAGATCGCAGTGGATTACCAGAAAAGCGGGGATACCCTGAGCTCGGCCAGTATGCCAGTCTATCCTTCTGCGCCGATTGATAACTCGGTACCCGGCAGAGTGACCAGCCTGCCGGCTCTGCCCTGGCTGTTGGGTGGACTGGGCGTGCTGCTGATCGTTGGCAGCGGGATCTGGTACTGGCGGACAGGCAGAGCCCGGCCGTCCTCTGAACGGCACCGGGGACGGCGCTCCTCGGGGCGCAGCCCCCAACCGCTTAACCCAGATTATGTCTACTGTCCGCGCTGTGGACGCAGAGCCAGCGCCCAGGATCGCTTCTGCCGGGACTGCGGCACTGAGCTCAGGCAGTGATCCTCTCCTGGGACCCACTGCCCACATTCTCATTTGACTTTTTTCACCGTCTTAGCTTACTTTAATCTGGGTATGCCAGAATGTACCTTGTCCCATCCAACCTGGAATAGATCGGAGGTTCAAAGTACATGGAACAAACTACCCATCAGGTCGGTAATAAGACCAATCGCATGAAATTTATCGTTGGAGGCCTGCTGATCATCGGGGCAATCATTTATCTGATCATCTCATCCACACAAGCCAGCGCCCAATACTTCCTGACCGTTAAGGAACTGGAGCAAAAAGGGAGCAGCATCAAAGGGCGCGATCTGCGCATCTCGGGAGCAGTGATTGGCGATTCAATTCAATATGATCCGCAAACCCTGACCCTGACCTTCACCGTGGCGGATATCCCTGGCGACAACAATGAAATTGAAAAACTGGGCGGCCTGGGCGCCGTGCTGAAACAGGCAGTGAATGACCCGGCACGCCCCCGGCTGTCGGTCGTTTACAACGGGGTCAAGCCTGACCTGCTACGCAATGAGGCCCAGGCCATCATGACCGGCAAGATGGGCGATGACGGGCAGTTCCACGCCACAGAGCTGCTCTTAAAGTGCCCAACCAAGTATGAAGAAGCTGTTCCTGAACAGACTTCGCAATAGCCCCTGAGCACAGCCTGATAAACGGAGCAAGTGATTAATGGTAGCAAACATCGGTTATGGCGCTCTGATCATCACCTTCATTGTCTCCCTTTACGGAATTGGGGCCGGGGTTTATGGGGCGGTGCAGAAGAAACCTGCATTTATTGAAACCGCCCGGCGAGCTACACTGCTGACCTTTCCCCTGCTTACCCTGGCAGCATTCAGCCTGATCTATCTGCTGGTCAATGGATATTACGAGTTTGAGTTTGTCACCTCAGTGACCAGCAGCAGCATGCCGGTTTATCTGCGCATTACCTCGCTGTGGGGAGGCCAGTCCGGTTCACTGCTGTTCTGGTCGTGGTTGATGTCGGCTTTTGGCTCAGCAGTGATGCTGAGAAAATGGGAGCGGGATGGAGAATTCCTGCCCTGGGTGGTTGTGGTGGTGATGGTTACCCTGGGCTTTTTCCTGGTTCTGACGATCTTCTTTGAGAATCCATTCAACCGCATCTGGCAAACCTTCAACGGGGACGTGGTGTACTCCGTCTTCCAACCGGCCAATGCCATGCTGTTTCCGCAAAATGACGGCCGCGGGCTGAACCCGCTGCTGCGCCACCCGGGGATGGTGATCCACCCGCCCATGCTGTACCTGGGATTTGTCGCCTTTGTGATCCCTTATGCCTTTGCCATCGCCGCGCTGGTCACCGGGCGTACGGATGATCGATGGATCCGCATCACCCGGCGTTGGACGCTGGTCGCATGGCTTTTTCTCTCGCTGGGACTGATCCTGGGCGGCCGCTGGGCTTACGATGTCCTGGGCTGGGGCGGTTACTGGGGCTGGGATCCGGTGGAGATCGCCGCGTTCATGCCCTGGCTGACGGGGACGGCGTTCCTGCACTCGGTGATGATCCAGGAAAAACGCGGCATGCTCAAGCACTGGAACATGGTGCTGATCATTCTCACCTACTGCCTGGTGATCTTCGGCACCTTCCTGACGCGTTCCGGCGTGCTTTCTTCGGTGCATGCCTTTGCACAAAGCGCCATCGGCCCGCTGTTTTTTGCCTTTATCGGGCTGACCTTTATCGTTTCCCTGTACCTGCTGCTCCGGCGTTGGGATGAACTGAAATCAGAGAACCAGCTCACCTCCATGCTTTCGCGCGAAGCGCTCTTCTTATTGAACAACCTGCTGTTCATGGGCATCCTGGTGGTGTGCTTCTGGGGAGTGATTTTCCCACTGATCTCAGAACTGGTAACCAACCAGAAGGTAACAGTCGGCCCGCCGTTTTATGAGCGAGCCACCGGCCCATTGTTCGCCGGGCTGCTGTTCTTGATGGGCATTGCCCCGCTGGCTGCCTGGCGCCATTCAACAGCCCGCACGCTGGGGAAAGCCATCTGGAAACCTTTCCTGGTTTCCGTGGCAGTGGTAGCTGCCTGCCTGCTGCTGGGCGTGCGCGACCTTATCGCCCTGCTCGGCTTCTGGTTGTGCGCTTTTGTCTCATCGGTCACTTTATATGAGTTCTGGCGCGGCGCCAATGCCCGGCACAAGATCAACAAGGAAAGCCTGCCGGTTGCTTTATGGCGCCTCGCCGGGCGCAACCGCCGCCGCTACGGGGGGTATGTGATCCACCTGGGTGTGATCCTGATGGCGCTGGGTGTGATCGGTATCGAACTGTTCCAGACGGAAACCCAGGGCACCATTCCCCAGGGCGGCACGCTGTCGCTTGATGGCTATACCATCACCTACCGCTCCCTGGCCGAGTTTGATACACCGGACGGGAGAAACGTAGCCCGGGCGGTAATTGACGTCTCAAAAAATGGCAGGTTCCTGGGCCAGCTCTACCCACGCCGGGATTATTTTTACGAATCCCAGCAGCCGATGACCATCCCGGGTGTGCGCAGCACAATGGAGGATGATTTCTACGTCCTGCTGGTGGACTGGCAGCCCGTCTCCACGGCGGGGGCTACGTTCAAGATCTATCACAACCCCCTGGTGAACTGGCTGTGGCTGGGCGGACTGGTCTTTATCCTGGGCACCCTGATCGCTGCCTGGCCTGACCGCGAGGCAGCAGAACCAGCTACCGCCAGGACGCGATCGGTTTATGTACAGGCATAGAGATGGAAAATGAACGATTCTTGACCCGCGCGGTATACAAAACCAGCCTGCTGCTGCTGTTTTCTATTCTCGGCTGGGCGCTTTTCAGCCAACCCGGGAAGGCACAAACGCCAGAGCCAAAAACTCCCAGCGACGACGATGTCAACCGGGTTGCCAAGCAGCTTTACTGTCCGGTATGCGAAAATATCCCCCTGGACGTTTGCCCGACCCAGGCATGCGCCGAATGGCGGGAACTGATCCGGCAGAAGTTGGCTGCCGGGTGGAGCGATGCGAAAATCCGCCAGTACTTTGTGGACCAGTTTGGCGATCGCGTGCTTGCCACCCCCCCGCCAACCGGGTTGAACTGGCTGGTGTATATCATTCCGCCCATAGCTATCCTGGCGGGTGTGGTGATCGTGATCCAGGCGCTGCGCTCCTGGCGCCGCACTTCCAACCCACCAGCCGACAGCCCTCCGGCTTCTGCCAGCCAGGATCCTTACATGGCGCGCCTGGAAGAAGAATTGAAGAAGCATTAAACCCCAGATAGAGGTGCCATCTTATGTCATCTGAAACCCAAGTTAACGTCTCGGCAAAAGCCCGCCCCCGCTGGGGGCGGATTCTTGCCTGGGTAGGGCTTATGATCTTGCTCACCACGCTGGCGCTGGGCATGGTGCGCACCCAACAGGGTCCTGTACAAATCGGGAAAAAAGCGCCTGACTTTACCCTGACCACCTTCCAGGGCGAACAGATCTCGCTGGCTGACCTGAAAGGGAAAGTAGTGGTGCTCAATTTTTGGGCATCCTGGTGCAAACCCTGTGAGCAGGAGGCCGCGGACCTGGAAGCAGCCTGGCGGTTCTACCAGCCGCGCGGAGATGTGGTCTTCCTGGGGATAGATTGGACCGATACAGAAACGAAAGCTTTCGGTTACCTGGATAAATTTGATATCACCTACGCTAACGGGCCAGACCTGCGCACAAAAATCTCCCAGGCGTTCCGCACGACCGGGGTCCCAGAGACTTATATTATCGACCAGGAGGGAATACTGCGCTACGTAAAACTCAGTCCCTTCGTCTCGGTCGATGAAATCAAAGCAGCGATCGATCCCCTGCTGGAATAGGAAAAACTCTGATGGATTTAGGCTCGATTCTTGTCATTCTCGCTGTGCTGCTCCTGGTTGGCCTGTATATCGGCCAGCCCATTCTTGAAGGCAAGACCAAGGCTCGCTACCAGCCCGCCACCCCCCAGGATCACGAACTGTCCAGCCTGCTGGCTGAACGAGACCGCCTGATCAATGCCATCCAGGAATTAGATTTCGATTATGCCCTGGGAAAGATCCCTGCCGACGAATACCCGATACAGCGGGCAGCCTGGATGCAGCGTGGAGCCGAGGTGCTGCGCAAGCTGGATGAACTGCAAGGGAAAGGAGCCGAGCAAAACCAGGATGATCGCATTGAGGCGATCATCGCCGCCCGGCGCGCGGCTGCGCCAGCAGCGGCGGCTGCCGCGGCTGGCAGCGGGTATGCCCCTGCTCAACGCCCAGACGATGAATTGGAGGCGCTGCTGGCAAACCGGCGCCGTGAAAGACAGGAAAAAGCCGGCGGCTTCTGCCCCCGCTGCGGCAAAGCGGTGCAAAAATCGGATCGTTTTTGCCCTAAGTGTGGAACAGCCCTCTCTTGATCGCCGCAAGAGACGGGACTTATTTTCCAGAATCTGATTGAATCGGAATAATATGAAGAAGAAATCGTCCCTCCTGACCTTTGCGCTCCTTGCCCTCCTGCTCAGCGCCTGTTCCTTCTCCCTGGCGGCTGACGTGACCCCCCCGCCGGACTACCAGCCACCCACCGCAGTCCAGACCCAGATACCCACGCTCAACGGCCCCCTGTACCCAATCGTTGCCCCGAATCCTGCTGATGGTGAGGCGATATTCGCTGAAAAATGTTCCCCCTGCCACGGAGACCTGGGACGTGGGGACGGCCCACGCGCGGCACAGCTTCCCAACCCGGTGCCAGCCATCGGAACAGCAGAGATCTCCCGGCAATCCACCCCGGCTGAATGGTACCGCACCGTCACCCAGGGAAATATTGAGCGCTTCATGCCGCCTTTCAACAGCCTGGCAGATAACCAGCGCTGGGATGTGATCGCCTATGTCTACCGCCTGGGGATGTCCCAGGATGCGCTGGAAAAAGGCCAGATCCTGTTTGAAGAAAACTGCGCTCGCTGCCACGGTGAAACCGGCAAAGGGGACGGGGTGGACGCCGCAAGCCTGGCGACAAAGCCCAAGGACCTCACCCGGCAGGATTACCTTTCTCAAAAATCCTCCCTGGACCTGGTAGAAACTGTCAAGAGCGGCGTAGCGCCGGCAATGCCCGCCTTTACCGGGAAAATATCGGAGGGGGATCTGTTATACCTGGCCGATTACCTGCGTTCACTCAGCTTTGTCCCCTCCGAAAGCCTGGCCCAGGCCGAGGCGCTGACCCCCACTGCTGTTCCAGACACATTAGAAGTCAGCAGCACTCTCACCTCTAGCGAGACGATCTCGCCCGGGTTAACAACGGTTACCGTACAGGGATCGGTTCTGGATGGCAAGGGTGTCCCCATGCCTGCCGGCACCATCATCACCCTGCACATATTTGACCAGATGCAGAACGTGGTGACCCAAACCATGGGCCTGGCGGAAGACGGGAGTTTTGGTTTTGAGAATGTCCCTGCATCAGAAGGACACGCCTACCTGACCACGGTGAAATACCAGGCAGTGGTCTACAGCTCCGACATCGGGCAACCGCAGGGCTCCCCCACCATCGATCTGCCCATCCAGGTCTATGAAAGCACACCGGCCAATGATACGCTGAATGTCGACCGGCTGCACATCTTCTTCGACCTGGCTGATCCCCAGATGATGCGCGTGGTGGAGCTATATGTCATCTCCAATAACGGAGATAAAACGGTTGCCCCGGCGGAGACCGGCAAACCCAACCTGGCCTTTACCCTGCCCCAGGGGGCAACGAACCTGGAATTCCAGGACGGGGTGCTTGGTGAACGGTTTGTCAAAACAGAGAATGGTTTTGCCGACACGGTGCCCATTCGTCCTGGCAGCGGCAGCTACCAGGTGATCTTCTCGTATCTCCTGCCGTATGCTGGCAGCCTGAAGGTGGAACATCCCATCGACCTGCCGACCAGTGCGGTGGTCGTCCTGGTGCCAGCCGAAACCTTGCAGCTTAACGGACAGGGCCTGGTGGATGCCGGGGTGCGGGATGTGCAAAATACCAAGTACCAGATGTATAACTCCAGTAACCTCACCCCAGGGAACCCGCTCAGCCTGGAAGTCTCAGAAAAGAGTGTCAGCCTGACCGACCGCCTGGCGCTGAGCTCGAAGTCAAACCTGATGATAGGAATCGGCGCATTGGGGCTGGTCTTGATCTTCCTGGGAGTGTGGATGTATTTCCGCAACCGCCCGACCAATGCGGAAGATGAGGACGATGAGGAAGAAGGCACAGCCCCCAGCAAAGAAGAATCCGCGGAGATGGTCATGGACGCTATCCTGGCCCTGGATGACATGTATAAGGAAGGAAAACTTTCAGAGCAAGCCTACCAGCAGCGGCGCGCCGAGCTCAAAGAACGCTTGAAAGACCTGATGAATCCATCATGATCCAGGTCAAGAAACTGGTCAAACGCTTCGGCCTGAAGAACGTTTTGCGCGGGCTGGATTTTTCAGCGCAGACTGGCGAGTTTGTGGCGCTGCTGGGTCCCAATGGAGCGGGGAAAACCACGCTGCTGCGCATCCTGGCCAGCCTTTCCCGCCCGGCAATGGGTGAAATCACGATTGCCGGTTACCGCCTGCCTGCCCAGGCTGCCGCGGTGCGCCGCCGCCTGGGGGTGGTCTCCCATCTCCCCCTGCTGTACGGCGACCTGACGGCGGAGGAAAACCTGCGCTTTTTTGGCCTGATGTACGGGGTGCAGGATGCCGACCGGCGCATTGCCACAGTACTGGAAATTGTCGGCCTGGGAGGGCGCCGGAGGGACCTGGTGCGCACTTACTCACGCGGCATGCAGCAGCGCCTGGCGATCGGCCGGGCCGTGCTGCACGATCCGGATGTGCTGCTGCTGGACGAGCCGCACACCGGGTTAGACCAGGACGCGTGCGAGATGCTCGACCGGGTACTGCGCGAGGTGTCCTCGCGCGGGCGGACAGTGGTGATGACCTCACACGACCTCTCGCGAGCCGCTGACCTGGCCTCCCGCTTCGATATCCTTTCCAACGGGCGGATCATCGCTTCCGTCCAGCGGGAACAAATTGAGCCCAACGCCCTGCTCGGTTTCTACCGGGAAGCGCTGCGCAAGGGGTAAAATATGTCACCCAAAGCAGAGAAATCCGGTTTCCTGGGTGCCATCTGGGCCATTGTGTGGAAGGACCTGGCTGCAGAACTGCGCAGCCGGGAGCTGCTATCTGCCATGCTGGTGTTTGCCCTGCTGGTGATACTGGTGTTCAATTTTGCACTGGAGCTGGACGCCAGGGCGCGCGCCAACGTGACCGCCGGGGTGCTGTGGGTCACGTTTGCCTTTGCGGGCACGCTGGGGCTGAACCGCTCCATGGCCACCGAAAAAGATCGGGGCTGCCTGGACGGGCTGCTGCTGGCACCGGTGGATCGCAGCGCCATTTACTTCGGGAAGACGATCGGGAACCTGGTCTTCATGCTGGTGGTTGAGGCCATCGTCCTGCCGGTTTACAGCATCCTGTACAATACCAACCTGTTCGATCCAGGTCTGCTGTTTGTGATTGCCCTGGGCTCGATCGGGTACGTGGTGGTTGGAACCCTGCTGTCGAGCATGGCGGTGCAAACCCGGACGCGGGATGTGCTGCTGCCCATCCTGCTCTTTCCTATCATCATCCCCGTGCTCATTGCCTCAGTAAAAGCCAGCAGCGGTTTTCTGCAAAACATTGACCTGCAAGAGATCATGCCGTGGATCAACCTGCTGATTGTCTACGACCTGATATTTATTGCAGTGGCATTCATGACCTTTGATTATATTGTGGAGGAGTAGTGCGTATGGAAGAAAAGCCACGCTGGCTGACCGTACTGGACAGCATCACCGCCATCTTGCTGGTGGTGGCCACGCTGCTGGTGTTCTTTTATGCCCCGCTGGAGGCGGTGATGGGGCTGGTGCAAAAGGTGTTTTATTTTCACGTGGCATCCGGCTGGGTAGGCATGCTCAGCTTCCTGGCGGCGGCGATAGCAGGCATCGCCTACCTGCGCACCGAGGATCGAAAATGGGACATCACGGGCCTGGCTGCCGTGGAGATTGGTATGATCTTCACCCTGATCACGGTAATTACCGGGGCAATCTGGGCGCGACCAATCTGGAACACCTGGTGGACGTGGGACCCGCGCCTGACCACGGCCACGATTATGGAGCTGATCTATGCTGCTTATTTGATGCTGCGCTCCGGTATTGAAGAGCCCGGCCGACGGGGGCGCTTCAGCGCGGTGTATGCCATCGTGGGCTTTATCAGCGTGCCGCTGACCTTCTTTTCCGCCCGATTGTTCCGCACCATCCATCCGGTGGTGATCGGCACCAACCAACCCGGCGCAACCGGGGCGTTTGATATGACACCTAAGATGCTCCAGGCCTTCCTGTTCAGCCTGTTTGTGTTCTCCGTCCTGTTCGTGGACCTGCTGGCACACCGCGTCCGCCTGGGCCGGCTGCAGGAAAAAGTCGAAGAGTTGAAGATGAAAACCATGTCCTGAACCGGAGAAATGCTATGCTTGAGCCCCCTGCCAATACCCTGGGATATTTTATCGCCGGTTATGCCGTGATTTTTGGCATGATTGGTTTCTATGTTATCAGCCTGGTCGTGCGCTGGCGTAATGCGCAGCAGGACCTGCAGGTGCTGACTGAACTCGATAAGGACGGTAAAATGCAGTAGAATCGGCGTATGCAGAGCACAGCGCCCCGATTCCCTGCTTCGCGACGAACACGCCTCAGCCTGTTGGTGACCGCCTGGGCGCTGCTGCTGGCCGGCATGGGCTGGACGCTGCTGCATGCCAGTGCCTCGCCTGACCAGAATCCCCCTTTACCGACACCGGATATCCTGAAACCGGAGCAGCCAGCTGCTCCGGTTTCCCAGTTCATTTACCCGCTGGTGCACACCGCCAGCCCCGGCCAGAGGTTTGCGCTGATCATCCAGGTACAAAGCGACACGCAGCCCGTGGAGCGGGTGGCCTCTTACCTTAACTTTGATCCGACCTACCTGCAGGTCGTATCGATCGAGACGCCTTACATCAACCCGGACACCGGGATGCCGTGGTGGCCGATTGTCCTGACCTCAACGATCGATAACAGCACGGGAGAGCTGGACTATGTGACCTCCATCCTGACCTCGACCGTGATCAGCGGCAACCACACCCAGGCGATGCTGGTGCTGGAGGCCATTACCTATACGAATGGCACGCCGATCAGCTTTAACCTGGGCGCGCCGCGCCAGAGCGGCCTGCTGGAAGGCAGCACCTGGGTCCAGGAGGAAATCGTCAATGGGTTGGTGATCATCCGGCCCAGTGTCCCGCCGGTAGGGGGGGCAGCATATTACTTTCCCACCATCTTTCGCTGGTTTGAGAAAATCTCGCGCTATCTCTTCCCCATAGCCCGGCGCAGCCCGGCGCCGACCGGCACAGCCGACTTATCCAGGACACCCACCCGCACATCGACCACCACCCGCACCCCTACCCAGACCCGTACCGCCACGCTAACCCGCACGGCCACGCTGACCCGCACGGCAACATTAACCCGTACCGCCACCCTGACCCGTACGGCGACCCTGACGCGCACGCCAACTCTTACCACCACCACCTCGCCCACCATCACCCCCACACCATCGGAAACCAGCACGATCACCCCCACCCCTTCGCTCACCCCCATGGACACCCCGACTGCGCCAGCCGGACAGGCGCCGCAAACCCTGCCGGTCAACACACCTGCCCCGTAGCTCGGGGGGATCCCAGGCTGACGGGGCAGGCGAATGCGGCAAAACGACCGAGAGCCTATTCTTTTGCGAGCAGTTCCTTGAGCACCCCGGCGGACTGCTCCTCGATCTGCTGGTGCAGGCTGCGGCCGTGTGCGTCCATGGTCACCACCGCCGGGAAGTCCTTGACTTCCACCACCCACATGGCTTCGGGAACGCCAAAATCCAGCTTGTATACGCCGAGGACACGCGTCACCGTCTGGGCGATGAGCGAGGCGGCGCCGCCAATGGCATGCAGGTAGACGCCGGGCACATCCTGGCAGGCCTGCAGGGTGCGCGGGCCCATGCCGCCCTTGCCAATCACCCCTCGGACATTAAAGTGACGCATCACCTCACCCTGGTAGGGCTCCTCGCGTATGCTGGTGGTCGGCCCGGCGGCTACAA
>CAIQIV010000692.1 GCA_903871905.1 uncultured Chloroflexota bacterium | reverse complement strand
GCGAAGTGGTCGACCCCCCGGGCGAGCACCACCGGCGCCGGCGCCTCCTCTTTGCGGTAGCGAATGGCCACGGCGTAGTGGGTGGGGTTGGTGATGACGAGGTCGGCCTTCTTCACGTTGGCCAGGGCCTGGCCCATCGCGAGCTGAAAGGCCCGCTTCTTTCGGGCGGCCTTGATGTGGGGATCGCCTTCGGTCTGTTTGCCTTCTTCCTTGACCTCCTCCTTGGTCATCATCATCTGCTCTTGGAGGCGGTACGGAATTGATGTTGATCCAGCAGTAAGATTCGGCCTGGGGATTGAACACCCCCATCACGGTGTTGTGCACAGTTTGCCCGGTTTGCAAGGCAACCATGGCGGGGTGTGTTTCACCTGGAAAGTTGGAACCGTCTTCATGAATGGAATGCCAGCGCGGGTCAATCGAAGTGCGCCCCTGCATCTTGTCGAAGGTCAGCCCCAGGATCCGCTCAGCGGCTGGATTAGACTGGATGATAACCCCATCCGCGTCCTGGAACACCACCCCCTGCACCATATTTTGAAAAAGCAGGTGATAGCGCTGATCACTTTCCCGCCGCGCTTCCTCCGCCCGCCTGCGCTCTGTGACGTCCCGAACCACAGCGCCCAGGCAGTATCCCTGTGTGGTGCGAATGGGGAAAGAGGTCTGCTGAATGAATCTTCTTTCGCCTCGCACGGTCAGGAGCTCGGCATCATTCACCTGGCTTAACAGTGGATGTTGTCCATTACCCAATAATTCGAGAGTGACGGCTTTGAGCTCTTCCGGGGATGGTCGTTTCTCCGGTACTGTCAGCTCAACCTGGATCTCCCATACGGGCTTGCCAAGCGCCTGTTCTCGCTCCAGCCCCGAGATCTGCGCCAGGGCCTGGTTCCATTCGATCACCGATCCCTGTTCATCGGTCAGAAAAAAACCATCTACCGATTGCTCGACAAAGGTGCGGAAACGCTCCTCGCCCAGGCGCAGTTGCTCGTGCGCCTGCAGCAGCCTGCCGTGCACTTCTTCCAACTTGAGGCGCTCTTCGTTGAGCTTGCGGAAGCGGTCCAGGCGGGTGAGCGTGCGCAGGCGGGCACGCAGTTCTACCGCGTCGATGGGCTTGGTGAGAAAGTCATCCGCGCCGGCCTGCAGGCCGCTCAGTTTTGCCTGGCGGTCATCCAGCGCCGTGACCAGGATGACCGGCACCTGCGTGAGATTTTCATCTGCGCGCACATGCTGGCAGAACTCGAATCCATCCATGCCCGGCATCATCACATCGCACAGGATCACATCGGGCTGCCACAAGAGCGCCTGGACAAGCCCGTCGGCTCCGTCGTTGGCAAACTGCAGCGAATATCCCTCGGGAAAGAGCAGGTTTTCCAGCGTGAAGTGGGCGCTGGGATCGTCGTCCACGATCAGAATCTTGGGCGTCATATCAATTCTCCCTGACCAGGCGGTTGATGACTTCGATCAAGTGCTTCAGGTTGACCGGCTTGCTCAGGTACTCGTCCGCGCCGGCTTCCAGCGAACGGTTGCGGTCGGACGGCATCGCCAGGGCGGTGAGGGCGATCACCGGGATAGCGGCCACCTGCGGGTCGTCTGCGCTGCGCAGGCGGCGCGTGGCCTCCAGGCCATCCATGAGCGGCATCTGCAGATCCATCAGGATCACAGCCGGGTGGGTGAGGTGCGCCTGTTCCAGGGCTTCAACGCCGTCCCGGGCGATGGCGATGCGGTATCCCCTGGACTTCAAGTACATGGACAGGGTGAGAAAGTTGGATTCCTGGTCCTCGGCGATCAGGATCAACGGCCCTGGGCTGCCGGCAGGGCTGGTTCTCGATGCATCGGCTGCAGCCGGGCTGGCGGTTGCGGCGGGGGCGGGGGCCGCCTGGCGCTCCCAGGGCAGCAGGATGGTAAAGCGGCTGCCCTGCCCCGGCTCGCTTTCCACCGAGACGCTGCCGCCGTGCAGCTCTGCCATGCGCCGGACCAGCGATAACCCCAGTCCCGTCCCGGCGTACTGCCGGTTCAGACCACTGTCCAACTGGACAAAGGGCTGAAACAGGCGCTGTTGGTCCTGTGGCGCGATCCCGATGCCAGTATCCCTGACAGTAAAGCTGACCAGGCGCTGCTCGGCGCTCCCGGTTACCCTGAGCTCAACCCTCCCCCCCTCGGGCGTGAACTTGACCGCATTGCTTAACAGGTTGACCAACATTTGTTTGAGCCGCCGCCCATCCGCCTGCACGTATACCACGGACGGGTCAACCGTGCTGCTCACGTGGATGGATCTCTTGCGGGCAGCATCCTTGATGAACATCAGGCTCGCCTCGCACACCTGCTTCACCGGGACGAGGCTGAGGGCCAGTTCCATCTGGTTGGCTTCAAGCTTGGAGAGGTCGAGCACATCGTTGATCAACTCCAGCAGATGCCGTCCGCTGGTTTCGATGGTGTGCAGGGATTGGAGCTGGCGCTCGTTCAACGGGCCGACGAACTGCTCGATCAGGCTCTCGGATAGGCCCAGGATTGCAGACAGCGGCGTGCGCAGCTCGTGGCTCATGCTGGCCAGGAACTCATCTTTGACCCGCAGGGCGCGCTGCAGCTCCATATTGGTCAGCCGCAGGGAGTCCTCTGCCCTTTTCCGGTCTGAGATGTCAATGAATGCGCCGACCAGCCCGGCAATTTTGCCGCTTTCATCATAGAAGATATCCTTGGCGAAAATCACCGGCAGGTCATTCCCTTTCATATTCCTGACGGTAGATTCATAGACCTGGTGCCCGAGGTGGTGCATAATCTCATGGTCCATTTTGCGGTAGACTTTTGCGCTCTCGGATGGCCAGAGCTGGGAAGCCGTCTTGCCCCGCATCTGCTCAGGGGTCATACCGGTGAACTCGGTGAAGGCGCGATTGCAGCCCAGGTAGCACCCATTTTGATCCTTGTAGAACACAGGCGTGGGGATGGCGTCCAGCAGGGTATTGGTGAAATTGACATTGCGCTTAAGCTCGTTCTCTGCCCGCTTGAGCTCGGTCATATCGGTCATGGTGCTGCGGCACGAGACATACTGCCCGTTCTCGTCATAGATGGCGGTGGCATTAATCATGGCAGGGAATGTGCTGCCATCCTTGCGCACCACTTCCATCTCCAGGTTGCTGGTTATTCCCTGGGTTTTAAACCGCGGATACTGCTCCTTGAACACCTCTACCGAGCGCGGTGTGTAGATGGAGGTGATCGGTTGGCCCAGCAGCTCTTCCCGCTCATACCCCAGCCAGCTCAATTCCGTCTGGTTGATCGCCAGGTACCGGCCATTTGCATCCAAAGAGTGGTAGCCCGCTGGCGCGTTATCATACAGATCCTGCACCTGGGCGGTGCGCTCCAGGACGCGCTCTTCCAGGGTGTGGTTCAGATCCAACAGCTCTTGCTGGGCGGTTTTTAGGTCATGGATGTCGGTGGCATTGATCAGCACCTGGCTGACCCGTCCGGCCTCATCATGCAGCGGCTGCAGGCAAAAACGATACCAACGCAGGCCATCCTTTCCCAGGCTCTGGGCTTCAAAGACAGTGCCCTGATCGCTCTGGAAGATTCTCTGAATGCCGGCAAGCTGGTAGGATGCAAGAGGCTCTGGAAAAAGGTCATTCATATTCTTGCCAACAAATGCGTGGGGCTTGCCCCCTAGTCGTTCTGCGCCGACGTCATTCATATAGAAAAATTTGCCATTTTCGTCAACCGTAGCCACCACACTGTCCAGGCTCTCCAGCAACCCGCGATATTTTTCCTCGCTGAGGCGCAGCGCCTCTTCGGCCAGCTTGCGCTCGGTGATGTCCACTGAGTTGATGGTCGCCAGCCTGACCCTGCCGTCAGCGTCAAGAATGGGCTGGACGCTGACCCGCCGCCAACTGGGCTTGTCAGCCACCTGGATTTTATTTTCCACCACCATACCCTGCCCGGACGCAATCACCTGGCGCACCCGGTCAAGCTGCCAGTCAGCGGATTGGGGCGGGAACAGATCATGCAGTTTCTTGCCGATGACAAAACCGGGCGTGCCGAACGGCGCAGCGCCAGTACCGTTGATAAAGTGGAAGATACCATCTGCGTCGATTGTTGAAATAGCTGACTCCTGGCTGTCAATCAAGCTGCGATACTTCGCTTCACTTTCACGCAGCGCCTTTTCTACATTTTTCTGGTCCGTGATGTCTTCAAATGTGGAGAATACCTGGAAGGGTTTTGTCTCCCCTTTCATGAAGCGAGGCACAGCATTGACATTCAGCCAGATGAGAGACTGCCTTATCGGATTAAAAAAGCCTATCACGACGTTATGAACCGGCTGCCCAGTTTTTAGCGCCTCGATGGCAGGATGGGAGTCTCCGGGGAAATCAGAACCATCCGCCTGGATTGTTCGCCAATCTGGAATATTGGAAGTGCGCCCCTGCATTTGATCGATTGTCAGGCTAAATATCCTTTGGGCAGCCGGGTTGGCGTGTATCAGGCGGCCCTGTGCATCATGGAAAATCACCCCCTGGGCCATTGTCTCGAAGAGGAGCTGGTATCGTTCATCGCTTTCGCGCTGTGCTTCTTCTGCCAGCTTGCGTTCGGTAATATCATGGCAGGTATAGAGAACAGTTCCTTCTCGGATTTCGATGCGCTTGACGGTCACCAGCAGGGAGTGCGCCCGGCCGAATTTGTCCAGGATTGTGTGCTCGATGTTGGAAATTTCACCCGCTCGTTCCAGTTCAGTGGGGTCGAAAAGCTCTATTCCCAGCAGGCGGGTGATGTGCCGCATTTCCGCCACCTCGGATTGTGTGTACCCGAAAAGGGTATCCACATTCGGGCAGATAAAGGTGAATGCCCCGGAGAAGTCGGTGATCAGCACGGCATCGGATATGTAACTGAGCGTCAGACGGTAGATCTCTTCTGAATCGGCCAGCGCCTGCTCCGCCTGCTTGCGCTCGGTGATATCCTGGACAAGGCCCAGGATGGCAATCGGTTTTCCTTCTGCATCATATTCGATGTGCCCATAGTTGGTGATCCAGCGCATGTCCCCAGCGGCATCGTAGATGCGATATTCGAAATGTAATAAATCTCCCCGTGTCAGCGCCTCTTGCAGCCCCCCCATCACCCTCTCCCGATCATCTGGGTGAAAATAGGTCAAAATGCTGTTAAAGTCAATTTGCCCAATGTCCAAGCCAAAGATGCGCGCCGCCTCCGGCGACCAGGATATGTGGTTGGTGGGAATGTGCCAGCGCCAGCTCCCCATGTGTGCGGCAACCAGCGCCAGGCTGAGTTCCTGGCGGCTGGCTTGCAGGGATGCTTCCGTTTGACGATAGATGACCAGGTTGCCAATCTCGGCGGCAATCGCCTCCAGGACGCTGCGCGTAGAATCGGGGATATTGGGATCGGCATGCGACGCGATGTTCAGGCAGCCCAACACCTTCCCCTGGTGTCGGATGGGGATGGCAGCGAGTGAAAGGATCCCCTCTCTTTGATGATAAGCTTTTCCCTGCAAATCTGCGGCAGAGAAGTAGATGTTCTTGCCCAACAGTATCATCTGTGCGCTGGGTGATTTTTCTGCAAACCATTCCGCCTTGTCGATAAATTCTGTACCCAGGCCCGTGTGGTGGACCAGCTTCAGACCGCGCCGGTCTTGGTCGAAAAGGTATATTCCTCCACAGTCCAACCCTGAGACACGCATGGCGGACTGGAAGCAGGCAGCCCAAAATTCTTCATCCGCTACCTGGGCGCTGGCAAGTTTTGCCAGGTCGCGCTGGGCGGCAATCAAAGTCTCGGCGCGGATGCGCTCCGTCACATCCCGGATTGCGCACAGGACAACCGCTGCGCCGCCGGCCATGGTGTGGTGGCTCAGGCTGATCTCGGCGGGAAATTCGCCGCCGTCCTTGCGCCGGGCGTGAATTTCGCGGTCGATTCCCGCGGTGATATCCCGCGGGTCTTCCAGGTAGCGCAGGCGATTCGCCTCGTGGCGCTCGCGCAGTTCGCCGAGCAGCAGGCTTTCAACCGG
>CAIQIV010000691.1 GCA_903871905.1 uncultured Chloroflexota bacterium | reverse complement strand
GTTGCCGCGGCGACACTGGACCTGCTCAGCGAGGACAACGGCGCGGTATACCGGCACATCACCCGCCTGGCCTGCCGTCTGCAGGCGGGCCTGGAGGACATTTACAAACGCAACAGGATCGTGTGCTGCACCAACCGGGTTGAGCCGCTGTTTGGCTTTTTCTTTACCGAAGGACCCATTCACGAATACCGGGATACCCTCAGCCAGGATGCAGAGAAAATCCAGCGGGTGCGCAGAGAAATGCGCATGCGCGGGGTGTATTCAAAACCGACCCCTCGGGATGTCTGGTACGTTTCCGCTGCCCATACCGACCAGGACATCGATATCACCCTGGAGATTGCCGAGGAAGCGGTCAAAGCCGCCGGGTAAAGCGGCGCCAGCCAGTGACAGGAATCAAGACACCTCCCGGATTTACGTGCCCGGGAGGTGCCTTGCTATTCCATACTGATATGTTTTTTTATCCTCGTCAGGATATTTGCAGCAGTTTTGAAATCCTGGCGTAATCTTCTTCGGTTAGCAGTTGTTGGCCGACGGCAAGGTTGGCAACATGCAAAAGCAGGTTGCGAGAAGCCGTATCTGCCTGGGGAATATCGTGCTGCTGGATTGCAGCAATGAGGTCCTTATGATTCCGCAGATCCGCCTGGCTGCCTGGGATCGATTGCAGATAGTCGCCAATCACCGTGCGCAGGGAATGGACGTAATTTGCCAGGAAGCGGTTGTTGCTGGATTGGGCAATGGCGATATGCAGGCTGACATCAAACTCTGTATACACATCAGCCTGGCCTGACCGGAGTGCGGACTCCATGTTGTCGATGATCTGGCAGAACTTGCTGACCTGATCAACGGTGGCGCGCATCGCCGCCAACCGGTTGAGGTCCATTTCAACCAGGCAGCGGGCCTCCATGGCCTCCTGAAACTGCTTCGGGCTGCTGGGCGAAGTCATACGGATCGCCTGGGAACTGGTCATTGGTTCTCCGACGACAAAAGTGCCTACCGGGTGGCGCACTTCGAGGATTCCCATGCCCACCAGGGTGCGCACCGCCTCGCGCACGCTGGAGTTGCTAATTTTATACTGCAGCGCAATATCGCGCTGCGCCGGCAGCCGGTCCCCGGCGCGCAGCTTCCCGGATCCGATATCCGTCAAGATGCGCTGCACAAGTATCTCGGGTACGCTTTGCGAATGAATTGGTTCCATCATCTTATTCCATCCTGAAGCCTACTTATCCTATGATCTTCGGAAGTAGATAACATTACTTATAGCATAAGTTCCCCGGCGGGTCAAGCATATTCAACTTGACAAAGATTTCGGAGTAGTATATAATTCTCTTATCATCCTAACATAAGAACATAAGAGCTTACTCGTTTATTGAGGAAGGTTCAATGTCATTTGCCACTTATGCGCTGCGCCGGTTACTGCTTTCTCTATTCGGGTTGTGTGGGGTCATTGTCACAGTCTTTTTCCTCTCCCGGTTTATTCCTGTTGATCCGGTGGTAGCAAACCTTGGACAGAAAGCAATGAGCAACCCGGAGATTGTCGCCGCATTCAAACAAACCTACGGGCTGGACAAACCCTTCCTTGAGCAGTTCACCCTGTATCTTGTCCGCCTGGCGCACGGTGACCTGGGGACCTCGATCCGCAGCCGGCGCCCCGTTCTTGATGATTTGAAGCAGTATTTCCCCGCCACACTCGAGCTCACCCTGGTAGCCATCATCTTCAGTACAATAGCCGGCATCCTGTTAGGGACACTGGCTGCGTTAAATAAGGATTCCTGGATCGATCAAGTTGCCCGTTTTATCTCCCTGCTGGGGATCTCGCTGCCCGTCTTCTGGCTGGC
>CAIQIV010000690.1 GCA_903871905.1 uncultured Chloroflexota bacterium | reverse complement strand
CTGCGCAAGTCGATGGCCGTGCCTTCTTCGTTCCCCGCCGGCCGGCTGCAGCGCAGGACCTGTCCAGGGGAGGCCTGCTCGGGCTGCCGCGCCTCGGCCGGCAGCCGGGCTGGCAGGGATTGACCCTGCGCCAGCGCCTCGGCCAGCAGGAAGGGCGCCAGGGCCGTCCCGGGCGGGTACAGCCCCTGGGTCGCCCGGTTCAGCAGAGGGGCGGCCGGGTCATTCAGATACTGCTGCCAGTTTTGCTCCAGGGTGTTGGCGTCAAAATTGGGGTGGGAGGCCAGGGCCAGCACTTCGCCGGTGGCGGCGTTGAGCAGCACCGCCGCGCCTTTGCGGCCCGCCAGCAGGCGGTCAACCTGCCGCTGCAGCTCCAGGTCCAGGCTCAGGCGCACGTCCAGACCCGGCGGCGGTTGGCCGTACAGCACGTGGTCCAGCCAGATGGTCAGCCCCGGGTTGCCCTGCAGGCCGCGCAGCACACCGTCCAGGCTGGCCTCCAGCCCGGACTGCCCGTAGACCGGGCTGTTGTAACCGGTGACCGGGCTGAGATTGGGGTAGAAATAGCGGCGTTCCAGCTCGCCAGGGACGCCAACGGTGGCGTTGATGGGCTGATTGCCCCGGTCCACCAGGGCGCCGCGGCGCACGAATCGGTCGGCGATAGCCCGGCGGGGATTATCGGTGCGGGTCAGCAGGTCGGGGCCGCGCACCACTGCCCACCAGCCGCTGGCCAGTGCGGCGCCGGCCAGCCCGGCGAACAGCAGCCCCGCCAGGTGCAGGTAAGGCGAGGCGTCTGCCAGCGGCGCCGGGCGGAACTCAGCCTGGTTGCTGATATGCAGCAGGATCAACAGGGAGAAGAACGAGACCAGCAGCGATGAGCCGCCGTACGAGACGAAAGGCAGGGTCACCCCTGTTAAGGGAAGCAGGCGCAGGTTGCCGCCGATGATCAGGATGCTCTGGCCGACCAGGAAGGCAGTCAGCCCGGCAGCCAGGTAGCGGCGAAAGGCGTCTGGGGCAGCCAGGGCGGTATGGATGCCGCGGGCCGTCAACAGGGCCAGCAGCGCCAGCAGGCCGAGGGCGCCGGCCAGCCCGATCTCCTCCGCCACCGAGGCGAAGATAAAATCGGAGTGGGGCACGGGAACGAGGCCGGGGCTGCCCAACCCCGGGCCGCGCCCCGAGATCCCCCCGGAGGCTAAAGCCAGCAGCGATTGGATGATCTGGTAGGAGCGGCCGCTGGGGTCCAGCCAGGGGTTCAGCCAGGCATCGATGCGGATCTGCACCACGTCAAACAGCCGGTACCCCAGGACGCCCGCCAGGGCCAGCCCGCCCAGGCTGGCCAGCAGCATACGGCGCTTACCGGAAGCCACGTAGACGGTCACCGCGTACAGGAACATGAATACCGTGGCCGTCCCCAGATCGCGCTGACCGGTGAGCAGCAGGATGGCCACCCCGGTCATGATCAGGGTCGGCGCCAGCAGCGGGAGCAGGGAGGTGAGGTAGAAGCCGCCCGGCCGGCCCTGGATGAACACCAGGCGGTCGGCGAGATAGGCGGCCAGGTAAATCACCAGCAGCAGCTTGAGCGGCTCGGAAGGCTGCAGGTATACCCCGCAGCAGCCCAGCCACAGCTCGATCAGGCCATCCCCGCTGGGGTTGACCCCGAAGAAAAAGGTCAGGGAGGTGAGCAGCAGGCCGGAGGTCAGCCACAGGTACTTGTAGCGCCGCAAAAAGTGGAGATCAGCAGGCAGGCGCAGACCAGCGATCAGCAGGGTCACGCTGACCAGCAGCCAGGCGCTCTGGCGCAGGCCAAAATAGGGCAGCAGCCTCCAGGTAACCAATACGCCCAGCCCGCTGAGCAGCCCGGCAGCCGGCAGCAGGTACGGGTCGCGGTTGGGCAGCCAGCGCGCCGTCTGCCAGTGGGCCAGGTTCATCAGCAGCAGCCAGAGCAGGAAGCCAGCCCAGTGTTCCCAGCTCAGCCCGGCGCTCAGGCTGCGTTGGCGCACGGCAGGCGCCAGGGTCAATGCCAGGGCATAGCAGGCCAGGAACAGCGCCGCCAGGTTCAGCAGCCTGGCCTGCAGCCGGTCAACCGGTGAGTGGAAGGAGCGGGCGAGCAACGCGATGCGCGGCTTGGCCTCAGGGCAGGTATTTATCCAGCAGGACGCTCAGCCGCTGGCGCGCCTGGCCCGGGATCCTGTCGCGGCTGGTGATCAGCGCATCCGCCAGGGCCTGGTCGCAGCGGCACTGCTTCTCCTGGGACAGGCTGCGCGCCAGGTTGCGCACCGCCTGCTGGGCGAACTCGGTGTTCTGGTTGAGGGTCTGGATCACCCGCTCCACCGTGACCGGCTCCTCGGAAACATGCCAGACATCGTAATCGGTGACGTGCGCCATCACGGCATAACACATCTCGGCCTCGCGCGCCAGGAAGGCCTCGGGCGAGGTGGTCATGCCGACCAGCGACATGCCCCAGGAGCGGAAGGTGTTGGACTCGGCCTTGGTGGAAAAGCGCGGGCCTTCGATGGTGATAAAGGCGCCCCCGCTGTGGGTCACCGCACCGGTCTGCTCCACGGCTTGCAGCAGCTGCGCCGATAGGTCAGGGCAGAAGGGGTCCGCAACGCTGACATGCACCACGATCCCGTCCTCAAAGAAAGAGCGTTTGCGGCCGCGGGTGTTGTCGTAGATCTGGTCCGGGATCACAACCTGCCCGGGGGCGTAATCTTCGCGCAGCGAGCCGCAGGCGCTGATGCTGACCAGGCGCTCTGCCCCCAGGCTCTTGAGGGCGTAGATGTTGGCGCGGTAGTTAACCTCGCTGGGCGAGATATGGTGACCGATGCCGTGGCGCGCCAGGAAGCCCACGGTCTGGCCTTCCAGGCGTCCCACGACCACGGGGGAGCTGGGCGGGCCAAAAGGCGTTTCTACAGCGACCTCGTGCGCCTGCTCCAGCCCGGGCATCTGATACAGCCCGGAGCCTCCGATCACAGCCAGCGTCAGGGTTTCTTTTGTCATGTTTCCTCCATAATAAAAAATGATGGTTCAGTTCTCCAGCCTGACCTCGAGCAGCACGCCTCCCAGGCGCAGCTCGTCGCCGCTGGTCAGCACCACGGGTTTCCCGACCGCCGTCCCGTTCAGAAAGGTGCTATTGGTAGATCCGAGGTCCTCGACCCACCACTGGGTGTGGTGATAGGAGAGGCGGGCATGCTGGGCAGAGAGGGTGGGGTCTTCGATCCAGCATTCGCTGGCGGGGTCACGCCCGACCTGGACCAATGGGATGGTAAAGCGCAGCACCCTGGCCGGGTCCGATCCGGTGAAGTGCAGGGCCAGGGGCGGCGCCTGGGGCGAAATGACCCGCCTCGCCTGCTCCTTCAGGGTTTTCCACAAGGTCCACAAGGCCAGCGCCAGGAAGGCATACAGGGCCAGGGCCAGCACGCCGCGCAGGAAAAGGACAAACCAGGCGCCTAAGGGGGCGGAGAAGGCGGGCATCAGAGCTCTTGCCCCTCGCTGCCCGGGCCAGGGCTTTTTCCCAATCGGTCGGGCAGCATGTCCTGGGTGTGATCCAGCCGCTCCTGGTCCTGGCCGAAAACCAGCGGCAGCCCGGCCAGGGAGAGCACGTCCCCAGGGGTGAGGGCGGCCTGCTGGATGCGCACTCCATTCACCCAGGTGCCGCCGGTGGAATCCAGGTCAAAGACCACGAAGCGGCCGCGCACCAGGCGCAGCTGAGCGTGCAGGCGGGAGATGCGCGGGTCATCCAGCACAATGTGGTTGTCTGGACGGCGGCCCAGGTTGATCACCGCCTGGTCCAGGGGGTAGACATCCACGCCGTTGACGATCAGGAAGGCCCCCCCCGGCAGGGCGCCGGCAGCCTCCACCGGCCCCAGGATGTAATTGGAGGTCAGCGGCAGGCCGTCCAGGCTGTTGCGCGCCAGCAGGCGGGCTTCATGCGCCTGTAGATCTGGATCGATCTCGATACGCACCACGGGAGGGCTGGAGAAGGCCAGGCCCTCCTTGTGGCCAGATTCTTCGAGCCCGCGCCCCAGGCTTTCCAGCAGGGTGGGGTCTTTGCTCCAGGCATCGGCGCGCTCTGCAGAGAGGTAAAGGGTGTACAGGTTGGGGGCCAGGGCCTCGCCAGCTTCACCGCGGTGGGTCCCGCTGCGCATGGCTGCCAGCAGCTGCTGCAGCAGGTCTGGCTTTTGGCGATTTCCAGCAAAGAGGCGGGCTGCTGTCCCTTCCACCAGCCCCTGCAGCCGCCTCTCAATTTCTGCCAGGTTGATGTGCATAGCGGGTATTATAACGAATTTTTGGGCTGCGCCGGGAAAGAGATGCATTGGTTAACCGGTTGATCTTGTTGGATGGGGAAGTGTATAATGGAATAGGGGTGGGTATCAGCCCCACCCCTCCTGACCTCCCTTGAGGAGTCGGCAGATCTGCATTCTGGAGGATCCAGCCGGGAATGGATGCCGGTTATCGCGAGATTGCCCATACGGCGGATTGGGAGCTGGAAGTCTGGGCGCCTGACCTGCCGGCGCTGCTGGAGCAGGCTGCGCGCGGCATGTATGCGCTGTCGGGGGCGCGCCTGGCGCTGGGGGAGCGGGCGCGGCGGCGCCTGGAGCTTGGATTCCAGGATGGGGAGGCGGCGCTGGTGCAGTTCCTCAACGAGCTGCTGTTCCTCGGCGAGCAGGAAGGGCTGGCGTTTGATTCCTTTGATCTGCGCCTGGAAGAGGGCGCGCTGCACGCCAGCCTGGAAGGCGCGACTATGGTGGGTCTGGACAAGGAGATCAAGGCGGTGACCTATCACCGCCTGCGCATCCAGACCGGGCCGGACGGCCTGCGCACACGCATTGTCTTTGATGTTTAACCTTTGAGAGGTGCATAATGAGCACGCGCACGGTTTCTATCCAGGATTTACACCAGGTTAATGAGTTTGAGTGGGAGATCCCCCGCTCTTTCCGGGCGGATATGCGCGTGCCGGTGCGCATTTTTGCCACCCGCCGCCTGTTGGATAAGGTGATGGATGACGCCTCGCTGGAGCAGGCAGTCAACGCTGCCACCCTGCCCGGCCTGGTGGGGCAGGTGCTGGTGATGCCCGATATGCACCAGGGCTACGGCTTTCCCATCGGCGGGGTGGCGGCCACCCTGCTGCCGCACGGGGTGATCTCACCCGGCGGCATTGGCTATGATATCAACTGCGGGGTGCGCCTGCTGGCCTCGCAGATCCCTTTCGAAGACTGCCAGCACCTGGTAGATGACCTGGCCACCGCTCTCAATCACAACTGTCCCTCGGGGGTGGGGGAGAAAGGCGCTCTGCGACTGAGCGACGATGACCTGGACAGGGTGTGCCGGGACGGGGCCCGCTGGGCGCTGAAAGCCGGGTATGCCAGCGAGCAGGATCTGCGCCGCACCGAGGAAGGCGGGCGGTTGGAAGGCGCTGACCCGAAGCGGGTGAGCGCCCGCGCCCGCGAGCGCGGGCGGCCGCAGCTTGGCACCCTGGGCGCTGGTAACCATTTCATCGAGGTGGACGTGGTGGACCAGGTGTTTGACCCGGGAGCGGCGGGCGCCATGGGCCTGGAGCAGGGCAACCTGGTGGTGCAGATCCACTGCGGCTCGCGCGGCTTCGGACACCAGGTGTGCACCGATTACGTCCAGGAGTTCCAGGGGGCGGTCAAGAAATACGGCATCGACCTGCCGGACCGGGAGCTGGTGTGCGCCCCGCTGGACTCACCTGAGGGCCAGGCTTACCTGGGCGCCATGCGCGCCGCGGCGAACTATGCCTTTGCCAACCGCCAGGTGCTGGCGCACCTGGCGCGCCGGGCTTTCGAACAGGTGTTTGCCGGCAAGCTGCGCAGCTGGCAGCTCTACCAGGTGTATGATATCGCCCATAACATGGGGAAGATCGAGCAGCACGAGATTGATGGGACGGCGCTGCAGGTGTGCGTGCACCGCAAGGGGGCCACGCGCGCCTTTGGCCCGGGCCACCCCGACCTGCCGGCGGAATACCAGTCCATTGGCCAGCCTGTGCTGGTGCCGGGCAGCATGGGCACCGCCTCCTGGGTGCTGGTGGGCACAGAGACCAGCATGCTGCGCTCGTTTGGCTCCACCTGTCATGGCGCCGGGCGGGTGATGAGCCGCTCGAAGGCGAAGAAAGAAGTGCGCGGGGAGAACCTGCGCCGCGAGCTGGAGAAGGACGGCATTCACGTGCGCGCCGGGTCCATGGCTGGGCTGGCGGAAGAGGCGCCCCAGGCTTACAAGGACGTGGATGCCGTGGTAGGCACGGTCAGCGGGGCGAACATTGCCCGCAAGGTCGCCCGCCTGCGCCCGGTGGCGGTGGTGAAGGGTTAGCAGATGTACAACAAGGAAAAGACAGACACGTTTGATGAACCGGGCGCTGGGGCAGGCAGCCAGGCGGTCCTGGCGCATGTCCTGCAGCAGCTCAGCCGTGAGCTGGCGCCGCAGGCAGTCCTTGAGACGGTCTTGCAGGCCCTGGTGCGGTTGGAACGCTGGCCTGGGGTAAGGTTTGCGGTGCCGGGTGAGGAAGGGGCTGCCTGGAAAGTCCTCAGCGGGCAACCTGGCAGGGGGTGGGAGGTGCTCAAGGCTGGTTCAGAAGAGGAGGGGCTGATCGGGCAGGCGCTGCGAACGGGTACGATGCAGATTATGAACGGTTCCTGCGGCGGGGAAGCGGAGGCTGCCAGCCGGTTGGCGGCGCCGCTGTTGTTTGACGGGCAGGTGCTGGGGGTGATCAGCCTGGAAAGCCGGCAGGCGGATGATTTTTCCTCGGAGGAGGTCATCTTTATCCAATCGCTGGCGGCGGCGGCTGCCATCGCCATGCAGAACGCCCGGCGGGCGGCTGCCCTGCGTCTCCAGTCTGGCGAACGCAAGCAGGCTGAAGCGGCACGGGTTGAAGGCGAGCACAAGCTGGGCCAGAGCGAGCGGCGCTACCGCCTGATGGCAGAAAATACAAGTGATGTGATCTGGGTGCTGGACCCGTTTGCCGGGAAGTTCACCTATGTCAGCCCCTCCGTAGAAAAGCTGCGCGGCTACACCCCGCAGGAGGTGCTGGCGCAGCCCGTGGGGGACGCGCTCACCCCCGAGTCGCAGCAGCTGGTCAGCGATACACTGGCGGCCAACCTGCCCGGTTTCATCGCCCGGGGCAGCGGGACCCTGTCCTTTGTTAACGAAGTGGACCAGCCATGCAAGGATGGCTCCATCGTCCCTACTGAGGTGACCACGACCTACATGTTCGATGAAGAAGGGAAAGTGCAGATCGTGGGCGTGTCGCGCGACATCCGCCAGCGCAGGGAGGCGGAGCGTGAGCTGCAGGAGGCGCGCGACTTTCTGTACAAGCTGGTTCACCAGGACCCGATACCCAAGACCCTGGCCCGCCTTTCGGATAGAGTCCTGGTGGATGGCAACGAGGCAGCCGGGCGGCTGACCGGGTATTCCCGGG
>CAIQIV010000689.1 GCA_903871905.1 uncultured Chloroflexota bacterium | reverse complement strand
TGGAAATCTTTCTTGACCTGATTCTCACGGTCACACTTCGTTCCCCCCTAAGACTCTAGCAGAACGACCTGACAGGATCATCCTGCCAGGTCGTTCTGTTTACTTTCCACGACTCATTGTAAGCCAGATGCTGCCGTCCTTTCTTGAGCATTTCCCGTTGCGGATCCCATGCAAGTTGGTCAGATAAGAATTGAAGCGCAATCCACTCAACGCTAAATTCATGTCAGACAGAACGGCCCGTTCGCATGTCAAATTATCACAAAACACATATAAATTGCCATTCGTAGCCTCAAAGCAGTTCATCCATTTTTGCTTCCTGGCTGCCGGGTCCTTATGCACATCCCGCTCAACTTCGATAAAAACCAATTCGCCTGAAGCAGGGTCTATGGCAATGATGTCTGGGATATAAGTGCTACCGTTGGATAGCTGAATGGCCTGCGCCTGCCCTTTGATGCGGTACCCTGCCTCAACAAGGACCTCGCAAGCCTGGATATTGAGGATGGTGTGTTCGGGTGTAGAGTGTAACCGGAGCAACCGATCAAATTCATTCAACGCAGCCACTTTCCCCGAGAGAGTCGAATACGCTACATTTCCTTCTACGGTCAGGCGCACCACATCCGGCAGATTTCCACCTGATCCAGCTCCTTCGGAAGCAATTGCATTTTCTTTCTCGAGTAAAACTGGATGTAAGTCAACCTCCTCTTCAAGCAGCCGGCTGAGGGCGTCATCCAGGCTGTTATTCTCCGCTGAGAGAGACAACCTCCTGGCCATTTCTTTGATGATCGATGGCCTCAGCGCCATGCCTGTGTCACCCATCACCCGGATCGCCATCGCCATTTTTTCAAAGGCTTTCGAGGCTTTCCACGAATTGAACCAATCCGGTATCTGTCCTTCTGGTGGTCGGACTGTTTGTGGTGTATCTCTTACCTGATAATCATGCATTTCCTGGTTGGAACTTTTCTGATTAACTTGCCTGACCACCACCAGGTGTGCATTCAACCCGGCAATCTCTGCTTGAAGCCTTTTGTTTTCATCTCCCAGTTCCATGTTTTTTCGCTCAAGGGCAGCGATCTTGCGGGTTAGGTCCTGTACCTGGCGTTGGAGTTCCGCTTCCTGACTTGGTTTCGTTTTCTGCTTCACATCTGCGACCAATCCTCGCACGCGAACATGGATCAGGTAGGACAGGTCTTCATCGTTGAAGCGGTCCAGGGGGTGATTGGACTTATCACAGGCATCGTCGTAATCTTTGTCCAGGAAACGCAAGAGTGCAACCAGGTGCTGGTGAGCTTTCAACCAGGTCTTTTCCCAATGAGACTGCATCTTCTGTTCTTGCTCCTCGCTCTGCCCGATGATGTCCTGTGCGATCCGCACCGATTGGCTGCGCTGGAATTCCTCTAGCGAGACTTCAACCACTGGTTGACCTCCAACCCTGAGCGGAGTTTCCGGGCCGCGGACAATTTTTGTGCGGCGGTATCCTGGTTATTCTTCTCTGGTGTGCTGACCCACTGCAGCGCGCTGCGCGCGGCTTCCAGGTAGCTGAGGGAAGCCGCGATCATCTTTTCGTGCACGCCCATCGCCACCGGTGGAACTTTGGTGCGGTCGACCTGCTGGGCCAGGTCAACCGCGTGCTGCAGCGCCTGCTGGGCAGCTCTAGATTGGGAGAACAAATCCCCCTGCTTGTCGCTGGCCAGAATGCGCGCGACCTCACCATCTAAAATAGCCATGTCTGAAATCCAGACCTGCGCGGAATTTTGGTAATCTTCTACCGCTTTAACTTCCGGCAGAAGCAGGACCGGCTTCCCTTCGGCATCTGAAGGGGAGACCAACGCACCAACCATCGTGAAGAAAACAGCCACACCCAGCAGGATCCAACCAAACAACCACAGTCGTTCTTCAGAGATCCGAATGACCGGTTGCCCGCCTTCATTCACAGTCATGGTTATAGATCCCGTTTTCCATAATCTGGTTCACCAGCTCGAGATCGCTTTGTCCGGATCCATTGCGTTTCCCACGCTGCTTCAGCTCCGCGACCACCAACTTGCCGCGTTCGTAGTCGATGTTGCGGATGAACTCAATCTTTTCCGCGACGATCTCAAAAACGGGCGTGGTCGTATTGGGCCGGCTGCGCATCTGGATATGACCCTCCACCCCGATCCGGCTGCCTTTCTGGACGTGCCCGTAGACCAACTCTGCCAGTGTGCCGTAAACCAGGACGCGCAGGCCTTTGACGGGTCTTGCTTCCGGGCTGCCGTCGATCATCAGATACAAGCGTAAGTAGGGAACGGCTTCCTGATTTTCAGGGTGCAGGTAATCAAAGTAAATGTCGCCGGTGATATCGCCGCGCTGCCAGGTGAAATTGCCTTGTGCCATTTTGGGTTCTCCTTCGTGTTGTTTTCAGATGAATACAGTTGCTTCCAAGGTGGAAAGACCAGATATTTGAGACTTAACTCCTAATCCATGGAGCCTCCTCGGTCGGAAGATGAATTTCAAGCAGATCCGCTAACAAAAATATCCGGTCTCGGGTTGCCTGGGCGAACAGCATCTGCCAGCTGCGATCAGAAGGAGAACGCAGAGAAAGATGCTGCTCGACCAGGTTTGCCAATTGGCACGGGGGAATTGCCGCGAGTCTTTCGCTGGCTCCGCCTGCACTCACACCTGGATCGGCTTTTAACCTGGAGATTGACAGGCTGATCGGGTTTTGAATTCCAGGTTGGGAAACGCCATAAATAATCCAGGAAACAAAAGCTGTGGCATCATTCTCCTGGGACAACAGCGATTGCCGGTTCTTGAGGTCTGCCTTTGCCAGCAATTTTTCAAGTGACCAGTTTCCCTCAAGGTCCGTCACCCCCTCCACCGCTTGTCCAGAATTGCCCGAAGTTGGCGAATCTTGGGTTGTTGAGGAATCTATCTCTTGAAAGGAATCTTGAAAGATTTGAAGAGTCTTTAAAAGAGTCTCAAAACAATCTTTGTCAGCGAGGTTGAGCGTCTCAAAACAATCATTGAGGGTGGTTTTGAGAGTCTCAGAACAATCATTGGACAAGTTTGACAGTATCAAACCAATCTTTGGTTCCTGGTTGACAGTCTTTTTCCAATCTTTGGAAATTTGGTCGATCCAGCCATGAACATAATCCAAGATGGATTTGGCTTCGGCAATTTCAAAGAATCTGGCGACAGCTTTTATAATGGCTTCGTCCTGCGGGGTGAGGGGATCATTGCGCTGGACCTTGAACTTCCAGGCATAATTTCCGCCCACACTCATCCGGTGATCGATCCTTTCCACGAACAGGTTCAAGTGTTCCTGCAGGCGCTGTCGGCGGGCGAACTCCCGGTCGGTCTGTTCGGTCAATTCGTCCTTCCGCCTGGGGCGTTCGATCTTCGCGGGCAGCCAGTTGGCCACCGTCCGAGTTGTATGGATGCCCAGGCGTTGGGCCACCGCTTCATACCCGCCTTCGATCCAGACCTCGTCCCGGATTTCACCAGTTTCATCGTTGAAGTAGCACAGGTTGCGCAGGATCAGGACAAACATCGCCGCGTCAGGTCCAAGCATCGGCAGCCAATGATGCAAAAAATACCAGCTGACCAGGATGAATTCTCCGCGAGCGAGAAGCCGGTCGGAAAGCTTGTCTGCCATCGCCGTCAGATCTGAGTCGAGGCGGTGGCCAACCAACTTTCGGACGACCTCATGGACGGTCAGATATTGTGGCTGGACATTTCCGAAATTCGCAGGCGGGAGCCGGACCGGATACTGGAAAATGTCTTTAGGATCGGCTACGATTGCTTTCTGCAAGGCGATCATAGGCAAGTCTGTGATGCCCTGTTTCAGTAGATAGGCCTGGAGGTCTTCAGCATCCCCGGGAGTCAAAGGGGTGTCAAACAGGGTGTACTTGTTGGAGGATTTCTTTGCTTTGCCGGTCCGTGGGTCCAGTTCGTGTTCTGTTTCGCTCTTTTTGAGAAGCCAGTAGATGCCGCTGCCAGGCTGAAGCAGTCGAAAGAATTGCGCCCGG
>CAIQIV010000688.1 GCA_903871905.1 uncultured Chloroflexota bacterium | reverse complement strand
GCGCCAGTGGGTTGAATTTGGCGCGGCGCTGAGAAAAGTTCACACCTGCCGCCTGCCGCCGCGCTGGGGCAGCCTGATCCCCTCCGAAACCTGGACCTCCCGCTGGCGCGCCGCTGCCCTGGATTTCCTGGAGCGCGTCAAGTGGGAGACGTATGCCGACCCGGTCGCCGTGCGCTGCGCGGCACTGCTCCGGGCGAAAAGGGGGGAGATCCGGAACCTGGTCCAGCGCGCCGGGCGGCTGGTGCAGGCGTTCCAGGTTTCGCCTATTGAATTTGTCCTGTGCCATTCCGACCTCCACGAAGCCAATATCCTGCTTGCAGACGGCGGACGTTTTTACATGGTGGACTGGGATGACCCGATCTACGCCCCGAAGGAGCGGGACCTGATGTTTATCGGCGGCGGCATCTGCGGGAAATGGATTCAGGATTGGCAGCAGAAGCGCTTCTACCAGGGCTACGGTCCGGTGGAGATCAATCTTGCTGCGCTGGCGTATTACCGCTGCGAGCGCCTGGTGCAGGACATTGTTGCCTTCTGCGAACAGCTTCTGCTGAGTGATGCGGGCGGCGCCGACCGGGAGCAAGCGCTGCACTACCTGGCTTCCAATTTCCTGCCTGGCGGGGTGCTGGAGATCGCCCTGCAGACGGAGCAGGCGCTGGAAGAGCAGTCCGGGAGAAGAAACGGCCATCTGCCAGCCACCTTACAAAAATGAAAATTGACAAACTGCCTGTAAGGGTGTAAAGTATAGATACCTGAAGCTTCTACAGCAGCAGGGTTTGACAACTAAAGGTTCTTGGATGACCGAGCAGGAGGTGGCTTACTGGATTATTCGCCAAATCGTTCTGGGTAATTCCTGAATGAAATAGATCGAGTATCGGGCCGTGTGCCTGTTGACAGTGATGATAGTTTTCTACCAAGGAGGCTGTATCGACTGTATGCTTCTGAAGGAAATCGATCTTTAGCTTGAATTGCACAGACAGTAGTGTGTGTCTTTTACAGGAACAGTAGACACGGGCAAGAGAAACCTTGCCCGAGTTTTTTTTTTATCCTGCTTTGCACCGTTCCATCGGTCGTCCCAGGAGTCGCTCGATGGTGCGCAACATCGGCGCGTCTTCGGCGGTGACCAGGGAAAAAGCGGCGCCGCGGTGGGCCATGCGCCCGGTGCGGCCAATGCGGTGGGTGTAGGCGTCGGCGGTGTCGGGCATATCGTAGTTGATCACGTGGGTGATCTCGGAGACATCGATCCCCCTGGCAGCGATATCGGTTGCTACCAGCACCTGGAAATGCCCGCTGCGGAAGCCATCCATTGCTTTCTGCCGTTGATTTTGGGAGAGGTTGCCCTGGAGTGAGGTCGCCCTTAAGCCGGCTTTCGCCAGCTTCTCAGCCAGCTTTTTGGCGCGGTACTTGGTGCGGGTGAAAACCAGCGCCTGGCCGCGATCTGGCAGGCGCAGCAAGGACAGCAGCACTTCCGGCTTCTGGTCTGCCTCTACCGGGTAAGCGGCGTGGCTGACCGTTTCTACCGGTCGTGATATGCCAACCTCGACCGTCACCGGGCGCTTGAGGATGGCGGTGGCGAGATCCCGCACCTCGGCAGGCATGGTCGCTGAGAATAACAGTGTCTGGCGCTGGGCCGGCAGGGCAGCCAGGATGCGGCGGATGTCGGGCAGGAAGCCCATATCAAACATCCTATCTGCCTCATCCAGCACCAGGATTTCGATATTTTTCAGGCTAACCTCGCCCTGGCTCATCAGGTCCAGCAGGCGTCCGGGGCAGGCCACGGCGATCTCTGTCCCTGCGCGCAGGGCTTTGATCTGCGGCTGGGGGCTGACCCCGCCGTACAGGGTCAGGCTGCGCAGGCGCGTCTGGCGGCCCAGGAGGGTGATGGCAGTATGCGTTTGCTCAGCAAGCTCGCGGGTGGGGGAAAGGATCAGGGCGCGCAGTTTGCCCCGCGGCCCACTCAATAAATGTTGGAGTATGGGTAAGACAAAAGCAGCCGTCTTGCCTGTCCCGGTTTGCGCCAATCCCAGCACGTCCCGCCCCTCGATGATGGGAGGAATGGATCGCTGTTGAATTGGGGTGGGGGTGGAATAGCCGGCGGCCGTGATTCCCGCGCTGATTTGCGGGTGAAATGGAAACGAATCGAAATTCACAAAAGGTCCTTCAGGTATAATTTGATCCAGGATGTATCCCGGACCATCCATAACCCATTTAATCGGATATTTCCTACCTGATTATGATATGGATAAATCAGTATACCATCTTTTCTGCATATTTCCCGATTGTGCGGGGAAATCAGGAAGTTTTCATCCATTTCTCATCCAACCTGGACCGGATGGCATGCATTGGACAGGAGGTGCTCTTTGAACCAGGTGATTCTTGAAAG
>CAIQIV010000687.1 GCA_903871905.1 uncultured Chloroflexota bacterium | reverse complement strand
TGGTCATATCCTTCTTATACCACAGAGAGGGTGATTGAAGAATCACCCTTTTTATGCTCGAGGATCACCCGGAGACTCGCTGATAGATGAATGACATTCAGTTTGAGTCTTGATAAATTAGGTATGAATTCAGGGGATATTTTCCTGTCTTTTTCAACCCGGATCGCAACTTATGCCTGCTTCAAAATCAAGTCAGCCCCGCCGTGTATTGATCGCCTCTGGACATGCCCTCTTTGGATATGGACTGCGTAGTTTACTATTAGAGCGTGGTACCTCACAGATTGAGATTGTAGGTATGGTATCCAGTCTGGATGAGGCACTGCCAGCAGTCGACGCGCTGAGGCCGGATCTGGTGATTGTTGATTATGATGATCAGAAGCTGAACAGGGAGAATCTGCTGGCATTATTTGGTGAGGGAGATGCCAAGTTGAGGGTGGTGTTGCTGTCTTTAAACAGCCCGGAAGATGCGGTTGTCTACGACCGCAGGACCATGGCGGCTATGCCGGTTGACACCTGGTTAGAGGATAGTTCTTTTTGAGGAGAGAGGAAATGAAGCATATTGTCATTGCAGCTGTGCTGGTCGTGGTGGTCACAGCGCTGCTGATCGCCGGGCTGCAGCAGGTCCAACTGCTGCCAGTGCAAGCAAGCGCACAGGCAGTTCCTATCGACAACTTATTCAACCTTGAGTTTAAGATCATCGCCTTTCTCTTTTCCCTGATCGTGGTTTTGATGGTCTACAGCATTGTTGTATTCAGGCGGAAAAAAGGCGATGTCACGGATGCGGCTCACGTGGAGGGGAATACAAAGCTGGAGGTGGCCTGGACGGTGGCGCCACTGGCGACTGTGCTGTTTATTTCCTACCTGGGCGGAGAGTCGCTTGCAAATACCATGCGTTCGGATCCGCAGCCGTTGAAGGTGAATGCTACAGGGGCTCAATGGGCGTGGAGCTTCGAATATCCAGACAGTGGAGTCATATCGGGCGAGCTGGTGCTGCCGGTGAATAAGCAGGTCCTGTTGAGCCTGAGTTCAAAAGATGTCATTCATTCCTTCTGGGTGCCTGAGTTCCGCGTTAAGCAGGATGCACTGCCAGGTGGTCCAGACTATGTACGCCAGTTACGCATTACCCCGACGCTGATTGGGCAATACAAGGTTCTGTGCGCTGAACTGTGTGGGATGCAGCATACTGGAATGACCGCACCGGTGAAGGTGGTCTCGCAGGCTGATTATGACAGCTGGATGGCTGAGCAGAGCGGCGCCTTGAACGATCCTGTGGCGCGAGGCAGGAAGATAGCCCAGCAGCAGGCCTGCCTGAGTTGCCACAGCCTGGACGGCAGCCGGTTGGTTGGCCCAAGCTGGAAAGGTTTGTATGGCAGTGATGTTCCTCTATCAGATGGCAGGACGGCCAAGGCGGATGAGCCCTTCCTGGTGGAATCGGTGCGCAACCCTTCTGCATCCATTGTTCAGGGTTATCCACCGGCTATGCCGGCGACCTATACCCAGGCAAATTTATCGGATGAACAACTCAAAGATATTATTGAGTTTATCAAGTCGTTGAAGTAGGCGCTGCGCGGGTAAGCGGAAACTGTGGAGGTAATGATGAAGAAAAGAGTAAACATCTTCAAGGTTGGTCTGGTGCAGGGCGTGATTGCCCAGCTCATTGGAACATTGGTGGGGATGCTGCTGGTGACCGGTATCCGGATGCTGCTTGGAAAACCCGGTTGGGATTCAGCCGGGTTTGGGTTCACTGAGCCAGCCTGGGTTGTAGGCGCCATCTTTGGCTGGGGCGCTTTCATGCTGTGGTCTGGGACGATGAATGATTGGCTGAAGTGGGCTAATGGTCAGGAGACGCCTGAACATCCAACCGATGCTTTCGATACTGGATTGGCGCGCTACTTGAGCGCCTCATTTGACCATAAGGTAATTGGAATCCAATATGGGGTTACTTCTTTTATCATCTTCTCCCTGGCGGGCTTCTTTGCCCTGATCTTTCGGACCGAGCTGGCAGCGCCGGGGATGCAGTACTTGCAGTTCAACACGTATAACACGATCATGAGCCTGCATGGCATCGTGATGATCGCCTCAATTTTACTGGGGGTGGCCGCCATGTCGAACTACCTGACCCCGCTGATGATCGGGGCAAATGACATGGCATTTCCCCGACTTAATGCCTTTGCCTTCTGGATTAATATCCCGGCGGCGGTGATCCTGTTGAGCAGCCTGGTGTTGGGTGGTTTTGACACCGGATGGACCGGGTATCCACCTCTCAGTGCCAGGGCGCCTCTGGGCATGGACATGTTTTTCCTGGGGGTGTATTTCGTTGGGTTGTCGTCCATCCTGGGCGCGTTGAATGTGATCGCCACGGTCATCCGCTTCCGGGCGAAGGGAATGAACTACTTCCGCATGCCGATATTTGTGTGGACAGCGCTTGCTACAGCAGTGATCAGCCTGACAGCTACCCAGTTTATTGGTCTCTCCTTCCAACTGGTATTGTTTGAAAGGCTGTTTGGTATGGCTTTCTTTGACGGAGCGCGCGGCGGAAATCCCATTTTATACCAGCACTTGTTCTGGTTCTATTCACACCCGGCAGTGTACGTCTTTGTGCTCACCGGCCTGGGTGTGATCAGTGAGCTGCTGCCAGTGTTCACTCGCAAGCCCTTGTTTGGTTATCGTTGGGTAGCGGTCTCCTCTTTCGGTATCGCAATTGTCGGTTTCTTTGTTTGGGCGCATCATATGTTCACCTCGGGGATGGCTGAGTACCTGCGTGTGCCCTTCATGTACAGCACACTACTGGTAGCGGTTCCTACTGGGATCAAATTCTTTAGCTGGATTGCCACTCTGTGGGGGGGCAAGCTTTCATTCGAAACCCCTATGCTGTTTGTCCTGGGTGCTATTTCGATTTTCTTATTGGGCGGGCTCAGCGGACCTCCAAACGGTACGGTTTCCACTGACCTGCACCTGCAGGACACTTATTGGATTGTGGGTCATTTCCATGCCACGATGTTCGGCGGTTATGTCTTTCCTTTCTTTGCTGCGGTTTATTTTTGGTTTCCTAAGATTACTGGCAGGATGTATAACGAAAGGCTGGGCAAGCTGCATTTCTTCCTGATGACACCGGCATTCTATGTCCAATCATTGGGGCAGATGCAGGTGGGGCTGCTGGGCATGCGGCGTAGAATTGGCGACTATGATCCGACACTGGGGATTGACGTGACCCAATACCTGATCACTATTGCAGGGTTCGTGATTGGGGTAGCGGTGCTGTTGGCCTTTGTGAACCTGATCTACAGCGCAGCGCGCGGCCCGGTGGCACAGGCTAATCCCTGGCGCTCGCGTTCCCCCGAATGGCAACTGCCTTCACCAGCCCCGCGGCACAATTATGCCCATCCTTTTGAGGTGGTAGGTGAGCCCTACGACTACGGGCTGGAGGGCTCAGCTTATGTCAATAATGATAAAGAGCGCTATATTGGTTCTCCTGCCAGGGGCGCAGCCACTGCCCCGGCTGCGGCAGACTGAGATTGGGTTCGAGATTGAATACGGAGGAACTTTCAATGGATGAAGGGAAAAAACAGCAGGCATTTCGCTGGGGTTTGATCATCATGGGTATCCTGGCGGTGCTGACCATCATCGAATTTGTATTTGGCGCATTTTTCTACGGTTTCTGGATCCTGTTAATGGCGATTGCCGTGGTTAAAGCGTTCTTTGTGATCCGCGATTATATGCACTTGCCCCGCTTGTTTGCCGGGGACGAGGAGGCGCACGAATGAGCACCCAGACTGTCTCTCTAACAAATTATCGACGCCGAGAGGCAAATAACCGGCTGGGCTTGTGGTTGTTCCTGGTTTCTGACGCTTTTGTCTTTGGCGGGTTGTACGTTGCCAGGTTCTCGCTGCTGGGCGTGACCCAACGCCTGGAAGTGAACCAGTTCCTGGGCCTGATTGTCACCTCGGTGCTGCTGCTCAGTTCTTTCTTCATGAACCGGGCGGAAACAGCCATGGCTTATGGGGACCGCAAGAACTTTCTGCGTGGGACACTGATCACCTTGCTTTTGGGGATCCTGTTCCTGGTGGGCGTGGTCGGTTTGGAATGGCAGATCCTGCCTTATGGTCCTTCTCAGAGTGCAGCTTACTCGATTTTCTATGCAATGACCGGGTTTCATGCCTTCCATGTGCTGACTGGTGTTATCTTCCTGGCGATTGTCTATCGAAACGGGCGAAAGGGTCAGTACAGCGCAGAGCGACATTGGCCGGTTGAAGCCGCGGCTGTGTACTGGCACTTTGTCGACGTCGTGTGGATTTTCTTCTATCCTGCGTTGTACTTGATCGGTACGGCTGTGGTGGGATAGCGCACGAAATATTCTGGGTGGAGGTAAGAAGAAGTAAAATGAAATCTGGGATTTGGTTGCTCGGACTGGGAATTGTGGCGGGATTGGTGCTTACAGCTGCTGTGTGGGTGTTATTCCCCCGTGCTTATACCTACCAGGGATCCTTGATCGACCCGCCTGTGCGGGCTGCCAGCATCAACCTGGATGACCAAAATGGGCATCCGTTTCGCCTGGATGACCAACGTGGTCATATCGTGCTGATCTTTTTCGGTTATACCCACTGTCCGGATGTCTGCCCAGCTACCCTGTCAGAATACCGGCAGATCAAAAAGTTATTGGGCGAATCGGCCTCGCAAGTCAGGTTTATGTTCATTACTGTAGATCCGCAGCGCGATACGCGGGCTTACCTGAAGGAGTACCTGGGCTATTTTGACCCGGACCTGATTGGCCTGACCGGATCGGAAGCCGAGCTTGAACAGGTTTGGAAGGCTTATGGTGTATTTCGCAATGTGCACCCGGCAGATGCCTCAGGAAACTACCTGGTTGATCATTCAGCACGTACCTACCTGATTGATTTAGATGGGAATTGGCGGCTGACGTATCCTTTTGGAACCCAGGTAGAGAAGGTCGTAGCTGATATTAATCACTTGCTGAGAGAAGATTGATGACGAACAGTACCGCCTTTAAACCCTATCTCTGGCGCCTGGGATTGGTGACTTTGCTCTCAATCATTTCTGTTGCAGTGTTCAACGAGATTGTTCACGCCCTGCTCAAAGATCCCAGCGACCGGTTTCCTACCACCATTCAACTGGTGATTCCTGCTGGAACCGCAGAGAAAGTGGCTGCCGGGCAGGATGAACCCATCTTGCAGGAGGACATGGTGTATGTAGCTGGTGATACCCTGGTTGTTCAAAATCAGGATGTCGTCAGCCACCAGTTGGGACCATTATGGGTGCCGGCGGGGGCAAGCGCCAGGCTGGTTTTAGATAGGGCGGAAAACCTGTTATATACATGTTCCTTTGAGGTGGATCGTTCTATGGGATTGGATGTGCGCCAGCCAACAACCATGGTTACCCGTTTAGTAGCCCTGGCGGTGGCAGCGCCGACGGTGACGGCCTTGTTGTTTTTCTACAGTCTGGTGATTTTTCCGGTGGGCGGAAGACCGGGGCACCAGGCTGTGCCAGAGAACCGGTGACAGGTGAGCCCGTGTTTATCAGCCTGCGCTTGATGTTCAGCCGCCGGTGGATAATCGCCACGCTCCTGGTATTGGTCGGGCTGGGGGTGCTGGTTCGCCTGGGGATGTGGCAATTGGACCGGCTGCAGCAGCGCAGGGAATTTAATGCCCGGGTGCAGGCACAGGTGGAACGGCCTGAACTGGCGCTGGATGGTGCTGCCTTGCTGGCGGACCTGGCCAATATGGAATATCGGCAGGTGGCAGCAGTCGGTGCGTATGATTTCAGTCAGGAGGTTGCGCTGCGCAACCAGGCTGAAGGCGGACGCCTGGGTGTACATCTCATCACCCCCCTGCGTTTAAAAGGCAGCGAGCAGTCGGTGCTGGTAGACCGCGGGTGGATTCCTGAGGAGGATTTTTCTTCGGGGAATTGGGCCCGGTATGAAGAGCCCGGGGAGATACAGGTGCGTGGGGTGATCCGGCGTTCGCAGAGCCAGCCAGATTTTGGCTGGCGTTCGGATGCGACGCCTGTGCCAGGAGGGGAGCGCCTGGCCGCCTGGAATTTTGTGAACGTGCCGGCCATCTCGCAGCAGGTGCCCTATGCGCTGCTGCCGGTTTACATCCAGCAGGCACCAGATCCTACCTGGCAGGGGTTGCCTGTACGCAGCCAACCTCATCTTGACCTGAGTGAAGGCCCCCACCAGGGATATGCCTTGCAGTGGTTTACATTTGCGGTTATATTAGGGGTGGGTTATCCGTTTTTTATTTACCGGCGTGAAAAGGCCGGTGCCTGAACATTTATCTTTGCAGCACTGATTTCCCCGGATTATTCCGGGTGGGAGGTCCGGATGGCTCAACAGTTCTCAAAATTTACACGGTCAGATGCATATTCCCGCCTGGGCAGGCTGGCCCTGGCGGCAGCCATCGCTGTGTTCCTGGTGATCGTGGCTGGAGGTATTGTGCGGGTTACCGGCTCAGGCGGCGCCTGCCCGGATTGGCCAACTTGTTTCGGACAGTGGACCCCACCAGCAGGGCTGAGTGCTCCGGTTGAGTATATTCACCGCCTGGTCAGCGTGCTGGCTGGAGTGCTGACCCTGGCTGCTGCCTGGTATGCCGGCCGCCGGTTTCGCGCAGAACTGATGCTCACCTGGCCGCTTTACCTGTCGGTGGCCGCTGTGCTGCTGCAGGTTGGGTTGGGCGCGCTGCTCACCCTGGGGGTTGTTGTGGAAGAACGCGCCTGGACCTCGGCGGTTCACCTGGCGCTATCTTTATTTATCCTGGGCGCTATTACATCGGTTTCAGTGGTTGCTCTGGTGCGAGCGCGCCAGCAGTCTGAAGGGGATCAGCCTGCGATGCCCCTGACATACCGATCCCCCTTTGCTGTGCTTTCGCTGGCTGTGCTGGCGGTGTTCTTTGTGCTGCTTGTTAGTGGTGCGCTGGTGGCTGGTATGCAAGCAGGGGCAGCCTGCGCTGGATGGCCATTGTGCGGCACCCAGCTCTGGCCAGAGAATGCTGCTGGCTGGATCAGCCTGGTTCACCGTTTCGTAGTAGCCGCAGCAGGGATCCTGCTGGCAGTCCAGTTCTTCTTGGCCTGGCGTACGCAGCGCAGCCAGGCACCCATCCTGGTCACAACCGCTGCGGCAGCGTCGCTGTTCCTTGCCCAGGCGCTGATGGGGGCCCGGTTGGTGCAGGGCTATCCAGTTTCCATGCTGGCGTTGCACCAGGCCACTGCCACAGCCGTCTGGGCGGCGTTGGCAGCCCAGGTGACGCTGGTGGGCTTGGCTGGGCGCACGGCAGAGCAGGAGCGGCTGGAAGCCCAGGAACTGGCCGGGCGTAGGGCCATGTGGCGCGATCTGCTGCTGCTGACCAAGCCGGTGGTGGTCCTGCTGCTGCTGGTGACCACCTATGCTGGGATGGTCATTGGGGCGCGGGCGCTACCGCCGTTCTGGCTGACTTTTTGGACCATGTTGGGCGGTTTTATGGCGGCCGGTGGATCGAGTGCAATCAACCAATATATCGACCGTTTTGATGATGGTAAGATGCAGCGTACGCAAAAACGGCCGATCCCGGCCGGGAGGCTGACCCCGGGTGAAGGCCTGGCTTTTGGGGTGGTGTTGGCACTGTTGGCCTTTTATGTGCTGGCGGCATTTGTCAATATGCTGGCGGCGCTGCTATCCCTGGCCGGTACCATCTATTATGTGCTGCTGTACAGCATATTTCTCAAGAAGACCACGGTGCAGAATATCGTCATTGGCGGCGGCGCCGGATCTATCCCGCCTCTGGTAGGTTGGGCAGCCGCCACAGGGGGGTTGAATGTCCCTTCGCTGTTCCTGTTTGCCATCGTGTTCATGTGGACTCCTCCACATTTCTGGGCGCTGGCGTTGGTGCGCCGCAAAGACTATGCCCGCGCCGGGGTGCCGATGCTGCCGGTTATCCGGGGAGAGAAAGAGACAGGCTGGCAAATATTCATTTATACGTTGGAACTGGTGGCTTTGACCCTACTGCTGCCGCTGTTCGGCCTGGGTGGGGCGTTGTACCTGGTAGGGGCGGCTTTGCTGGGCGCCTGGTTGATTTACTCTGCCTGGAAAGTGTGGAAACTGGGTGGGAACAAGGCTGCCTGGAAGATGTACCGCTTTTCCAGCATGTATCTTTTCTTCCTGTTTGTGGCCTTGATGGTTGATCGTCTTTTACTGTAAGCTGAAGATACCAAAATAGGGTGACGTTCAGGTGATTTTGATGCGCGTGCCGTAACCTTTGCGCTCCCACTCCTGATGGGAGGCGATCGGGTTGCACCAGCGGTAAAGCCACAGCGCCTCATCGTTGCGCATGTTGACGCAGCCGTGACTCATTTTTAGCCCAAAATTGTCATGCCAGTATGTGCCATGGAAAGCCACCCCCGTTGGGTGGAAGAAGCTGACCCAGGGTACCCCAACCAGTTCATAGGCTTCAGGATCATCGGTGAGTTTTCCGCCTCCCATATGCTTGGAGGGCATTTTTAGTTGGATGTGGAAGTTTCCCCGTGGCGTGTCGGTGGGAATGTCGTTCTCGGAATTTTGGTTCGGAACGCCAGACGAGATGTGTGTCAGCAGGACCAGGCGTTCTCCCTCAAAGGCAGAAAGCTCCTGACGAGCGAGTGAGACTTCAATGCGCTTATCCGAAGGCGGAACATCGGGTGAGATCGGAGCCAGTTCGGCAGGTTGGACAAAGCGAACATGCGCTGCAGGAACATGGTAATCGACGTTCAGCAACTCATCCCGCAAGCGGTACCAGGGAGCTTTGTCAGGACCTTCATCCACAGACATGACCCAATGTATGGTCTGGAAATACAACCGGTAGAGCGGCGTCCAACCATAAGCCTTCGTCAGGCGCATCGATTGAGAAAACGGCACGGTGATCTCTCCGATCTGTCCTGCCTCTGGAATGGAGTATGAAACTTCGTTGAGGTGGGCTTTTTCCACTCGCTGCATATGAGAGCTGTGCAGGTATCCCTGCTCAACCCGGTACCAGCGTGGATTGTACTTGGGCCCGTAGGGTGAGGAGATCTCTTCCAGTGGCGACAGAATCTCGTCTCTTTTGACTACCCCCAGGCGCTCGCTTTTAAGATTGGGTTCGCTGTAAATGAAAACCGAGCGGGTTGTTACCCGCACCTGGATGGGGGTCGGGGATAGGGGAGGCGGTGAGACCGGTTCGGCTTGCGGGAGTTTCCTGGCGCAAGCCAGTGATCCCAGGGACAACCCGGCAAGCTTGAGAAAACTGCGCCGCGAGAGCCGATCTTCGCCATCGATTCGACCGGGTAAGGACGGGCCGGGTTGGGATGGCGAGGCAGCCTCAACCTTTTCCATCGTCAACATACACGGTCGTTCCAAAACCAGTGACTTCCCAATCGGCATGGCTTTCAATTTTTGTTTTGAAAACTGGAGTAGACCAGCGGAATAACCATTTGGCGTCTTCATTGCGCATGTTGATGCAGCCGTGGCTCATCTGCAGGCCAAAGTTTGTGTGCCAGTAGGTCCCGTGAAAGGCTACGCCGCCTACCGGTCCAAAGAAACTGGTCCAGGGGACGCCGGGCAGTGAAAAGCCGGCTTTGGCGTCAGGATTTCCGGTGACGCTGCCCATGTGTTTGTTGGGCATCTTGGAGTAGATGTTGAATTTTCCCTTGGGGGTGGCGGTAGGGATCTCTCCTGGGTCAAGGCGGGGATTGGGAATTCCGGATGAAATCTTGGTGGAAAAAACCGGCTTGCCATATTCCAGCGCCGTCAGCGTCTGGGTGGGGAGGTGGATCTCGATCTTCTTTTTTTCTGGCGGCACGTTTGGCGAAAGGGGAGAAAATTCATCTTCGGGGATCAGCCGGATGTGTACAGCGGGAGCATAATAAATCAGGTAAGCGTCGATTTCCGATGTGATCTGGTACCAGGGCTCACCGTCCGGCCCGGCGGTGACGCCGGTGGCCCAGTGGGTGGTCCCATAATACAGACGCGAGCCTTTCCATGGGAACCAACCTTCGCCCGGCTTAAACTGGTAGGCGATGGTATAGGGCACGGTGACCTCGCACAACCTGCCCGCCTCGGGAATTGATTCCACGGGTTGGTTGAAGCGCATACCCACCGTCTGGACATGGGCACTGTGAATATAGCCCCCCCACACGCGGTACCACAGGGTATTGTAAAAAGCAGGCGCATCCGCCGGGTGCAGCTCCTCATAAACGTGCACAACCTGGTCGCGCAGGCGCTTACCGATGATTGGGGCTTCGTCGTTAGGCCTGGAGCGCAGATCAATCTCCTTTGTTGCCACGCGCACCAGCATCCCCTGGTCCTCTTCGTAGAGCGGTGGAAAGACGGGAATAAATGGGATGCCTCCCATCACCAACCCACTCAATTTGAGAAACTCCCGGCGAGAAATATTTCCTTTCATTATCCAAATTCTAACTGAACAAATGAAGGAGATCAAGGCGGGTATAATTGTTCTCATGGAACTTGAAGGTTTGCCGGTTGATCAAGTCTTACACGGCGATTCACTGGAGATTCTGCCGACGCTGCCTGAGAAGTCGGTGGACCTGGTTTTCGCTGATCCCCCCTATAACCTGCAGCTCACCCAGGAGCTGTGGCGTCCGAACCGGACGCGCGTGGATGCGGTGGATGATGCTTGGGACCAGTTTAACGGTTTTGCGGAGTATGACCACTTCACCCGCCTCTGGCTTTCTGCCTGCCGCCGGGTATTGAAAGAAACTGGCACGCTGTGGGTGATCGGCTCGTATCACAATATTTACCGGGTGGGGTCGATCCTGATGGACCTGGGTTTCTGGATTCTCAACGACGTGGTGTGGGTGAAGAATAACCCGATGCCCAATTTCCGCGGGGTGCGCTTTACCAATGCCCATGAGACACTGCTCTGGGCGCAGAAGGTCAAAGGGGCGCGCTATACCTTCAATCATGAGGCAATGAAGGCTTTGAACGAAGGGCTGCAAATGCGCAGCGACTGGCGCCTGCCGCTGTGCACCGGCCCAGAGCGTATCAAAGCCAACGGGATCAAAGTCCATTCTACCCAAAAACCGGAGGCGCTGCTTTACCGGGTGATCCTGTCCAGCACCAACCCTGGGGATGTGGTTCTGGATCCTTTTTTTGGTACTGGGACCAGTGGGGCAGTATCCAGGAAGCTTCACCGGCGCTGGATCGGCATTGAGCGCGATGCAGGGTATGTGGAGGTTGCTCGCCAGCGTATTGCGGCGATCCAACCCGGGGAGTACAACCAGGAGTTGTTTTCTTTCCCCTCGCGGCGCAGCCGGCAGCGCGTGCCTTTTGGTGAATTGGTGGCTTGCGGGCTGATCCAGCCTGGCCAGGAACTGGTTCTTCATCCCGATCATGGCGTCAGGGCGGTGGTGCTGGCAAACGGAGAGATCAGCAGCGGGGGACTGCGCGGCTCGATCCATCAGGTGGCGCGGGAGCTGTTGAACGCGCCCTGCAATGGCTGGGAGTGCTGGTATTATGTCCAGCAGGATGGTCAAAGGGCGCCGATTGATATGCTGCGCCTGGTTTACCTGGAAAACCAGACGCAGGAGGCGGGTCCGGCAAACGTTGGGTGAGGGCAGGTGTCATGGCGCGGTTTGAGCTGGTTATTTCCCACGGCAAAATCGTGGATGGTTGCGGCAATCCCTGGTACTGGGGCGACCTGGCGGTCCAGGACGGACGCCTGGCGGCACTGGGACCTCCCGGCAGCCTGGCGGGACACCGCACCCTGGATGCGGGGGGGCGGTATATCTCTCCGGGTTTTATTGACATCCACACCCATTCCGACCTATCCATCCTGGTCAACCGCAGGGCGGAGAGCGCGGTGCGCCAGGGCGTGACCACGCATGTGCTGGGGAACTGCGGCATGTCGCCGGCGCCGGTCAGTGAAGCGCACCGGGCTGAGATGCAGCACTACTGGGGAGCGATCTCTGCGCAGCCTGAGGTAGGCTGGGGATGGCGAACCTTTGCGGATTATTTACAGGCGCTGCAGCAGGGCGGGCTGGGGATTAACCTGGCTTCGCTTGCCGGGCATGCTGCACTGCGCATGGCGGTGATGGGCCTGGAAGAGCGAGCCCCCACGCCGGCTGAACTGGAGCAGATGCAGGCGTTGCTGGCCGAGGCGCTGGAAAGTGGGGCGTTTGGGCTGTCTACCGGCCTGGTTTACCCGCCAGGCTGTTTCGCTGCCACTGAGGAGATCGTGGCTTTGTGCCGGGTGGTGGCGCGCTATGGGGGATTGTATGCCTCGCACATCCGCGGCGAGCGTGAAACAATCCTGGAGGCGGTCACGGAGGCGATTTCCATTGGCCGCCAGGCGGGTATTCCAGTGCAGATCTCGCATAACGCTCCAAAGTTTGGCGCACCGTGCGATGCCCGGGCTAACCTGCGGCTGGTGGAGGAGGCGCGCCTGCGCGGCCAGGACGTGACCGTGGATAACGATGTGCATACCGACCTGGCGCCGGCCCTGATGGGTGGGCTTCCCCAGCATATCCAGGAACTGCCCATGGAGCAGATCGCCGCTCTGCTTAGCGAGCCGCACAGCCGCAGCCGGGTACGTCAGGAGATTGTGGCGGACCTCCGTCCGGCATTTGGTCCGGCCGGGCTGCTCAGACATGGCCAGTGGCAACGCATCATTTTGCTGCACGCCCCGCACAGCCCGGGCGTTGTTGGCCGGTCCATAGAGAGCCTGGCGGATGAGCGGGGCCGCGATCCATTTGATGTCTATTTTGACCTGATCGTTGAGAATGGGGACCAGGTGGTGGCAATTTTTGATTATATCGATGAGGAGAATATTCGCCTGCTGCTTCAGCATCCGGCGGTGATGATCTGTTCGGATGGCGAGGCGCTGGCGCCTTACGGGTTCCTCAATACTCCGCCACCCTACTCTCCCTGCTCGTACGGGGAGTTCCCCGGTGTGCTGGAACGCTATGTGCGTGACCTGCCGCTGCTTAGGCTGGAAGAAGCGCTGCGTAAAATGACCTCTTTCCCAGCCCAGCGCTTTGGCTTGTGGGATCGCGGCGTCCTGCGGCTGGGGGCGTGGGCGGATGTGGTGGTATTTGACCTGGATCGCCTGCATGACCGGGCAACCAATCTTTTCCCTCACACCTATCCTTTTGAGAATTATCCGCACCAATATCCCGAGGGGATCGACCATGTATTGGTGAATGGGGTGCTGGTGGTCGAGGATGGTGAGCATACCGGGGCACTGCCCGGCAGGGTCGAATGCCGGCGGGATTGAAGGTTGGACGAGCGCACCTTTCCCTTCTCCCTGGGAGAGGATCTGAAAGTCGCTCGGTTATG
>CAIQIV010000686.1 GCA_903871905.1 uncultured Chloroflexota bacterium | reverse complement strand
GGTCCCGGTGACTCTTGTCCAGACTTTACCGCTGCAGATCGTACCCATCCGGGTCTATTACACGTGGGGCGGTCACTCCAGCTACATCAACCAGGACATGCCCCGGTGGATGAATAACTACACCGAGAACATCCTGCCGGTAGGCGAGGTGCATTGGATCAAGCTGCCCGGGTCGTCCATGAAGGAATGGAACCATGAGCTCGGTCCTGACGAGGCAAGCTGGGGAAAGTTGCTCAACGCAGTCCAGGATATGGAAAATAAAAACTTCTTGTGGTCGTACTTATCTAAGCCGGTAGGTTTTGCCCACTTCTTTGGCATGTTTCCCAAAGGGCAGCAAAATCCCTTTAACTCTATTTCTGGATATGGAGATCAACCAGGAAGAACGTTAGTCGGGCTGGTGGAAATGTACCATCAGAACCTGGAGGACATGGCGGACAATATGGTTCACGAGCTGGGGCACAACTTTGATCTGTCCCACGCGCCCTGTGACGTGACCGATGCGGATCCTAATTATCCTTTTCCCACGGCGCTCCTGGGGGATATTGGCTGGGATCCGCAAGGCGCCGGCGGGGGCAAGGTGCAGTCGCTGCCCGACGGCTGGGTGACATCACAGATCATTTCCGATGTGATGAGCTACTGCCAGGATGAGTGGATCTCGGAATATACCTACCGCAACATATTAGACTACCGCGGATCCGCTCCGTTGGAAAGGGCAAACCAGGAGCTGGGCATGCTCAACCGGGTAAGCGCCAGCCAGGATACCTGGTCCTACCTGTTTGTCTCTGGCATCCTGAGTGATACGCTGGAGCTGGATCCACTGGCGATACTGGATTTTCCCAGCGGGTATCACAGCCAGGAAGGGGAAGGTGCATATCAACTGCGCCTGGTGGACGCCGAGGGAGGGGTGCTGTTTACCCGGAATTTCGACATGCAAAAGAGCACAGCAAGCTACCTGCCGGGCGCCTCTGCCTCACCGCAAGCCACCCCTTGGTTGAGTTTTAGTGAAATCCTCCCCTGGGACCCGGACACAGCTTCGATAGAAATCTGGCACGGGGATACCCTTTTGGCCGAGCGCCTCAGCAGTGACCATGCGCCCAATGTGGAATTGCTTGAACCCCTGGGTGACGAGACCTGGAAGGTGGGAGAGGATTACTCGATCACCTGGACCGCCGGCGACGACGACGAGGACGCGCTGTGGTTTGATGTCGCTTTCAGCCCGGACGGCGGGGAGAGCTGGGCGGTCATTGCCAGCCGCTACCAGGGGACTTCTCTTGAGGTGCATGGGGACGACTTCCCCGGCGCCGAGCAGGCCGTGATACGCGTCTACGCATCGGATGGTTTTCACACCTCGCAGGCGACCAGCGCATCGTTTGTCATCGAAGCCAAGGGACCGACCGTCCTGATCACGCTGCCGGAAGACGGCGCCTCCGTACCTCCCGGCTTTCCAGTGATGCTGACCGGGAGCGCCTTTGATTGGGAGGATGGACCCCTGAGCGGTGACTCTTTAAGTTGGAGCTCGGACCAGGGAGGCGCGCTGGGAACAGGAGAAGAGATCCTGGCCGACCTGGCGCCAGGCTGGAATGTCATCACCCTGGCGGCAACGGACAGCGATGGGCTGTCTGACCGTGCGGCCATCCACATACACCTGGGATACAGGACCCTCCTTCCGCTGGTCAGGCATTAGATCGGAAAGCTGGAAAGGCACAACCGTTCACCCCTCCACTGGTAGATCAACAGAGCGGATGAAGTCCCTGGCAAGCTCCCAATTCTGGTAATATAATCCTGGAATGAACATAAAGCACATCCTGATCACCGGCGCCGCTGGAAAGGTCGGCCAGGCACTGATCCGGCGCCTGCTGGCCGACCCGGCCTATGAGTCCTTCACCCTGCGCGCCCTGTGTCACAACCGCCTGCTTCCGCCTGCAGATCGGCTGGAGATCGTGCGCGGATCAATTGAAGACCGGCAGGTGGTTGAAGACGCCATGCAGGGCGTCAGCCACGTGGTGCACCTGGCCACCTGCAAGGAGACTCCCGAATCCATCATGGACGTGGCGGTCAAGGGGCTGTTCTGGCTGCTGGAAAGCTGCCGCGGCAGCCCGACCTTCCAGCAGTTCATCCTGATCGGCGGGGATGCGGGCGTGGGGCACTTCTTCTACCCGCACCCGCTTCCGGTCACCGAGACACAGAAACACACTGCCTACCCGGGCTGTTACGCCCTGTCCAAGGTGCTGGAAGAGGTGATGCTGGAGCAGTATTCCATCCAGTACGGGCTGAACGGCTGCTGCCTGCGCGCCCCGTGGATCATGGAGAAGGACGACTTTAAATACCAGCTCTCCTTTGGCGAGGACGTCTTTGGCGGGCCGCGCTGGTGTGACCTGGTCGGCGCAGAGCAGGCCGCCATCTACCAGCGCACGGGGACCATCCCGGTGATGCTCGACCCGCAGGGCAGGCCGGTCAAGCGCAACTTTGTTCACATGGACGACCTGGTCAGCGCCGTGCTGCTCGCCCTGGACCACCCCGGCGCCCGGGGGCAGACCTTCAACATCTGCATGGACGAGCCGGTGGATTACGCCGCCCTGGCGGCCTACCTGGCGGAGAGCCGCGGCCTGCCCTCGGTGGGGGTACGCACGCCCTACCACTCCACCTGGCTGGACAACACCAAGGCCAGGTTCATCCTGGGCTGGCGCCCGGAATACGACCTGAAGCGCATGGTCGACGCCGCCTGGGATTACCAACGCCCGGCGCACGAGCCGCGGGTGGTGTGGTATCCCGGGTAGAACCCCAGGGTCAAGGGGTAGCGGTCGGTGAAGGCAAAGGCGCAGCCGGCGGGGTAGGGGTAGCGGAATTCACCACCTTGATCTTGAGATAGACCGGGTCCTTGAAGTTGTAGCGCCGGTCGGTGGACAGCACCCAGTCCGTGCGGTAATCGCCCGGCGCGGGGGGCGCCTGCATCCTGAGCGTCAGGTCAACCGTCTCCCCGGGGTTGACCGCCCGCCCCAGGGTCAGTTCCGAGGGGGCGCCAAAAGCGCTGCCGCTGAAAAAACGCAGCAGGTAGGCGGCGGTCCAGGTCGAGTCGCCCACGTTTTTGATGCGCCAGGTGATGGTAAAGACTTCCAGGGGCTCAAAGGTCGTATCGTCTTCAATGGATTGGCTGACCCATTGGGCCAGGTTGGTGGTTTCCACCGTCGGCGTCACAACCGCCGTGGTTTCCGCGGGCGGCGTCTCGCCAGCGGGCGCCTCCGTCCCCTCGGGTGAAGGGCGGGGCGGG
>CAIQIV010000685.1 GCA_903871905.1 uncultured Chloroflexota bacterium | reverse complement strand
CCCCCGGCGAGCGCCTGGCATTGGCGACGGATGTGCACTGCGGGAAGTGCTATTACTGCCAGCGCGGCCTGTACAACCTGTGCGACGACCTGCACCTGATCGGCATCACGCCGGGTTACGACGGCGGGTTTGCCGAGTACATGCTGCTGACGGGTGAGATGCTGCGCGGCGGGATCATTCACCGCATTCCGGACGGCCTTTCGTTCTCGGCGGCGGCGCTGAGCGAGCCGCTCAGCTCGGTGCTCTCGGCGCAGATCCAGGCCGACACCACCCTGGGCGACACGGTGGTGGTGATGGGCGCCGGGCCGATCGGCTGCATGCACATCGCCGTGGCCCAGGCGCGCGGGGCGCGGGTGATCCTGTCTGAGCCGAGCGCCGTGCGCCGCCAGATTGCCGCCCGCTTCAACCCGGAGCTGATCGTCGACCCCATGAGCCAGGACCTGGCGGCGGAGGTGCGGCGGGTTACCGGCGGGCGCGGGGCGGATATTGCCATTTGCGCCAACCCGGTGGCCGCCACCCATTCCCAGGCGGTGGAGCTGGTGCGCAAGCGCGGCAAGGTGCTGCTGTTTGGCGGGCTGCCCAAGAGCAGCCCCATGACCTCGCTGGACGCCAACCGCATCCACTACAGCGAGATCCACGTGATGGGAACCTTTTCCTATCACCCCACCTACCATGCCCTGGCCCTGGAGACCATCGCCCGCGGCCTGGTGCGCAGCGAGGATATCATCACCCACACCTTCCCGGTGGACCAGGCTGACCTGGCCTTCCGCACCGCCGCCGGCGGCGAGGCGCTCAAGGTGTTGATCGACAGTCAAGGATAAAAAAAGATGATCGGTTTGAACGAAGAACTTGAACAGCGCCAGGCGTCTGGTAAGCCGGTGCGGGTGGGGCTGGTGGGGGCGGGCCAGATGGGCACGGACGTTGTGGCAACGACAAAGATGATGAAGGGTATCCGCATCGTGGTGACCGCGGATATTGATATCGAGCGGGCCATGTCCGCTTACACCATTGCCCAGATCGAGGGGGAGGTGGTGGTGGCAGACAGCGCGGCGCAGGCGGATGCGGCGGTGGAGGCCGGCAGGCTGGTGGCGGTGCGCGATTACCGTATCGTCACCGATATGAAGACGGTCGAGGTGATGCTGGAGGCCACCGGCGTACCCGAGATCGGGGCGCGGGCGGCGCTGCGCTCGGCCTGCAACGGCCAGGACCTGGCGATGATGAACGTGGAGACGGATATCACCGTGGGACCCATCCTGCACTGGTATGCCCGGCAGAAGGGCGTGCTGTACGCCCTGGCAGCCGGGGATGAGCCGGCGGCCTGCAAGGAGCTGTATGACCTGGCTGTCTCGATGGGGTTCACCATCGTCGCTGCCGGGAAGGGCAAGAACAACCCGCTCGACCGGCACTCCAGCCCGGCTGACCCGGCGGTGCAGAAAGAGGCCGCCCGCCGCGGGCTGAGCCCCAACATGCTGGTTGAGTTCGTGGACGGCAGCAAGACGATGATCGAGATGGCTGCCGTCTCCAACGCCACCGGGCTGATCCCGGACGTGCGCGGCATGCACGGCCCGACCACCGACCGGGATCACCTCAACCAGACCTTTGCCCTCAAACAGGATGGCGGGGTGCTGGATAGGATGGGCGTGGTGGACTTTGGCATCGGGCGGGTGGCGCCGGGCGTGTTCCTGATCGTGCGCACCGACCATCCCCGCCTGCGCGAGGCGCTGGTGCTGCGCGACATGGGCAACGGGCCTTACTACACCCTGTTCCGCCCCTTCCACCTGTGCAGCATCGAGGTGCCGCTGACCTGCGCCATGCTGGGCATTCGCAAGAAGTCCAACATGGTGCCGCTGGACCGGCTGAGCTCGGAGGTGTTTGCGGTGGCCAAGCGCGACCTGGTCCCCGGCGACACCCTGGACGCCATCGGCGGCACGGCTTACTACAGCCTGATCGATACCTATGAGCAGGCCAGGGCAGAGTGCCTGCTGCCCATCGGGCTGGCCAAGGGCGCAAAAGTGCTGCGCCCGGTGAGCATGGATACCCCCATCACCTGTGCGGACGTTGAGATTAAGCCCTCCACGGTTTATTCCCTGTACCAGCTGCAGGAGCGGTGGTTTGAAGGCTCCATCACGGAACCTGAATTACTCCAGGCGGTAGACGTCCTGGCAAATGATTAACGGCAGCCAGCCGCCGGCAGCCTGCCGCCGGCGGCATGTTGCCGACAGTATAAGGAGAAAACAGCATGGCAAAAGTGACGTTAGGTGTGATCGTTGGTAATCGCGATTTCTTCCCCGACCGCCTGGTGACCGAGGCGCGCGCAGACATCCTGTCGCTGTTCAAGGAGATGGACATCGAGCCCGTGATCCTGGATGAGCATGCCACCAAGCTGGGCGGCGTGGAGACCTGGGCGCACGCCAAGATCTGCGCCGACCTGTT
>CAIQIV010000684.1 GCA_903871905.1 uncultured Chloroflexota bacterium | reverse complement strand
GTCCGGGAAGGGAAGCGGATGTTTGCCTATCCCTATGAAGGGTATTGGGTGGATGTGGGAACGGTAAGCTCATATTGGCAGGCGCATATGGATTTGCTCCAGGAACCGCCGCCGATCGATTTGAATAACCGTTCATGGATCATCCATACCCGCACCGAAGAGCGCCCTCCGGTCTGGATTGGCAGCGGGGCGGTTGTGCTTGACAGCCTGGTCACGGATGGCTGTGTGATCCTGCCCGGGGCAAGGGTCGAGCGCAGTGTGCTGTCACCAGGTGTGCGCATCGAGGCTGGGGCAGTGGTGCGCGAGTCAGTGGTGCTCACGGATGCAAATATTGCCCAGGGCGCCACGCTTGAGCGGGCGATCGTGGATAAGAAGGTTCGCATCGGCGCAAACGCACATCTGGGTGGCATTGCACCGGGGGGTGAGCCGGTGATTGCAATGGTCGGGAAAAATTCCCTGATCCCACCCGGATTGATTATGGAGCCCGGAGGATTAATTGGTACGGATGTAATCCCCGAGGATTACCCATCGAACCTGATCCGGGGGGATGATTATATCCAGACAAAACGGGCGCCTTATGAAATTTAAGCGTCAATCAGGAATTTTGCTCCATCCCACGAGCCTCCCTGGCCCGTATGGCATTGGCGATCTTGGCCCGGCGGCATACCGCTGGATTGATTTTATGGCGCGCTCAGGCTGCGGCCTGTGGCAGGTGCTGCCATTAGGCCCAACCGGTTACGGCGATTCACCGTACCAGTGTTTCTCGGCATTTGCGGGTAATCCGAATCTGATCAGCCCCGAGAAGCTGATCGAAAAGGGGCTGCTGCACCCATTTGACCTGGTAGACAGGCCTCTCTTCCTGGATGATCGGGTGGATTTTGGCGCGCTGATCCCCTGGAAAGGGGCGCTGTTGGACCGGGCATATGAGCGCTCCAAGAACCTGGCGCCCGGCAGCTTCCAACAGGAGATTGAGGTATTCAAATCTGACCAGGCGTATTGGCTGGATGATTTTGCACTGTTCATGGCGCTCAAGGAGGCGCATGGCGGCGCGGCATGGACCACCTGGGAAACCGGGCTGCTGCAGCGAGAGCCAGGGGCGCTGCTTGAGGCGCGCCAGGTATTACAGGATAAAATCGAGCGCCAGGTGTTTCGCCAATTCCTTTTCTTCCAGCAGTGGTCGCAGCTGCGCGAGTATGCACATCAAAAAGGGGTCCAGATCGTTGGCGATATTCCTATCTTTGTTGCGCATGACTGCGTGGATGTTTGGGCGCACCCGGAATTGTTCAATCTGAAGCCGGATGGCAGTCCAGTGGTTGTGGCTGGCGTCCCGCCGGATTATTATTCCCCCACTGGCCAATTATGGGGGAATCCCATTTACCGCTGGAAAGTCCACGCCGCGGATGGCTATGCCTGGTGGATGAAGCGCTTTAAAGCCGTGCTTTCGCAGGTAGATATCATCCGCCTGGACCATTTCCGCGGCTTTGCCGGGTACTGGGAAGTGCGGGCGGGTATGCCGACGGCGGAAAAAGGGCGTTGGGTGCGCGGGCCAGGGAAGAATTTCTTCAAAGCTATCGCCGCGAACCTGGGAAGCCTGCCTTTGATTGCAGAGGACCTGGGCGAGATTACACCGGATGTCTTTGCGCTGCGCGATGCGTTTGAACTGCCTGGGATGAAGGTGCTGCATTTTGCCTTCGATGCCGGACCTGAGTCCCAATTTTTGCCACATAACTATCCGCAGAACTGCGTGGTTTATACGGGAACGCACGATAACGACACCAGCCTGGCCTGGTATAAGACCCGGTCCAAGGCGGAACGGGAATACTGCCTGCGGTACCTGGGGACCAAGGGGCCTGGTCGCGAGGTGGTTTGGCAACTGATCCGCGCCGCCTGGGCTTCGGTGGCAGTATTTGCCCTGGCGCCGATGCAGGACTTCTTAACCCTGGATACCCGGGCACGCATGAATTTCCCTGGAAGACCTGGGGGAAACTGGAGTTGGCGGGTGACTGAGGCTGGCCTGACCGCTGACCTGGCGGAGAGTATCCTGGTACTGAATGAAACCTTTGGGCGGAAGTCAGATGGAAAGGTTGTAGAACCGCGGCAGGCCTCAAAATAAACGAGCGGATCTAAGCTGCAGCGTGATTTGATGCTCCAGGGACAGCTTGCCTCGGATGGCAGGGTTAAGCCTGGAGCAGTTTATCTACCGCTGCAGACAGCTCGGCCAGGGTGCCGG
>CAIQIV010000683.1 GCA_903871905.1 uncultured Chloroflexota bacterium | reverse complement strand
CCACCGGCCTGGTATACCTAGGCCAGATCCCGACCGCGGCTCCGTCACTCGAAGAGCAGACCGAGCTGCTTACCCTGCTCAGTTGGGCAGATGAAATTTGCGCCACCCCTGGCATCCGCCAGGCCCCTGAAGGCTGGCCGACCACCGGTCTGCAGGTGTGGACCAACGCGGATTACCCGAAAGATGCCCGTCGCGCTCGCTCCTTCGGCGCAGTAGGGATTGGCCTGTGCCGCACTGAGCACATGTTCTTTGAGCCCGAGCGCCTGCCCATCGTGCAGCGCATGATCCTGGCCGAAACCAGCGAAGCGCGCAAGGAAGCACTCGATGAGCTACTGCCCCACCAGCGCTCAGACTTCGAGGGCTTGTTCGAAGCCATGGATGGTTATCCTGTGATCATCCGCCTGATCGACCCGCCGCTGCACGAGTTCCTGCCGTCGGCTGAAGAGCTTCAGGAAAAGATCATCACCAAACGCATCGAAGGCATGGCAGGGTTTGTGCTGGGCAAGGGTGACAGCAAAGAGGTTCAGCAGTTGGAGAAGCTCCTGGCTGCCGTGAAAGCGCTGCACGAGAGCAACCCGATGATGGGTTTGCGCGGTGTACGCCTCAGCATCTACATGCCTGAGATCGTTGAAATGCAGGTTCGCTCGATCTTCGAAGCTGCAGCCAACATGGCTCTGAAGGGAATCACAGTCAAGCCCGAGGTCATGATCCCGCTCACTGGCACGGTAAAAGAGTTGGAATGGATCCAGCCGCGCCTGATTCGCATCGCCAAACAGGTGATGGATGAGAAGAAAGTGACCTTCGCTTACAAATTCGGTACAATGATCGAGATCCCGCGGGCTGCAGTCACTGCTAGCGAGATTGCCCAGGTTGCTGAGTTCTTCTCCTTCGGCACCAATGATCTGACTCAGATGACCTTTGGTTACAGCCGTGATGATGCAGAGCGCAACTTCCTGATCCAGTATGTTGCAGAAGGTATCCTGCCCAAGAATCCTTTCCAGACCCTGGACCAGGTTGGCGTTGGGCGCGTGATGCGCATGGCTGTTGAGGATGGTCGCAAGACCCGCGTTAGCCTGGAAGTCGGCATCTGCGGCGAACATGGCGGTGACCCGGCCTCGATCGAGTTCTGCCACCTGCTTGGCAACAACTACGTCAGCTGCTCGCCGTTCCGCGTCCCGGTAGCCCGCCTGGCGGCTGGCCACGCTGCTCTGAAGTACAAGGGCGGCAAGGTCTCCTCAATCGAGGCTGACAAGTAATCTGATTCTCTGATACTGATTTGGGGTATTTCGGGCCTGTAACATTCCCGAAATACCCCTTTTTTATTGGCACTAGATGAACCTGAACGAAACAATCCTGAACGCAAAAGATGGCACAGCCCTGTTCACCCGGACATGGCGTCCTGACACCGTGGCAATAGGAACTGTTTGCCTGGTCCATGGGCTGGGCGAGCACTGTGGAAGGTATCACCACGTAGCAGATTTTTTGAACCGTTCCGGGTATACCGTGCTGGCATTTGACCTGCGCGGTCATGGAAAATCCGGAGGCAAACGCGGCGACACACCTGCCTTCCAATCCTATATGGATGACATCACCGTGTTGTTAGACAAAGCCCGACGGGATTTTCCAGGGCGGCCGCGCTTCCTTTATGGTCACAGCCTGGGAGGGGTGCTGGTATTGAATTACGCACTGCGCCTCCGCCCCCGCCTGGCAGGAATCATCGCCACCAGCCCAGGGTTGCGCACCACCTTTGAGGAACAACATCTCAAACTCAGCCTGGTTCACCTCCTTGCCCCGCTCATGCCAGGGCTGACCCTGCCAAATGGACTGGATGTACAGGCTCTGAGTATTGATCCGCAGGTCATCCTGGCTTACCAGCAGGATGACCTGGTTCACGATCGTGCTTCTCTACGCCTGGCAAAGGAATCCTTCAGCGCTATCGAATGGGCGTTTGAGCACGCCGCGGAATTTTCCATGCCACTGCTCTTGATGCATGGCACTCATGACCGCATTGCCTATTTGCAGGGCAGCCAATTGTTCGCCAGCCAGGTGAAATCGGATTGCACTTTGAAATTATGGGAGGGTGGATATCACGAGCTGCATAATGAGCCAGAGAGGGCCAAGGTTCTACAATTCATAGCAGATTGGTTGAACAATCATCTGACCCTGGACAAACCCGACTAATCATGGCAAAATTCCCTTTCAGTTTTGGTAAGTTGAGGAGATAAGATGAATAAAAAAGCCACACAGGATGCGCCTTCTAAGCGCCAGGTGATGCGTGAACAACGGATGAAAAAACAGCGCAATCAGCGCCTGTTTGTGATTATTGGGCTGGTAGGGGTTGCATTGGTCTTCATTGCCCTGATTGCATACCCCATGATCCAAAAGGCCAACACCCCGGTCGGAGAATTCACCCGCATAACCCCAGAAGCCCGTCAGATGGTGGATGGTCGAGCCATTGGTGATAAAAATGCCAAGGTCGTGGTAGAGGTTTTCGAAGACTTCCAGTGCCCGGCCTGCCAGGCCTATACCATGGAAACTGAGGCTAAGGTCCTGAAAGAGTACGCTGAAACCGGCAAAATCTACTACATCTTTCGCAACTTCCCATTCATAGATGACCAGGCAGCTGGCAAAGAGTCAGACCAGGCAGCCAATGCTGCAATGTGTGCCGTGGAGCAGGGGCGTTTCTGGGACTACCATGAAATGCTCTTCGCCAACTGGCAAAGTGAAAACAAAGGCGCCTTCAACGACAATCGCCTGGTGGCATTCGCTGATGCCCTCGGGCTGGACATGAATCAGTTCAACACCTGTTTTAAAGCAAACAAGTACAAGGATGAGATCAACAGCGACCTGGCAAAAGGCCAGCAGATGCAGGTCAGTGGGACGCCGACCGTCTTTGTCAATGGTGTGGCGGTCGCCCCGAATTATGTGCCGACCTTTGAGCAGATGAAGGAAGTGCTCGACAAGGCACTTGCCGGGAATTAAATCCCTTCAGTCATGCTCCTATCCGTGCGGCAGTTCTTATTCCAGCAGAGCCTGCCGCACTTTTTTACCTGTTGATCCCCAATGCAGCCAGGATGGCCACGATCAGGGGAGTGATGACCAGCGCGGGCAGGAAATTCCCTACCCTGATCGGTTTGATCTCCAGGATGCTGCTGATTGCTACCCCCATGAGGAGAATTCCTCCTACTGAGGTCAGTTCGTCCATCATCGATGGGGTGAAAACCGCCTGTACGTTGGACGCCAGCAGCGAGATGCTCCCCTGGTAGATAAAAACCATCAGGCTTGAAAAAAGCACCCCAGGCCCAAATGCCGAGGCAAACGCCAGCGAGGCAAAACCATCCATAACCGATTTGATCACCAAAAGGCTGGAATCGCCCGTCAGGCCGTCCTGGATTGAGCCCAGGATGGCAATAGGCCCTATGCAGAATAACAGTGACGCGGTTGTAAAACCCCGGATAAACCTGCTGCTGTGTTTCCCCATTGATGCACTGCTGTCCAACTGCCGGTGCTCCGCACCCATTTCGCCTGGTTTTTGCACTTGAGGCTCCCTTGAAAGAATGGTCGATAGTCGCTTTTCCAGCCAGACCCCCAAATGGTGCAGATGGTCCTCAATCCGCCACCACTCCCCCAAGAAACCACCGACCATCAGCCCTCCAAGAATGATCAATGGCTCTTTGGTTTTAAATGTCATCTGCACGCCGATCACCAGAGTAAACAGGCCTAAACCAGCAAAAGCTGTCTGGCGCAGCCGATCCGGTAATCGAGCACCAAACCACAAGCCAAGCGCTCCGCCTGCTATAATGGCAGCGGCATTAATAATGGTCCCTAACATTTCGTTTATTCCTTAACTTGAGTAGGAGTTTCTTTTCCCGTAGACTGGTTCTCCACCAGTTCCAGAATAAAGCACAATGATGATAGCCGGTTGAGATAACGCAGCAAATCCGGATTTTCAATCTCACCCTGGTGTGCCAGGATGGCAGTATAACGCTCAGCCCGGCGTACAACCGTGCGCGCCATAGCAAACGCAGCTCCAGCCGTCGTATCCCCTGGAACAATAAATTCTTTGGGCAAGATGACCTGGGAGGACAAGCGGTCGACCTGTTCCTCCAACCAGGCAACCCGATTGGCATCCATTGCCCGAAAACGCGCCGCATTCTCTGGCAATGAAGCAATCTCCCCCATAATCAGGTACAAATCACGCTGTACAGCGATCAACATCGCGTTGATCTCTTGCTTACACAAAGACCGTGCAAAACCCAGCGTTGCGCTGGCTTCATCGATATGTCCCACCGCCTCAAGGCGTGCATGATATTTAGGAACCCGCCCCTCTCCAAGCAGGCCTGTGTATCCCTGGTCACCGGAACGTGTATAAAATCGGGTCATAAATCTAATTATAACCTGTACTTGTCCATTATTTACAGTATCGCAGTATAATTGGGGCTGTTTCAAGTTGTATAAAGGAGTATTAAGATGCAAATTCGCTGCTATAATTGTCATAAGCCCTTCGCCATTGGCAAAGAAGCTGTATCTGCAGCATTGGAGCAGATCTCAGGCGGGGAGATCCACCATCTGGATGTTCCTTGCCCACACTGCCGGAGGGTGAACCGAGTTTCAAAGGACGAGCTCGCTCGTTTCGCACCTGCCCAGGGAAAGCAGGATAAGGAAGCAACATGACCATTTTACGCAGCTTTCAATCGCCGCAGGAAATGCAGGCATCTCTGGCAAAATATCAATACATTGCCAGTGACGAAATCGCCACAATCATGTATTTAAGCCAGGAGTTGGGAAAACCTCTGCTCACCGAAGGTCCGGCAGGCGTTGGGAAGACCGAACTGGCAAAAGCCGTGGCAGCCGCCAGCGGGCGGGAATTTATCCGACTGCAGTGTTATGAGGGCCTGGATGAGACCAAGGCGCTCTACGAATGGGAATATGCCAAACAGCTGCTCTACACCCAGCTTCTGCGTGACAAGCTCCAGGACACGCTGAAGCATGCTGATAATTTGAGCCAGGCCGCTGACCGCCTGGCACAAGAGGAAGATGTTTTCTTCTCTATGCGCTTTCTACTTCAGCGCCCGCTACTAAAAGCCATCCTCAGTGAGCAGCCAACGGTGCTGCTGATCGATGAGATTGACCGTTCTGATGCCGAATTTGAAGCGTTCCTACTGGAAGTGCTGAGCGATTTTCAGGTGAGCGTTCCTGAGCTGGGGACATTGAAGGCCGTTCACCATCCCCTGGTGATCCTCACTAGCAACAACACCCGCGAGTTGAGTGAAGCTCTGAAGCGCCGCTGCCTGTACTTGTTTATTGACTATCCATCTTTTGAGCAAGAAATGGCCGTGGTCCGCCTGAAAGTGCCCGAGCTCAGTGCAAAAATGGCACACCAGGCAGTGGAGCTTGTGCACAGCCTGCGGTCACTGGACCTTCGCAAATCTCCCAGCATCAGTGAAACGCTGGATTGGGCCAGGGCGCTTGTTGCACTGAATTCAAAGAGCCTGGACACCCAGACCCTGGAAACAACGCTTAGCGTGCTGCTAAAGCATGAAAACGATCTACAGCACGCCCGGCGTTGGCTTCATAATCCCTCACCGGGCAAAAAACCCGCTGGAGATGATCCGCACTCGTCATCCCGCTGGAGGAATTAGTTTAGGAGACCCCCGCGATGGAAGAACGCATCATCCGCTTTATTGCTGCGTTGCGTGCAGCCGGGGTGCGGATCAGCCTCGCTGAAAGCAGCGATGCATTCCGGGCTGTGGACAATCTGGGGATCAAGGATCGAGAGACCTTTCGTCTAAGCCTGCAATCCACTCTGGTCAAGGATGCCAGCAGCCTCCCTGCTTTCGAAGAGTTGTTCCCAATTTTCTTTAGCAGCTATGACAGCCCCCCTATGACGGACCTGTCCCACGATCTTACCCCTGAAGACGCTGAGATGCTGGCACAAACCCTGAGAAAATTCAACCAGGACCTGCGCAGGATGTTGGAAAAACTGCTGAAGGGTGAGCAGCTCTCTCAGGAAGAACTCGAGCGTTTGGGAAAGCTGGTTGGTTTGAACCACAGCATTGAAATGCGCCAACGGAACTGGATGGTGCAGCGCATGAAGAGGGCTCTCCGTTTCAAAGAGATCCAGGAGGCGCTGCAGGAATTAAGCGAGCTGCTGACGCAGATGGGGATGAATAAGGAAAAAATAAACCAGATCCAAAATCTGCTGCAGGCAAACCAACAGGCGTTGGAGCAGCAGCTGCAGCAGTTTGCTGGGCAGCGCATTGCCGAGAATTTAAGTAAACGCCCTGCGGAGGAGAACATTGAGGGCTTGCTGAATAAATCCTTCAGTTCTTTATCCGATAGGGATATGGAACGCTTGCGGAAAGAAGTGCAGCGGCTGGCCGCGGTTTTGCGCACGCGCATTGCGCTGCGCCAGAAACGCGCCAAAAACGGGCAGTTGGATGCCAAGGCGACCCTGCGCGCCAATCTCAAGCACGGCGCCGTTCCGCTTGAACTCAAGCACCGCCAGCATGATCTGAAACCAAAGATGGTGGTTATCTGCGACGTCAGCACCTCCATGCGCTTCTGCTCTGAACTGATGTTGAGCCTGATCTATGCACTCCAGGATTTGATTAACAAGACCAGCGCCTTCGCATTTATCGATCATCTGGAATATATTTCCCCTGATTTTGCTGGTAGGGAGGTACGTGAAGCAGTCAGACAGGTGCTGGACCGCCTGCCCCCGGGTTATTACAACACAGACCTGGGGAGCAGCCTGGAAGATTTTTCGCGGGATCACCTGGATACCCTGGACAGCCGCACCATCTTCCTGATTGTAGGGGATGGAAGAAATAATTACAACGAACCCAGGGTCGACCTGTTCAACACGATTGGACGGCGCAGTCGGCGGACAATCTGGCTCAACCCTGAAGCCCCCGTGCTGTGGGGGACTGGGGACAGTGATATGCTGAAATATGCACCCAAGTGCGATATTGTTTTACACGCCAGCACCCTGGTTGAGCTGTCTGCTGCAGTTGATAAACTGCTCCAGGCATAACCTGGAGCAGCAAAACAATTTTGTCGGTCGCACGCCCGCGGCAGGAATTCCCCTTAACCAGTGTGCAAGCCGCCGGCTCCGGTATATTCCGCCTGTCTGGACTGTTTTCGTCCAAATGTTTCATTCAACTCCAGAATGCGCTCTTCCAGGCCTTCTGTCAGGGCCTCGCCCGTCACACGCCAACTCCAGTTGCCTCCCGGCCTTCCCGGAAAATTCATGCGCCCTCGGGTGTCTAAGACCAAGAAGTCCTGCATTGGGGCCAGGGCAAAGATCGCAACCGACGCCCAGGCAGAGCGGATCATCTGCCATACCACCTCTCGACCGCGACCTTTTGTCCCCAGGTATCTCCTGCAGTATTCCCGTTCATCCTCGCCGGCAGTCTTAAACCACCCGAGGCTGGTGTCATTATCATGCGTTCCGGTATACACCACGCAGTTTCTTGAGTAGTTATGGGGTAAGAACGGGGCCTGCGCCCCTGCGCCAAAGGCAAACTGCAGGATTTTCATCCCGGGTAATTGGAACTGCTCACGCAGAGCAACCACATCCGGTGTAATCTCACCCAGGTCTTCAGCAATTAAAGGTAGGCTTCCCAAAGTTGACTGAATAGTTCGGAAGAAATTCCTCCCTGGACCGCGCACCCAGCGTCCCTTCTCAGCAGTCGGCAGTCCGGCTCGTACTTCCCAGTAACCGGCAAAGCCGCGGAAATGATCCAGGCGGATGAAATCCACCTGGGCAAGCACCGCCTTGATCCGTTCCAACCACCAGGCATAACCATCCGCCGCATGGATTTTCCAGCGGTAAATCGGATTGCCCCACAATTGACCGGTGGGAGAGAAATAGTCTGGAGGGACACCAGCCACAACCACCGGATTACCATCGGGTTTCAGATTGAACAGCTCTGGATGTGACCACACATCGGCGCTGTCATGCGCCACAAAAATCGGGATATCCCCGATAATCTGGATCCCGTGTTGGTGGGCATACTCTCGAAGCTGTGACCATTGCAAAAAGAAAATGTATTGGCGGAATACCTGGCGTACAATCTGATCCCTCAGGGCCAGACGCGTCCCGGCCAATGCATCAGGGTCACGCAGGCGCAGCCCACTTTCCCAGGTAGTCCAGGATGCACCCCCATGAGCTTCCTTGATGGCCATAAACAGCGCATAATCTTCCAACCAGTGAGCATGCTCTGATTGAAAGTCCTCAATCTCCGCACGCAGGCTTTTCTGCGCCCGGCTCTGGTAGCGCTCAAAAGCCCGATCTAACAGACTCCCTTTCCATGGGATCAACAGACCAAAATCCACCCGATCATCCGGGAAAATAGGCCGATCCACCAGGTCAAATGGGTGCAGCAGCCCCTTTTCTACCAACAACTCCGGGCTGATCAGATTGGGGTTGCCGGCAAAAGCCGAGAAACACTGGTACGGAGAATCGCCATACCCGGTTGGACCCAATGGAAGCACCTGCCACAAGCCACAACCGGAGCGCCCCAGGAAATCTACCCAGCGGAACGCCGCGGGGCCAAGATCGCCAATGCCATATGGCCCGGGTAAGCTTGTGGGGTGGAGCAGGATGCCAGAGAGACGGTCAAATTTCATAAGGCGCCCGTTTGGTCTGGATATAATCATCTCCACGGATCAGGTTAGAAGGGAAATCCTCAGGTATCACATCCGTACCAATAAGCGCCCCGGGTTCAACGATCATCCCCGGTGAAATTTGGGAGTTTTTCCCGATCATGGCAATGACAGGCTCCTGACCCGGAGCGATTCCTCCAAGATGCGCATTTGCCCCAATCCGTACTCTCTTATCGACGATAACTCGCTCCAATACCGCCCCCTGAGCAATATTGGTGTCGGTCAGTACCACCGATTCGCGCACTACTGCCCCGGCCTCAATTCGCACCCCAGGGGACAGCACGCTGCGCTCCACCCGCGCCCCAGGCAAGATCACACAGCCATCCGTTATCAGGCTGTCCAGCACGATGGCTCCGCTGCCAATCCATACCGGAGGACGCTCTTCGGTCCGGGTATGGATGATCCATGAGCGATTATTTAGGTCAATGGGCGGTGGCTCCTGGAGCAAATCCATATGCGCTTGCCAGTATGAGCCAACGGTTCCCACATCCACCCAATAACCATCATAAGGGTAAGCAAACATCCGCCGCCCATCACGCACCATGCGCGGCAGGATATCCTTACCGAAATCATGGGCAGAACCTTCACGCAGGTGATCATCCCACAAAGCCTGGTCCAAAACATCCAGGTTGAACAAATAAACCCCCATATTTGCCAGGTCAGAAGGCGGATTTGCTGGTTTCTCAACAAAAGAGGTGATCTGGCTGTTCTCATCAATCCCGAGAATACCGAAGCGGGAGGCCTCAGCCATTGGAACTCGAATCGCCGCCACGGTCACATCCGCATGGTGGGCGCGATGAAACTCTATCATCGGATCATAGTTCATTTCATAAATATGATCCCCCGATAAGATCAAGATATGATCGGGATTCGCGTGTTTAATGAAACGAAAATTTTGCTGGACAGCATCCGCTGTCCCAAGGTACCAATCCGAATTGCCTCGAGCCTTATATGGGGTAAAGATACGAATCCCACCAGTGAAATCACGATTTAAATCCCAGGGGCCGCCCGCACCCAGGTGTTCAATCAAGGAGTGAGGACGGTATTGGGCCATGATCATGACATCAAAGATACCGGAATTCACACAATTGGAGAGAGTGAAGTCAATAATTCGATATTTTCCAGCAAATGGCACTGCTGGCTTTGTTCGCTTAGCGGTCAGCGTACCTAATCTTGAGCCTTCCCCACCTGCCAGTATCACTGCGCGTGTTTTCATCAACATCCTCCTTTTCAATAACCTGGAGCACTAGAATTAAGAGTAGCCAGCAGAACATCAATCAAAATATCCATGGTCAATCCGCATCAGCCGCGATAAGCTGCAATTACAGCCTGGATTTGGTCAAAATGAGCCTGGTAATGCAGTGGAGATTCTAATAAGGTATATGCCAGACGCCAATAACTGCGCTTGCGCGCCACAAAATCTGGAGGCAAGGCGGCGATCATTGCCATCGTTTCCGCTTTATTCCGCCGGAGTTCTCCAAGAATTTCCAGTAAGGAAGGAAATGCGGTAACAATCGCCATGACTCGGGTTGATAAGTTTGAGTGGAAGGTAAAATCAGCTTCCTGCCCTTCAATCAGGCTGGCAATCCAGGAATGGGTCTCTCGCTCGGAAGCAATCAGGTGACCCAGAACCTCTTTTGCGCTCCATTCATCAGGAGCTGGCTTATAGGATGCGTCCTCTTCCGTTACATCCGTAAACAGCTTTTCTAAATCTGTATCAATCTTTGCATAGATCCCTTCCATCTCTCCCAGAAGTGCATCTGCCGTTGCTGGGATATCCGGTATTGGACGGCGCGATAGTTCAAGTTTTGTGCTGAACTTCTTCCCATCGCGATAATAAATCACCTTCACCTTCTCACCCGCATACCTGTCTTTCAACACACGCGGCAGGGAATTAATCCCGGTCACTTTCTCGCCAGCAATCTTTACAATCACATCATCGGTCTGCAGCCCTGCTGCCTGGGCGCCCATACCGTCTACAACCCCATCCAGGCGGACGCCATCGGTGAAGTCCAGGTTAAGGCGAGCGGCAACATCTTCACTTAACTCCTCAACACCGCTGACACCGATCATTGGCCGGCGCATAAATCGCAAATCCTGACCGGTCTCCAGCACAGCCTTCAAATTTTCCAGGCTTGCATTCCAGGACTGTTTAAACTCCTTAGCAACCTGAACCCATTCCTCCCCTCTATCAGGGAGGGTATGATCCAGGTGGACCTCGGTCAACTGTTTTTTGGGCTTCAAAGTCACCTGAACAAGGGAGGAACCGGGCTCATTCCGTCCATGCCAGGAGAAAACAATTTTTTCCCCAGGCTTCAGACGCACAAATTCCCCACTGACATAATACCCACTGTTCCACCATAGATATAGGCGTCCCCCTTCATGCGCATCCGCCTGGGCAATATTGCACAACCATTCACACAATGCAGTAGCATTGGTAAAGGCTGTATAAACTTCGGCCTCCGGCACATCGATGGCCTGAACAAATTTCAAAGTATGACCTTTTCCTGGCATGAACCTTCTCCTGGCGCCGGCAATCCTTGGAATCAGCCGGCAGTTGTGATCTTCATCCGGTTTGACACCAATCTTTGGTATAAGACCAGATATTCCCGGGCAGAGCGCTCCCAGCTGAAATCCTCAGTCATCCCACGCAGCTGGATCGCACGCCATTCCTCTTGATCTGCAAAAAGCTGCAGTGCACGCCTGATCGTCGCGCCCAGGGCAGTTGGCGTATCCCAGGCAAAGAGGAAACCGGTGCTCTCAGCTGAGGCGCTGAAATCACGAATCGTATCCTTCAGGCCCCCAGTCGCCCTGGCTATGGGAACACAACCATAACGCATGGCAATCATCTGAACCAGGCCGCAGGGTTCATAACGCGAAGGGATCAAGATGGCATCTGCACCACTATAAAGGCGCCGGCTGAGCGCGCTATCATAACGGATCACTGTCCGCACCCGATCTGGCAGCTCGGCTTCAAGCTGGCAAGCAGACTCCTCCAACGAATGATTCCCGGTCCCCAGGATGATTGCCTGCCAGCTGCGGTTAGCCTGCTGGCGCAGCGCTTCCAACGCAATATCAATCCCCTTTTGTTGATCCATGCGGCCAATCATGGTCAACAAGGGAATATCACCATTAACCTCCAGCCCAGCTTCTTCCTGCAGCGCTAACTTGTTTGCCAGGCGCTCGTCCAGGCTGGTCAGTCCAAAATTTCTGACCAGCGCCGGATCGGTTTGTGGATTCCATTTGTCAACATCCAATCCATTGAGAATACCGGATATCGACGCGGCACGGCTTTTAAGATAACCCTGCAGCCCGCAACCAAATTCCTGGGTCAGGATCTCGCGGGCATAGGTCGGAGAGACCGCAACAATGTGATCGGCAGCCAACAAGCCTAAAGGTAGCGGCATGTTTCGTGCCCAGGCGGGTAAACTGGTCGTCGTATCGGGTGGAAGCTTAAATGCAGCTAATCCTGGCCCCGCCTTATCTCCCAGGTATGGCAGGTTGTGCAATCCAAGTAGAGTGGACGTCTCAAAAAAGAACGTACCCGGCTGGCGGTTTATACCCAGGCTGTAGACCGCTGGCGCGGTATGCCAATCGTTCGCATGCACCACGTCCGGTTTCCAATTCAGGATTTTCACCAGTTCCAAAACTGCCAGGGAGAAAAACGTATACTTCAGACCATCCTCTGCAGAGTCCAGAGAATAGACTGGCGCATCCACGGGGATTAATGGCCCACTGATGAAATAAATGGGAAAACCATCCCCCTCATAGGTCAGGGCCTCCACCCGGGTAAAACCGCGGCCGTAGGGGATACGAAAATTAGCCAGGCTGCGCAGGGGATAATTCTTGCGTTGGACAGCGCCATGTAGCGGAATCGCCAACCTGACGTCCACCTCTACAGGCGCCTCTAATTCAGAACCAGAAACTTGACCGTCTCCAGGCAACTGCACTTGCCCCAATCGGTGTAAAGCCGCGGGCAGCGAGCCAGCAACCTCACCCAATCCGCCGATCTTGATAAAAGGGTCGGCCTCGGCGATCATAAATAACACCCGCAGGATTGGCTTCATCCAATGCACTCCCTGGGAATAGAGATTGTCCTATAAGGGATACTCTTTGTATTTTACTCGATTCTATCACCCACTTATTGCCTGAATCAAGGATTATTGTCACTTGCGCCAGAATAAGCTTTGTGAGAGACTCAGACTTGCTGTCTGAGCCTCTATGGACCTGCGTTCCCTGTGCATCCATGCCCATTTCTACCAGCCTCCTCGGGAAGACCCTCTGACCGGGGCAATCCCTTATGAAGCTGGTGCTTCGCCGTTCCCCAACTGGAATGAGCGCATCCATGCTGAATGTTATCGTCCCAACGCAGCCCAACGGAACTTTGAGAACATCAGCTTCAACATTGGGCCAACTTTGTTTTCCTGGATGGCAGGCTACGATGCAATCACCGTCCAGAAGATCATTGACCAGGACCGCGCGAATGTGCGCCGTTTTGGGGTAGGCAATGCAATTGCCCAGGCTTATAACCACACCATCCTGCCCCTGGCGTCTTATCGGGATAAAGTCACCCAGGTACGCTGGGGAATCGCTGAGTTCGAGTTTCGTTTTGGCCGCCGTCCCCAGGGGATGTGGCTGCCTGAAACAGCTGCAGACCGGGAAACGCTCCAGGTCCTGGCGAACGAGGGCATCGAATTCACCATCCTGGCTCCCTGGCAGTCCATTGAGGAAGAAATCGACCCCAGCCAGCCCTACCGTGTCCCATTATCTGGCGGACGTTACATCGATGTTTTCTTTTATCATGGCGAGCTGGGTTCCAGGTTGAGCTTTGACTCTGGTGCCACGATCAATGCAGACAATTTTGCAGAACATGTCCTGCTGCCATATTTTGACATCGAAAAACAGGAAAATAACCAGCCGCAGTTAATTCTCATCGCCTCAGATGGCGAGTTATACGGGCACCACCAGCATCTCCGCGATCTCTTCCTGGCGCGCCTGGTGGATGGCGCGACCACGCGATTGGGGATTCACCCCACTTTCCCTGCCCTGTGGCTGAAGAATCACCCTCCAACGCAAGATATTCAGATCCGGGACGCAACTTCCTGGAGCTGCCATCATGGGGTGATGCGCTGGACCGGCTCCTGCCCATGCACTCCTGGCGACGGTAGTTGGAAGCTTCACCTGCGCAATGCCTTTGAGCGCCTGGCCGGGGCATTGGATGGGTTGTTCATGGAAACGGTACGCCAACTGGTTCCCGACCCCTGGCTGTTGCGAGAGCGGTACATCCACGTGATCCTGGGTCAAATGACCATTGATGAGCTGTTAGGAGAAATGATCAACCGCGTGCTAACCAGTGACCAAATGCGAAGAGTGCACCTGCTGCTGGAAGCACAGCGCGAGCGACAGCGCATGTTTACCTCCTGCGGCTGGTTTTTCGACGATTTTGACCGGATAGAGCCTAAGAACAATGTCGCTTATGCGGCCCAGTCCATTCGCCTGGCGCGCCTGGCAACCGAGGTGGACCTGGAGCCATACGTTGTGTCTGACCTGCGCAGTGTCGTCAGCCAGTATACCGGTCAGCGGGCTGACCGCATCTTCCAAAATCACCTGCGCCGTGCTGAGGGGGTCAGCAGCGTGCGCATCGGATTTGCCGATTAAGGCTGCCCGTCAGGGCCAGATGTTTTTTCCTTCCCGGCTGCTATCTTGCGCCTGGGGCTTTTTAGCAGTTTTTCCACCTGGAAATCTGAAGCCTTCAAGGCAGAAAGCAGTTCTTTGACCACAGCGTACCCGCGCAGCAGACGCTGCACTGCGTTTTCATCTGCACCTGGAGCATCCTCTTCAGCCAGCGATGACCGTTCTGCCAGTATCTCCACACTGCTCAATGCATACATATACCAGACCAGGTCTTCAAAAGACTCCTGGTTGAACCAGAGAATGCCTTTATGCCGGTTGATGCTAATAAATATCTGGACATCCGCCTCACCTAACCAGGTCTGGAGGAGCAAAGCCGTCGACATGGACGACTCTTCAGGAAAGTGAAAGAGCGCCAGGTGAGTGCACAGCAGTTTGATCATTGCCAGGGATCGCCCTGCCTTACCATCGTCTGCCCCAAGTTCCTTGATCGTCGCACTGATCAGCTTGCCCAGCAGCCATTCATCGATCCAGGAACGGCTGTGCTCAGGATAGCGAACTTCATCCGGATCGAGTACCTGGCCCAATCGATGGGTGAACAGCCAGCCGAGCAAAGTACCCCACAGCATCGGATCGGCGCTTCCTACGGGAATGCCGCGCGGACCGTCCAATAAGTAAGTGAAGGCCTCACCTAGCTCTGGATCTGAATGGGCCGACAACCGGGAAACCCATCCCGTCAAGGCAAGCAGCACTTCCAGCTCGCAGCGCATATCACCCGCGATCACCTTTTCATCGCTGTCCCCCTCTGTCAATACCTTGATCTGGCTAAGAAGATTAACGCTTTTCTGCTCAACATCTTCCAGTACCTGATCAAGTTCAGGTGACGGGATCCCCTCCACCCCCGACCGGTTTTCCAGCATCCATTTCCACATGCCGCCATTCACCAGCTCACGGAATGCACTCAACAAAGGCCGCAGGAAGATTTCCCTCAGCGCTTCCTCCAGGCTGGGAACGCCACGCCCAGCCAGATAATCTGCCAGGTCAGCATACTGGTGCCACTCATTGTCCTGAACCTGGTGGAAATCCATGAACACACAAGTCTGGTATGCCCCCAGGTCAAAGGAAAGCCCTCTCTCATGGACATCCCGGCAGTTGCGAAGATATTCCAGGCCGGCAATCTGATCGCGGAAAATCACAAACATTTGCGGGTCGTTATCCAATGCCAGCCCCTGGGCCAGGGAGCTCTGCTCCAGGGCTCGCTCCTCGCCCTGGACAGATTTAACCATGAAGGCCGCCGAGGTGTGGATCCAGCCGTGCGTTTCAGCATAGCGGTTGTGGAACAACACCAGGCTGATTTCTTTCCCAGATCGGTTCGAATATGCAAACACATCTTCGTTTACCCCGCCTGGGATATAGAAATCATACATCAAGAAATTCTCCACCTCAGCAAACAGACGGCGCCTGCGCAGCAGTGGAAAAACATCGCGTTCGTGTCGATCGACCAGGTAGCCATCCGGATGCTCATCCCAATACGCACGGTGATATTCCATACCATATTTCTCGGTGAAACCCTCGATCTGCCCATGGCCAAACATCGGCAGCCCTGGCAGGGTAGCCATCATGATGCAAATCCCGAAATACTTATCCCCCTTGCCAAACTGGTCAACCGCGGTGCGCTCATCAGGGTTATTCATGAAATTCACATAGCGCTTGAGAATTTCCGGATCAAATTCGAGCGTGTTTTTTATCACCAGGCGATATTCCTGGTTCTTCTCATCGCGCATCATGTTCATGAAGGCGCTGTTATAGACACGATGCATACCCAGGGTGCGGACAAAATAACCTTCCATCAACCAGAAGGCCTCGGCCAGGAGCAGGGTATCCGGGGCTTCCTCGGCCAGGCGGTCCACCACCTGCCGCCAGAATTCCTCTGGAAAAGCCGCATCGAACTGGCCCTTTGTCATGCCATGCTCAGCACGCGAGGGAATATCCCCACCGCTGCCTGGTTCCGGGAACCACAGTCGTTGGTAATGGCGCTTTGCCAGGGTCATGGCAGCATCAAAACGGATGATAGGGAACTTCCTGGCCACATGCAAGATGGTTTGGATAACCGCTTCACGTACTTCTGGCAGCAAGTAGTTTAGCTGCGCTGTATCATTCCAGGGCATGGTGGTCCCATCATTCCCATGATAGACGTACTTCTCACTTCCCGTCCAAAAGTCCACTCGTTTAAACACAACCGCAGCATCACTGTTATCAAAATAATGGTCTTCAATGAACAGTCCTACGCGGTTGTCCCATGAAAGATTAGGGCCATTGAAGGTATAAGACGGAAATGGGCTGTAATCCAGAGAGATGAACCAGTCTGGATGCTCAATAACCCAACGTGAATCGATACCCATGTGATTGGGCACCATATCAGATGCCAGGCGGATGCCATGCCGCCAGGCCTGGTCTCGCAGTGCGCGATAAGCCTCGTCCCCACCCAGGTCAGCTGCAACTTCATATTCAAACAAGGAATAAGCCGAGGCGACCGCATCCGGGTTTCCGCGCATCTGCTTGATGGTCCGAGACGCAGTGCTGCGCTCCCACAAGCCGATCAGCCACAGTCCAGTGAATCCCCAGCGTTCCAATGCTTCCAATTCTTCATCCGGGATCTCATCCAGGCGCGAAATCGGCAGACGATATTTCTTGGAAAGCTGATCCAACCAGACATAGGCATTCTTAGCAATCAACACCAGGTTGGGCATCCATTCCCGGTCCGGGCTGAAGTTCTCAGCCTCAACTTCCAGGCCGTGAAAGTCCACAACCCGCGCCGGTCCCGGGCCTGGGAAAATTACCTTATGCTCTTCTCGAATCAGATCCAGGCTGCTGAGCAGGCGGAATAAATTTTTCCCCAGCATTGGAGACCAATGCGTGCGGATATATTCCAGCTGGCCATCCAGCGAATGAGGCACGCTCACCGCCGGGCTGCGCAGCATCTCAACCAGGTTCTGATGCTCAGGGCCAAAAAAGGGTTGGGTCATAAAGAAATCGCGCAGCCCGGCAACAATCTGAGGATACACTGTATCCTTCTCCAGCGCTGAGTCATCAAAAAGCTCCAGGTAAGGGGCAAGTGCAGGGTTCATATTCGCCAACCAGAGCATCAGGATTTCTTCCAGGACAATTTCTCGGTTGGGTATCCCCCCTCTGCCAGGCAAGGTTGAAATGCCAGCCAGGTAATCATCTACAGAAAGCTCATGCCGGTAAACCAGTGAAGGAGGAAAATCGCTGACGAATTGGCGCAGCATTTTATCTACAATGTCGGCACCTAACCGCTCAGAGAGCCACTCTAATGCCTGTTCTGTCACGTCTGGGGAACGCTCTTGACGATATGAGTGCAGCACCAGGTGCAGAATCTCATCCAATAATCCCATAGCGTTGATCTGCCCGGCGCGCATCGCCTGCTCAGGAAAGTCTACCAGGTTGCGACGCGCGTTCATTTTCTGTGCAAAGAGACGGGCAGCATGAAAGTTGGCAAAAACAACATTGCCGTTTGAGGCAAAAAGAGCATCATCAAACTGGTAGCGATCGCGCGCCTGGCGTGAAACATGAAATTCAAATGGGTAGGGAGATGAGATATTCATAATAAGTTCCCGAAACTTTCTCTGAAGGATAAACTCAAGATATAGGCAAAGGCAAAATTACATTACGAAATGTGGCCCTGATTCATGACCGGCGCACCCCCAGGACCGTTACATCGTCCAGCAACGGAGCAGTTCCGGTAAAACGCTGCAGTGAATTGAGCAGCTCTTTGACAATTTCAGCCAGGGGCATCCGCCGGTTCTGGTTCAAGGCCTGCATCAATCGCTCAACGCCAAACTCACGCGTCTGGAGATCAGTTGCTTCCGTGATCCCATCGGTATACAACAACAGGAAATCACCAGGGTTGAGCATTATTCCATATTGTTCGTATGTGGCGGATTCATCTACCCCCATCAACATACCCGTTCGCACCAGCTTGTAAAACCTGTCTTCTCGACTGGTGTAGAAGAAAGGAGGGTTGTGCCCTGCATTTACATACACCATCTCACCGGAGGTAATATCCAGCATGGCAAAAAAAAGTGTAACGAACATCCCATTGGCAGTATCAGAGCAGATCAAGCGATTGATGCGGGCAATCTGCTCAGCAGGTGGCTGGATGCCATTCACACTCGCGCGCAGGGTGCTGCGGGTCTGTGCCATGAATAGGGCTGCCGGCATGCCCTTATCGGTCACATCTGCTATCACCAACCCATACCGGTTTGCATCCAATGGAAAGACATCGTAATAATCGCCAGCAACCGTCCTCGCCGGTAACCAATGAGCAATGAACTCCCAGCCAGGAACTGCAGGCAGGTTTTGCGGTAACATCGAAACCTGAACCTGGAGCGCCAGCTGCAGTTCTTTTTCCAGTCGACCCTTTTCAACCGCCACCTGGTATAAACGTGCATTCTCAATCGCAATCGCCGCATTCGAGGCAATCGCATTGAGCAGTTCCAGATCTGAGAGGGTAAAAATCCCGGATTGCAGACGATTATCCACATAAATCACCCCCAGTATATGGTCTCGCTGGCGGAGAGGCACGCACAAAATCGAGCGTAAGCCTAACAACAGCACACTGTTGCGCGCCTTAAACCGTAAATCGGTTTGGGCATCATTGGTAAGAATGGGTTGTCCCGATTCAGCCACGCGCTCAATAATGCTGCGGGAGACCTCAAATTCCGGGTGATCAATGATTTGCTGTTCGATTCCCCGCGCCACCCGAAATTCCAAAACCCCTTCCTGTGCGAAAAGCATCACAAAGCCCCGCTCACCACGGGTGGCAACCAGCACTTCGTCAATAACCAGGTTCAATACTTCGTCCATGTCCAAAGACGAATTGAAATTACGGGCAAGCTGGTAAAGCAGCGCCAGACGGTCGCCAGAGGGTGGGTTGGGCATATCCATAATAAGTCAAGTCACCCGTTTTATGTCTGGGTAATGCACCATCTCTTTGGATCCTGAGAATGAAATGATTATCCCACGGACAGGGTGTTTGAGCAAGCTGGCATCGTGATATTTCAAACAGATTAATTTCTCGTTCCTTTTCCCATCACGATATAACATATATTCATTACGAGGTATAATTTTTTTTGCAAACGGGTGTCAATAAGTTTTTTTATTGAAATAGTGAATATATGAAAAGGCTCCTGCATCATTTTTGGATAAAGGATTTCGCCAATACTGCATCATGTTAGCGCAACTTAAAAGAGATATATGAAAAATAAAATTCGTTCCTCCTTATGTCTGCTGATCACTCTCTCGGTCCTCTCGATATCAGTAGGGTGTGGTTCACCAAAAACGCCTATTACGATTGCCATCTCGAACTGGCCCGGAGTAGAGCCCGCTGAGCTCGCTGCCCAACTTGGACTGTATGAAAAACATGGTGTTCAAGTAATCATTAAGCGCTTTTCTGCTTACAGCGATTCGATCGACGCTTTACGCGATGGCAAAGTTGAGGCCGGGATGCACACCCTGGATGATGCTATCCGCAGCTACGCTGCCAACAGCAATGTGAGTGTGGTTTTACTGACTGATTATTCAAACGGCGGCGATGGTCTGGTAGCTCAACCTGGAATCATTAAGGGCCAGGATTTGATTGGTAAAAAAATTGGCGTCGAGATCGGCACCGTAGGACATTTCTCACTGCTGAAAATCCTCAATATCTTCAAACTGCAGCCAACCGATGTCACCGTTGTCAGCATTCCTGCCTGGGAAATCCAGGACAGCATGGTCAAAGGGGAAATTGATGCCGGGGTCACCTGGGAGCCGTTCTTATCCAATACCGCGCAGCAGGTCAAGGGTAAAGTCCTGGTGACCAGCAAGGAATATCCTGAAATGATCATTACCACCATGAATTTTCGTAAAGATGTGATCAAACAGCGTCCAGAGGATGTGCAAAATGTGGTGGCAGCCTATTTTGAAGCTGTCGACTATCTGCAATCTAACCCTCAAGATGCCTATGCACGCATGGCAAAAGCAGAGGGGATCAGCGCAGATGAGTTTGCCCTCACCGTCCAGGGCATCCAGTACATCGATCTTAAGGCAAACGCCAACTTATTTGGGAAGCAAAGCGGAAAGGATATCTACGCCGTGACCCAGTCGATCGCCCAATTTCTGTTTGACCAAAAAGTGATCAAAACGCTGCCAGATACTGCCCAAATGCTGGAGCCGCGCTTTGTCCTGGACCTATCTACGCAATAAAATCTCGATCCAATTCTCAGCAGATCACTGGTTAATGTAGCATCTCACTATACCTGGCCCATGACCCGGGAACGCACAAATTTCCAACCCTTGAGCACCAAGGTAGCCCTGGTTTTCGGGTTTACCAGCCTGGTTGGCGCGCTCCTGGTGCTGGTATTAAGCTACCTGGGAGCCGTCCGCAGTATTTATAAAAGCGCAGAGGATCGGGTCAGCACGCTGGCCGATTCGATCGTATATAATGCCAGTGTACTGACCACCGATCAAGATTATTTCTCGCTCTCCCGTCTGGTTGAGAAATCCGCCACGCTGCAAGATGTTGTTTTTATTGCAGTGACGGATGTGCACGGGAAAATTATTTCCCACAATGACCAGTATCAGATCGGAAAAACACTGGTCTCTCCACTCATCTCACAGGCTGTTGAAAGCCAGGCCCAACAAAAAAGCATAAACAATACCCATATCTCTTTCGTACTCCCGCTCCACGGTCCCTCATTCAGCCCTGAATACCATGACATCAACGGAGCACTTTGGGTTGAGATGGATTTCCAGCCTTCTCTAAATCGAGTCCAATGGGAATATTTCTGGAGTGGAATTGGTGGAGCGCTTTGGATCATCGTGGTATTCCCCTTATTATTACTGGCAACCCGTATGATGATCATCAAACGCTTGCTTAAGATTAATACTGGTGTTGAGCAAGTCGAAGCCGGGGATTTGACCACCCGCATCGAAGTGGAGAGAATCCTGTGGTCAGACGATGAAATTAACCTGCTGACAGACCGTTTCAACAATATGGCGACCTCTTTACAACAAAGCCAGCTGGACTTGCAGAATGAAAGAGACTTTGCTCTCCAGGTGATGAATGCCATGGGGCAGGGTTTGACTATCATGGGGACTGAAGGGGTGCTGATCTATGTCAACCCGGCCTTCGCCAATTTGCTGCTCTCCAGCCCCGAAAATCTGATCGGGCGTAAATTAAAGGATTATTCCGACCTGGAAGAATTTGATGACAAGTTGCAGCTCGTGCAGCAAATGGGGATGGCCACGTTTGAAACTCGCCTGATGCGCACCGACGGGGAATGGGCAAATGTGCTCGTTTCCGCAGTCCAACATAAAGTAAACTTTATCAGCACCAGTATTATCGCGGTGATCACAGATCTGACGGAACGCGCCCGCCTGGAACAGATGAAAACCGACTTTGTTAACCGCGCTTCCCACGAGCTGCGTACTCCTCTCACCACCGCATCGATCATGGTCCAGCTGCTTGACCAGGAAATCCAGGAGGAGGAATCAAGAGGGTTCTGGGAAATACTGAAGGATAGCCTGTCGCGCCAGCAGGGTCTGGTTGAGGGTCTGCTAACCCTGGGACGCATCGAAAGCGGTCGGTATAAACTTTCTACAGTCCCAATCGACCTGGCTGCCATCGTTCAAAATGTTATCGAAAAATTGCAGCCGAATCTTGACGCCAACCATCTCACCTTAGAAACATCAATTGAAACGGACCTTCCCCTGGTCTGTGGAGACACTCAGGCCCTGAGCGATGTGGTGACTAATTTGCTCACCAATGCGATCAAATTCTCCAATCTCAATGGAGACATCAAGCTCCAATTGAACAAACACCCCCAATGCATCCATCTCATTATAGAAGATGAGGGGATCGGCATCCCTGCAGAAGATCTACCGAACCTATTTATGCGCTTCTACCGGGCTCGCAATGCCACAGAAAATGAGATCCAGGGCAGTGGCCTGGGGTTGTTCATCGTCAAATCCATTGTGACCGAACTGGGTGGGGATATCCAGGTTGACAGCACGATTGGGAAGGGGACCAGGTTTACCGTGATTCTGCCAGAATGGCAGGAGTCCAGTTCGGAAAACTTTTCCACCACTTTACAATAATTTCATCAGTTGATTACAGCCCAGGGCTAGAATCGTTTCAGCCAGCACAAATTGGCTCAAGCCTGCCACAGGCCCTATCAGGCTTTGGGCAATCACACCCTGGTTTAGATTTCTTCAGGAGGAATACATGAACACACTGCATACATGGCTAACGTTTCTCTGTCTGCTGGTATTCCTGGTAATTGGCACGGGTCTGCCAGCCCAGCCAGTCTCGGCGGCTGACCAGGAGCTGCAAGGTGGATGCACCCTGGACAGACAGGAGCATACCTGTTGGGTCACCAATCCCACCAGCGGAGCCCATTTGTTCGTCCAGGCATTTTACCCCCAGGGCTGGGACCATCAGCCCCTGCCCGGGCTGGTTCTTGTCCCAGGAGGATTGGGCGCAGGCAGCCGGCAAAAAGCCCAGCACCTGGCACAGCAGGGTTTCCTGGTGATAATCTTTGATCCGGATGGCCGCGGGCGCAGTTCCGGGAAAGAAGACCAGGATGGAACCGTGCACCAGGATGGACTGGCAGCGGTCATCAATGCTGTAAAAAATCTGCCTGGCATGGACCCAAAGCGCATGGGTATAGTTTCCTTCTCTTATGGGATCACCATGGCCTCCGGAGCCCTGGCACGCTACCCAGATCTGCCAGTGCGCTTTTTGATCGATTGGGAGGGCCCGGCAAACCGGTGGGATACCACGGTCGGCTGCGGAACAAATCAAAACAAACGCCTGCCCGCCTGCAGTGATGACCTGGCATGGGCGCAGCGCGAGGCAGTGACCTTCGTCCCCAGCCTGAATGTACCCTACCAGCGCATCCAATCGGCACATGACCATGTCCAACCCGACCTGAGCCATGCCATCGACCTGGTGAATGCTGCGGTGGATGGAAAGGTTCCCTGGGTGCGACTGAACAACCTGGAGCCAGGGCTCAAATTTGATCCATCCAAACCACCTGCCATGCTGCCGGATACAATAGATAGCCAGCTTGAGCCATTGATTGCACAATATGCCCGCGCCATATTGAGCCTACCGCCTGTCTCCCTGGGGATCACCCGGCCTTGATTTGCCAGTAAAACCAGCGGGTGTGTTAAAATTCATAGTATGAACTACACAACCCTGATCTCACCTGCTCTACTGGCTGAAAAACTTGAAAACCCGGACTGCCTGGTTGTCGACTGCCGTTTTACCCTGACCGACCCGGAGCGCGGCCAGCGTGATTATTTGAAAGGTCATATCCCCGGCGCAGTCTACGCCCACCTGGACCGGGACCTGTCTGCCCCGGTGGTCAAGGGAAAGACCGGTCGACATCCCCTGCCGGTGCCTGAAACAGCCGCCCGCCTCTTTTCAACCTGGGGCGTCAGCCCCCAGACCCAGGTGGTAGTTTATGACGACGCGGGTGGGGCACTGGCTGCTGTGCGCGCCTGGTGGATGCTGCGCTGGTTGGGCCATTTGCACGTCGCAGTGCTGGATGGCGGCTGGCAGCACTGGACCGCCGGGGAATTCCCGCAAACTGCCCGAGAAGAGAGCCGCAAGCCGCATACTTTTATCCCTATGCCGCGCCCGGAAGTGGTCCTTTCAACCGAACAGGTCGACGCCATCCGCCTGGATGCAGCTTATCGCCTGCTCGATGCACGCGCATCTGAGCGCTATCACGGCAGGAATGAGACAATCGACCCGGTCGCCGGCCATATCCCGGGCGCTTTCAGCGCTCCATACCTGGAAAACCTGGATCAACGCGGATGCTTCAAAACCCCCGAAGCACTTCACCAGCATTACCAGGCGTTGTTGGGCGATATTCCCGCAGACCACGCTGTCTTCTACTGTGGGTCCGGCGTCACTTCAATCCACAACATCCTTGCCATGCTGCACGCCGGGATGGGCGAAGCGCGCCTGTATGCAGGCTCGTGGAGTGAATGGATCGCTGACCCGGCGCGGCCGGTGGCAGTCTGAGTTTTCTGCTCTCGTCATCCTGTCCTGAGGCGCTGCCCTTACCAGACAGCCTCATATGCCGGGACCTGACCGCTTCCGTGATCAATTACCTGGCTGGTTCCATCCAGCGATCCCAGGCGCAGCTCCCACTGCGCTGAAAGTGAATCGGTCAGGGTAAACAGGTAAAAATCCGAGTTCACCCACTGCACGCCGGAAACGCCGTCCGCCGCGCTTCCGTTTATGCCTGGCAGCGGCAAGAACTCCCCCCCCACTTGGCCCAGATACGGTTTTTGATCCTCGTCAAAGCGAAAGACAAAATGCCCATCACCTGGCGCCCAGCTGTCAAACTGCAGCAGCGCGGCCGTGTGATACAGGGTATCCTGGCTGCCATCCAGGTTTGCCAGGTGCAGCTCACTGCGGTTTTCCAGGGGCGTGCCAGTCTCTGTTAGATACGCCAGGCGGGAGAGGCCTGGGGCAAGCGCAACCGGGCTGCCGAAGAATGGCGCAGCCTGGACTTTAGACACCAGGGCAATCTCAGGTTTCTCGCCAGCACTGATCTTCCAGATTTCAGTCGGCAGCCGCGGCTCAGAAAATGCGTCCACCGGCGGCACAACCACCCACAATTCGCTCGAATCGGCTGACCAGACCGGTTCAGGGTGATAGGAGTATTCGCTGTAGGTGTTAACCTGGTCAAACAGAAATACCGGGCTGCGCAGGCGGCTGCCATCTGCATTCACCAGGCTGATGGATTGGGGAGTGACGACCGCGACCTGGGTCCCATCCGGCGAGTAGTAAAACATCCCACCCTGCCCATTCGGCAGCACGGTTGTTATGGTTGGGCTGACCGCACTGGTATCGACCAGCCGCAGGTCCTTAGGGCTGGCGCCGCCAGGGCCTTCCATTACCTGGACGGTATTGAAAGCCAACAGTGAACTTCCTGGAGCCCAGGCAGCCTGGTAGGGATTGATGGCAACTGTTTCCGGGCGGCGTGTTTCCGGTTCCAGGGCATCCAGGTCAGCCCGAGACACCAGGCGGCGCCCGCCGCTCCCATCCATGTGCACTACCCACAGTTCATTTTGAAACTCACCCGCCTGCCGTAGGACAGCCACCTCTGTCCCGTTAGGAGACGGATATACCGCTTTGACGCCCCCAAAGACGGTCAGCTGCAGCGGCCCACTGCCCGGGCGCCACACAAAGACATTGTCGTCCTTGATGTAAACCACCCCCAGGTCCGGCGGAGGCAGAGCCTGAGTCGGCTGCGGAATGATGGTTGGAACTTCCGTTGGGGGAAGCACAAGCGGTGAAGGAGACGTCGCCGCAGGAACTTGAGACGGGACCTGGGTGCCGGGTGTTTCTTCCTGAACCACAGGGCTGGATAAAATCATCAATGTACCCTGCACCGGGAGCGGGGATGGGGTAACCATCTGAGGAGCCAGACGCAGGCTGCACCCCCATGCCAGGCTCAACAGAAGCAGCCAGTAAAAAAAATGGGACCGCATTAAAGATCCGTATACCTGGAATTTTCCAGGTCTTTTTTTAACCGATCGCCATCGCTTTCTTCAACCGGCAGCGCTGGCAGTTGCAGCTCCGCAGCTTCTGCCTCCTGCAGCTTAAGCCTGGTCTCCGGGCGCACCAGGCTCCATTTGCCACAGAATGGGCAGCGATCGTACTTTTTCAAAGCCATGTTAGGGGCCAGCAGGTGCATAGAGAAAGGCCTTTTGCAGCGAGGGCAGATTGCTCCCCCAGCGATCCCATAGTGCCGCGGCGCTCCCAGGGCAACCTGGCTTTCTTTTTTCCCTGCAAGGAAAACAAAGATGTAAGAGATAACCATGATCCCAAAGGTCAAAGCCAGGATAGGCACCATTATCCGCAGGGCAGCCTGCCAGCCTTCCTGGGCAGAGACAAACTCCACCCGGACCTCATTTGAGCGCAGCTGCCTGCCCCCGCTGGTCACCCCCACAGCATATAAGGTATGCATCCCCAGTCCATAATTGTCGGTACTGAACCCCTGTTCAAACGGGGCAGCTTCATCTGTGCCGATCTGTTGATCATCGACGAAAAAAGCGACCCGCGCCAGGTCTGCCGGACCAGCAGCTTTCAGCTTAAACAAACCCTGGATCCTGCCTGAGCCAGAAGAATAGCCCATGGTGCGCGAGATTCGCAGTTCAAGATCCGCCTCATCCTGAGCCAATACCGGTCTAACCCAGGCCAGCAGGCAGGCAAGCAGGAACATCAACCACAGCCAGGTCTTTTCCCGGCATACACGGACTGCACAGCGGAAAAGCAGTCTTATTTCCATCGGGTCAGGATTGTCTCCCGTTGAAACAAGCGCACTGCCAGGTACACCATCCCGGCATCCACCACCAACAACACCAGACAGGCCAGCAGGATCACCTGGCGGTTGATGATAAACAAACCGGCAAGCTGGGCAAAGAAAAACGCCAGCACCGGCAGGATCACCACCATAGAAAGCTGTTCTGCAACGCGGGGATCGTTCACCCGCGACGAAACCATGATGCTGGTGTTGACCGCCATCAAGGCCATTAAGGGACCGACTATCATGACCGCCAGCAGCCAGCGTACATCCAGCAGTGCCTGGAACAGGACTCTGCTGGGCACCAGGATCCATGCCCCCAGTGCAAAGACCGCGAATGCGACATAAGTCGCCAGCACCCCAGGCACCACTGCTGCCAGGCTCTTGGCGACCAGCAGCTCGGTCGTGGTGATCGGCGTCGCCAACAGCGGTTCCAGGCTGCGGTTGGTTTTCTCACCCACGATCGAGTAAGAGGCAATAGTCGCCGGGATTGCAAGAGGCAGGATCATGAACATGATCATGAACTGGCTAACCAGGTACACCTGGAAACAATCCCCGCCGGACAGACCTTCCGGGCAGAAGGCATTGAACTGCTTCGGCAAATCCGTGCTCATCCCCTGCAAATCAGCGCTGCGGCCCATGGTAAACAGGATTACCAGGGGGATGGCGGTCAGGATTAATGGTAAGAAAGCCACGGTAAACAACACCATGCGGTTTTTGAAGAGCTCCGCCCATTCTTTTTTCAATACGGTGAGGATCTTATTCATGGTTCTTTACCAACTGCAGGTACACATCTTCCAGTGAATGGCGCAGTTCTCCCACGAAGCGGATACGCGCCCCCGCTTCCACCAGGGCGCACACCAGTTCCGGATTGCGGACTTCCGGATCGTCCAGCATCACCACCAGCTTATTGTCCAGGATTTTCGTCTCTGTGACAAATGGGAAAACCGCCACCACACCAGCCAGATGCTCTGTTGCATTCTCCAGATGGAATACCACCCGCCGGCCAAAAACTTGAGAGCGCAGGCGTGCTGGTGTATCCACCACCAGCAGGCGTTTCTTGAACACCGCAATCCGGTCACACAGGCGGTCCGCTTCGTCCAGGTTGTGCGTACACAGGAAAATGGTGCGTCCCTGGCTGCGCAGATCGGCAATAAAATCTCGCACAAGATGAGCAGACTCGGGATCCAGTGCTGCTGTTGGCTCATCCAGGAATAGCAGCGGCGGCTCATGCAGCAGTGCGCGGGCTATGGCCAGCTTCTGGCGCATCCCCTTGGAAAATACACCCACGCTTTCAAAGCGTCTCTCCCACAAACCCAGCATGCGCAGGTATTTTTCCACCTGGTACTTGGGATCCTTGACCTCGTACAATTTTGCAAAGATCAACAGATTGTATTCAGCCGTCAAATTGTCATACAGGCCTGGAGATTCGGTCAGAACCCCCACCGTGCGGCGGATATGGGTGTCGTCTTTTCCCAGGGTATACCCATTGACCCGGGCGCTGCCTCGAGTGGGAGCAATCAGGCTGGATAACAGGCGAACCGTTGTGGTTTTACCTGCACCGTTAGGCCCCAGGAAGCCAAAAACCTCACCCGCCTGCACATCCAGGGTCAGTCGGTCGACCGCCAGGGTGCCGTCAAATTCCTTAGTCAGTTCGTGCGCCTGGATCATCTCTAATCGAACCGGGTTCCCTCAATATTCTCCAACGTCTCTTCTATTACGGGCAAGGAGTTCCCGTTCAGAGGGTGGGTGGAGGGAGAAGGCGCCGGCGCCTCTGGCTGCGGCGTTTCAGGTTGGCGTAAAGCAAAGATCACCAGCACTGCAAAAACAGTCTCTACTGCCAGGAGCGCTTCGGTCAGGTATGGACCCCAGGTCGCCACGCTGTACACAGCCACTGCATCAATCAGGGCATGCCAGGCTACAGCCAGCCACAACCAGCGGTTCTGGCGGCGCACAAAAACCTGGAGTACCAGCACGGAAAACAGGATCTGGTGCGCCATGGCAAAAACTCGCTCCACCGCGCCCAGTAGGGTGGCATACCAGGGAGCAGACCAGTAGGCAGCCATCTGCTGCTGAACCAACTGGCGCTGTTCAACTGGCAGGGCCAATGGATCCAGCCCCTGCATGGCAAACATTTGAAAGAAGGTAATCAATACCAGCAGGCCTAACAGCATGGATTCAATCCCACCGTGCCCGGCGCCCATCAGCACACCCTTCGGCCAGGAACGCGCCTCCCTGGCCCACCAGCGGTAAGCTGCATAACGCGCCATTTCCTCCCACAACCCGGCGCTCAACCCCAGGAACACAGCCTGAATGATCAGCGTCCAGGGCTGGGTCAAGCCAACCATCAAGTTTCTCAGCAGGTATCCCACCCCTATGTTGAAGGGGATATGACCAGCCTGAGACAGCACGAAAGTGGCCGCGCCAATCCACCACAGGCGCCATCCCAATTTGAAATGGTGCATCAGGTAGAATGCCAGGATCAGGGGGAGGCTGACCATCAGCAGGGCATTGAGAGGATAGGTTACATACAGAATGTTCAGATATCACCTCCAAATGAAGTTCTAAGGTTAAGTATACTCCAGGGTGATATACTCAGGACGGTCTTATTTCAGGATCCGACCAACATCATGTTTGAACCTGAGCCGCAGTTATCGTCTGACCTGGAATGGATGCTGCAGAGTGGGCAGGCCAGTCCATCCATGCTGGCTGAGGTCCTGGTGCGCGAGCATTATTCCGAGGTCTTCCGCCTGTGCCTGTGTCTGTTGGATAATCCAGGGGATGCCCAGGTTGCAGCCCTGGAAACATTCATCGCCGCAGCCATGAATGTTCACCGCTTTCGTCATGCCAGCGGAATCCGCACCTGGCTGGGGGGACAGGCGCTGCAAACCTGCCAGAAGATGCGCCGGCAGCGAAATCCGCCAAAACCGACTTACTCACCTGCCCAATCTGATCAAGAAAGCGAAGACCCAGAAATCCCCGCTTACGAGTTCGTCTGGCGCATTTTTGACATGCAGGACGAGAAAGCTCGCCTTGCGCTGATCTTTTCCGAGGTGCTGGATTGGCCGCTGTCAGAGTCTGCCGCCATCCTGCGGGTCAAGGAAAAAGCCCTGAACTCCCAGGTGGATGCGATCACCAACGAGTTGCTTGATCTGATGCACAGCGCGGGATACAGGTTCAAGGATATTGAGGACCAACCCAGGCAGGCTTTGCGGCAGCGCTGGCCCGAAGCTGACCTGACCCAGTACGACCAGCAGGCGGTGATCAACTGGATCCAGGCCAACCTGACACGCCGCAAAGCCCGCAGGGGGCGCCTGACGCCGCTGGCAGAAGTCCTGCTCACCGTCATCGGACTGGCTATCGTGGTTGGCTTGATCTGGGTGGTCAGCCGCATGATTCCCGATCCCACAACCGATGCCACTCCAGAACCCCTCACCCTGCCATCATTGCCGCCCCAATTCCAGGTTTACACACCGCCGCTACCTGGCAGCGAGGCATATTCCACCTCAGTTGCCGCGCAAACCGCCTGGCTGTGGAACACCCGCCTGTTATCCAACCCCAGCTTCGTGCCCGGTGCGCTGCAATGGAGCGGCACAGGTTCCCTGGCAAAAACCTCGGATTCCCTGACTTTTGACTCGACATCCGACCAAATCCTGCAGCGCCTGGCCTCCAGCGCTCAATTTTGGAACAATCTTTGGCTGGATGCCCAGGTTATCTATTACGGCCCCCCAAGTTATATTGGTCCGCCGGTCAAAACCCGTTTGCAGGCGTGGGTGGCGCAGCCTGCAGCACGGATCCTGCTCTTTGGTCCGGCAGACAGGGCCCCGCTGGCCTTGCTTCGCCAGACAGCTGAAAAGGTCGATCTGCTGCACCCAGTCGACCAGGACCCATCCCAGGACCCTGCCTGGATCGCCGGCGTGGCGCAGTTCCTGCGCAGCCCCCAGGTGCAGGGACCGGTGTTTGCGCTTGGCAAGCAGTGGACCGAGCGCGGTGGGGGCTTCCAGGTGGTAGACACATCGCAATCAGTGGGGCGGCAGTCGGTTGAGGTTGATTGGTACAACCCTGATGGAAAACGACAGGCTCGCCTGACCGTTGATGCGAGCACAGGCCTGGTCTTACGAGAAAGATGGTACGGCGGCCCGGATGGGCAGGTGATCCTCTCTGATTTTATCGTTTCACAGGTCCAATTTGACCCAGAAATTCCTCCCGAGCTGCTCAACGAGCAGTATCCCTGGCAGCGAGCTTACACCCTGGATGCCCAGGGCCAGATCGCCGGCCCAGGAACCGAGCAGCCGCGCCAGGTTGCCAGCCCGGGGGACGCCGGGAGAGGGCTCCTGCCGCTTACCCCTGCGGATCCCGGTTTCAATCCTTCCCAGGGCCCGCTGGTCTTTCAATTCGACCAGCTGCGCTCCCAGCCCATGATCCCGGATGTCAACCTTGCCAGGGAGCCTGCGCCCGGCAGCGCCCAGCTGTTTGCGGATGGTTTTTTCCTGGGACAAATTGAAATGGGCCTCCCCTGGACCGTGACCTGCCAGCGCTCTCAGGATGGAAGCCTGCTGGTCTTTACCCCCTGGTCCGCTGGTGATCAGGGATTGGACGGCGGCTTGCGCTGGTTCAACTTGCGTGACCCGGGTACCATCTACCAACCCATGAACGGTTTCCAGGCGGCTGACTTTTCCCTCGCCCCCAATAACCGCACCCTGGCTGTCTTTGGGTATGGTCACCCGGAACAACAGGATGGGGCTTACCTGCTTGATCTGTTTACTGGCGAATACCTGCCTCTGATGGATTTAACCTATGCTCACAGCCTGACCTGGAGCCCAGATGGGATTTACCTGGCGTTGATCGGGATGGCACCCCCAACAAATACTGCCGAGCTCATTGTGTTCCATGCTGCCAGCCGCCAGGTGGTATACCGCCAGTCGTTAACTCCAGATAATCCTGGGATACCTGCCGACGCCCCGGTCAACTCCTGGGGCATTCCATTTCCGCCTCCGGAAACAAAGGGCATGGAGACCTGCGCCACCCCACCTGCGCAAAATAAATAGGATTCTTTACCTGAATTGACTCAATTCTATCCTTCTCGGGTCAAGGGAAGTGATATAATCCCCAATCGGGGATCAACGGTATTATTCCAAATAACAAACGCTCTGGAGGTTCACATGCCCACCAAGGTGCGCGACTGGATGAGCAAACCGGTTATTGTGGTCGATCCGGACAGCTCAGTTTCTTATGCATTAACATTAATGCGGCGGCGCAACATCCACAGCCTGGTTGTTGCCACCGCTGATGACAATCCTTCTTACGGGATCGTCACAACAACCGATATCCGCGACAAGATCATTGCAGGGGATCGCAATCCTGCTGAAACCCGCGTGAGCGAGATCATGACTGCTCCGATTATCACTGCCGATCCAGAATGGACTCTTCAAGAATGCTCTGCCAGGATGCAGCAGCTAAAAGTCCACCACATGCCTGTTGCCGGACCTGAGGGGGAGTTAATTGGGCTGATATCGGTCACCGATATTTTCACCGCAGCAGAAGAAATCGGCTGGGGTCACAGCGTATAAGCGACCGGAATGATAAAGGAACATTAATGGAGAAAAAGGAATACCTCGAACTATACTATCAAATGGTGCTGATCCGCCGCGTGGAAGAAGAGGCGGCGCAGCTCTACCAACAGGGAAAGATCGGCGGATTCTTACACCTTTATATCGGGCAGGAAGCCGTGAGCACTGGCCTGGTGGCAGCGCGCCGGCCCGAGGACCGGGTAATTACCGCTTATCGCGACCATGGCGTGGCCATTAACTGCGGTATCCCTGCCACCCAGGTCCTGGCAGAGCTGCTGGGCAAAGCTACCGGCTGCTCCAAGGGCAAGGGGGGATCAATGCATATGGCTGATGTGACGCGCAACTTCTGGGGTGGCCACGCCATTGTCGGTGCGCACCTGCCTCTCGCCTCCGGCCTTGCCATGGGTGACCAGTACCAGGGCAATAAGGCGGTCACTATCTGCATGTTTGGCGATGGCGCTACCAACATCGGCTTCTTCCATGAGGCGGTCAACCTGTCAAAGGTATGGAACCTGCCTGTGCTGTGGGTGTGTGAGAATAACCAGTATGGCATGGGAACCGCTGTTGAGCGCGCATCCGCCGTTTCACAGATCCGACAGAAGGCAGAGGGATATGCTATCCCCAACAGCCGTGTCGATGGCATGAATTTATTAGATGTAATCCAGGCCGCCGCCGAGGCCATGGCATATATTCGCAGCGGTCAAGGCCCTTACTTCCTGGAGATTATGACTTACCGCTATCGCGGGCACTCCATGGGCGATCCCGAGCGCTACCGCCAGGCTGACGAAGTCAAGAAATGGCAGGAAAATGACCCGATTGGCATCTACCGCAAGCAGCTGGTCGAAACGCTGGGTATCGCCAGCGAGGCTGAGTTGGATGAGCTGGACGAGAAGGTAGCCGCCGAAGTGCGCCAGGCTGTGCTGTTTGCAGAAACCAGCCCAGAACCGGCTCCTGAGGCATTGTTTGAAAACATTTATGTAGAACCATAATCTTTGATAATGATTCTTTGAGGTAATCATGGCTCGAATAACCATGCGTGAAGCTATCTCCCAGGCCTTGTGGGAGGAAATGGAACGGGATCCTGGGGTCTTTATCTTGGGAGAAGAGGTCGGTGTATGGGGTGGAACCTATGCAGTAACCAAAGGCTTCTACGATCACTTTGGCCCCCAGCGGGTGAAGGACACCCCCATTGCTGAATCGGCAATCGTCGGAGGCGCTATCGGTGCAGCCTTGACCGGCCTGCGACCGGTGGCGGAATTAATGACCATCAATTTTGCCTTTTCTGCCATGGATCATATTGTGAACGAGGCGGCCAAGCTGCATTATATGTTCGGCGGCCAGATGGTATTGCCCCTGGTGATCCGGGCCGTGGGCGGCGGAGGCCGACAGCTTGGCGCCACACACTCGCAGACCCCGGACGCCATCTTTGCTCACTTCCCTGGGCTGAAGGTGGTTGCCCCAGGCACCCCTGCAGATGCCAAGGGGCTGCTCAAAGCTGCCATTCGCTCCAACGATCCGGTGTTATTCATTGAACACGCCACCCTGTACCAGGTGCGCGGGGAGGTCCCCGAGGGAGAATACACCATCCCCATCGGCAAATCGCAGGTTCAGCGTCCAGGGCGGGACGTCACCCTGGTCACCTACTCCAAGATGCTGGAGGTATCCACCAAGGCAGCAGATTTACTGGCAAAGGATGGGATCGAGGTAGAGATCGTCGATCTACGCAGCCTGCGCCCGCTGGATATGGGCCCGGTGATCGAGTCATTCAAGAAAACCAACCGGGCTGTGATTGTCGAAGAAGGCTGGCTCTCGTACGGTGTCGGATCGGAAATTGCGGCACGCATTTACGAAGAGGCCTTTGACTATGTGGATACACCCGTGCGCCGCGTGGCTCAAAAAGAAGTCCCCCTGCCTTACAACCGCAACCTGGAACAGCTGGCGCTGCCTCAGGTAGAGGATGTGGTAAAAGCCGTCAAGGAGGTGATCTGATGGCTGAAATCGTCACCATGCCCAAGCTGGGTTTTGACATGGCTGAAGGCACCCTGGTACGCTGGGTGCTGGCTGAAGGCGATGCAGTCTACAAAGGATCCGTCCTGGCGGAGATTGAAACAGACAAGGCTACTGTGGAGGTGGAATCTGCCTATGAGGGTGTGGTCACCCGCCACCTGGTACCACAAGGTGAGGTGGTGCCGGTCAACACTCCCATCGCGGTGGTTGCCTCTCCCGGAGAACAGGTCGATTACCAGGCGTTAGGCCTTACCGGCGCTGCACCTGCAGCAGCCGTGGCCCTTGCAGAAGAAAAAACCCGGGCTGCCTCTGCTGCGGCTCCTTCGGCCTCCGCCGCAGATGAGAGCGGACAGCTGCCTGGCGGCGTACGCGCCTCGCCGGTGGCGCGCCGCGTCGCCCAGGAGCGTGGGATTGACCTGCGCAGAGTTCGCGGCAGCGGCCCCCATGGACGCATTGTGAAAGCGGATCTGATGGCCCAGGATATTGAAAGCTATCGCCAGCCGCCTGCTGAGACATCTGCTCCGATTGCTGCCACCCCTGCGCCGGCACCAGGGCAAAAGCCGGCATCACCCGCGCCAGCCCCCATCCAGTCAGCCCAGGCTGTCGCGGCAGCCGGCGAATCTATCCCCATGAACCGCCTGCGCGCCGCCATCGGCCGCCGCATGACCGAAGCCAAGCAGCAGGTTCCGCACTTTTACGTTACGCATGAAGTGGATATGGCGCCTCTCATGTCCCTGCGCAAACAGGCCAACAACCTGCTGGAAGAGAGCGAGAAGCTGTCTGTCAATGATTTCATCATCCGGGCGGTTGCCCTTTCCCTGCGCCAGTTCCCTAACCTCAACGCCTCTCTGGAAGGCGATACAATCCGGCGCCACGGGCAGGTAAACATTGGCGTGGCAGTAGCCGTGCAAGGCGGCCTGCTCACTGTAGTATGCCGGGACGCAGATCTCAAGTCTGTGCGCCAGATCGCCCAGGAGGTGCGCGGAATGGCAGAACGGGCGCGGCTTGGCAAAGTTCGCCCTGAGGATATTGAAGGGTCTACATTTTCGATCAGCAACCTGGGGATGTTCGATGTAGAGCACTTCATTGCAATCATCAACCCACCTGAAGCAGCGATCCTGGCAGTGGGCTCGGCGCGCCAGGTCCCCGTAGTTCAGGACGGCGAAATTCGCCCCGGCTGGCGCATGAAGGTTACCATTTCTGTTGACCATCGTGTCAGCGATGGCGCTGAAGCTGCCCAGTATCTGCAAACTCTGGCACAGTACCTGGAGCAGCCGCTGCGAATGCTGGTTTAGCATAAATCGTTACTGGCCTGACCTGGAGAAGCCCGCGGCTGTACAGCAACAGCCGCGGCTTCTCAGTTGTTCTGTCCTGAACCCGGAATTTACCGGAACGAAAAGACCCGCTCAACCAATGTCCATTCCTCCGTTGCAAACTGATCTGAAAACAGGTATGATCAATGTAGAGGTAGTTCCCATCATTTTGGGAGCTGCCAGGAGGCCAAAATGACTACCCTTGAGCATGACCTGCGTTACCTGGAGGCCGGTGCGCCAATGCTGGAGGAGTTCTTGCTCTCGCATGACTGGAACTGGCCAATCGGTATTAACGTAACCCATGGGCACCTGCCCTATCTCCAACTCTCGGTCGGCGGATTGCTGATCGCCTGCCAGCGCATCCACGCCCGGCTGACCAGCCAGCCAGACCAGGCGAAAATGGACCAGCTATGCGCCGAGATGGGCGCTATCCGCCAGCGCTGGCATGTTGCCTGGCAGACCAAAGCCGGCATTGAATTCCACCATCGCCTGAGCCTATGGCGCAACTTCCTGGTAGAATATCGTGAGCAGCCCGGCGCAAATTATGACCGCTATCACTATGAAGTCTCACGCCGCGCCCAGCTTCATCTGCTGCAGCAGGAAGCCCAATCGCTCCCTGCGGTGGAAACGGAGTTGCTCCATTCACTGGATCTATATCTCAAGGCAGTCCTGTCGCCAGGCGCTTTCATCTGGGAAGCAGACCTGGAGCCTGCCTTCCCCAAGGATACCTACTGGTACCTGTATGGGAAACTTCAGCGCAATGCGCCGCACGGCGCAGGAAATGGTGATGAGTAGTTGAAAATTGACCTGACAATCAATACTGACCTGGCGCGAACCATCCTCACCGGTTTTATTCACTCTGAGATTACCCGCGCCGGATTTTCGCGCGCCGTCATTGGCTTGTCGGGCGGTATCGATTCCGCCCTGTCCTGCTACCTGGCGGCGGAGGCCTTAGGGCCTGAGAACGTCCTGGCAGTTTGTATGCCTTACAAGACCTCCTCGCCGGCCTCGTTGGAACATGCTACCATGGTGATCGACGCCCTGGGGGTGCAGTCGCTCACTGTGCCGATCACGGGCATGGTGGATCCACTCTTCGAGCGCTTCCCCGAGGCCAATTCCATGCGGCGCGGCAACGCCATGGCGCGGGCGCGCATGATCGTACTGTATGACCAATCCGAGGCATTCCGCGGTCTGGTGGTCGGCACCGGCAACAAGACCGAGATCCTGCTGGGCTACACCACCCTGTATGGCGATTCTGCAAATGCTCTGAACCCGGTTGGAGACCTTTACAAGACACAGGTGCGGCAGCTCTCCCGCTCCCTGGGGGTCCCCCAGCCGATCATTGAGAAGCCGCCCTCAGCCGACTTGTGGGCGGACCAGACCGATGAGGGCGAGCTCGGTTTTACCTATGAAGAGGTGGACCGGCTGTTGTACCTGTTGGTGGATGAGCGTTACAGCCCGGCGGACTGCGTTGAAGCCGGCTTTGACGAGGCTTTTGTCCGAAAAGTGGTGGAACGCGTGCGCCGCAATCACTTCAAGCGCATCCTGCCTCCCATTGCCAAGCTTACCAACCGTACCGTAGGATACGACTTCCTGTATTTGCGCGACTGGGGAACCTGAGGGGGAGAATAGAACCGGTCGAACCGCCAGGCGGATTCGTTCGCCTGGCTTAGAGAAAAGGACTTTTCATAGCTATGACGTTACATATTCCCCCATCACTACGCCACCGGCGCTTTCGCCTGCTGTGGATCGGCTTGATGATCTCCATCGCCGGCACGCAGATGCAGGTCTGGGCGCTATTCTGGCACATCCGCAACCTGACCACCGAGCCCATTGCCCTGGGAGGCGTGGGGCTGGTGCGCTTTCTGCCCATCCTGTTCTTTTCACTGCTTGGCGGCGCCGTGGCGGATGTCGCCAACCGGCGTATGCTGTTGTTGATCACCCAATCCGGTCAGGCGCTGGTGGCCTTCGGACTGGCTGCGCTGACCTTCACCAATACTTTGCAGTTGTGGCATATCTACGCCTTGACTGCCATCCAGGCAGTGGTCGTGGCTTTTGACCTGCCGGCCCGCCAGGCGCTGGTTCCTAACCTGGTTCCTGCTGAAGATCTGCCCAATGCTTTCAGCATGACCTCCATTGCCTTCCAGACCGGGGCTATCGTTGGCCCGGCAGTAACCGGCCTGGTCATCGCCTATGCCGGGCTGGGATATATCTACCTGTTTAACGCCATATCTTTCATGGCGGTACTGGCTGCATTGGTGCTGATGGGTGCCGTGGCGCAAAAATCTGCAAGCGGACACAAACCTGAAATCAGCCTGAAGGCTATCCGCGAAGGTGTGCACTTTATCCTGAACCAGCCGATCATCCTTTCCACAATGATCATGGACTTCTTTGCCACCTTCTTCTCCTCCGCCAACACCCTGATGCCCATCTTTGCCCGTGATGTGCTGCATGTGGGCGCCATCGAATACGGCTGGCTGTCAGCCGCCCAGTCGATCGGCGCAGTGGCTGCCGCCCTGGTGGTCTCACAATTAGATCAGATCCGCCGGCAGGGACCTGTGTTCCTGATCTCAGTGGTAGCATTTGGGCTGGCAACGGTCTTCTTTGGGTTGACCAGCACGTTTTGGATGGCCATGCTGGCCCTGGTGTTCGTCGGTGCTGCTGATTCAGTGAGCACCATCATCCGCAACACCATCCGCCAGCTCCAAACGCCGGATTACATCCGCGGGCGCATGACCAGCGTCAACCAGATCTTTTTCATGGGGGGGCCACAGCTGGGCGAAGTGGAAGCGGGGGTGGTGGCGCAGCTCTTTGGCCCGATCTTTGCTATTATCAGCGGCGGGGTTGGCACCATCATCGCCGCCTATTTCATTGCTGTGCGCTGGCCCCAAATCCGCGCCTATAACGGCGACGAGCCGCAGCTTTCCCAGGCCGCGCCTGCCGATTAAGTTTGGGTCTGCAGCTCCTCCCACTCCGACAGCAGGCTGTTCAGTTCTTCCTCAGACTTTACATACTGCACTCCCAGCCTCTGCACCTGGGCCGGGTCAGAAGGCGGGTTCTCCAGCTTGCGAGAAAGTTCAGCAACCAGCGCCTCCAGGTCTGCAATACGCTCTTCGACAACCTTCAGCCGCTGCCGGCGCTGGCGCTCCTCGCCAGAGGCCTGGGCAGGGCGGTTCTTTTGTCCTGCCCGGGCGCGCTGGAGCGCTTCCTGCGCCGCTTGCTCTGCCTGGCAAAGTTCATGGTATTCGCGATATTGGCTGTAACTCCCCTCAAAGACCTCCATCCAGGCCTCGTCCGGGCGGATCTCCCAAATCTGCGAGCCCAGGGCATCGATCAGGTAGCGGTCATGGGAAACAAGCAGGATCGTCCCAGGGTAATCGCTGAGCACATCCTGCAGAATCTCCTGGGACGGAATGTCCAGGTGATTGGTCGGCTCGTCCAGCAGCAGCAGGTTGGCTCGGGAGAGCGCCAGCTTGGCCAGCGCCAGCCTGCCGCGCTCTCCACCCGAGAGCACAGCAACCAGCTTAAACACATCATCCCCGGTGAACAGGAAGCGGGCCAGGTAATCGCGCACTTCCGCAGGCAGCATATTAGGAGCAATCGAGTTGATCTCATCAATCAGTGTCCGCTGAGGATTCAGGTCTTCATGCGCCTGGGCAAAGTAACCCACGTTCAGGCTGGCGCCCAGTTCTACCTCCCCCTCCAGGGGGGGCATCTTCTGCAACAGTGTCTTGAGGAAAGTAGTCTTGCCCGCGCCGTTCGGGCCAATGATAGCCGCGCATTCCGTTCGCTTCAAAACCAGGTCCGGGCAGCGGAACAGGGGACGCCCTTCATCGGGATAGCCTATGGCCACCCCGCTGGTGCGCAGTACAATGTCCCCTGAGCGGTGACTGGCCTTGAGATGTAGATGGAGCACCGGCGGGCGGTTGCGAGGACCCTTCAACCCCCGAATGCGCCGCTCCACCTCGTCCACGTTCATCGGGCGCTCGTTGATCTCCGCCAGGCCGGTGATCTCTAACCAGTTCTTCTTCTGCACCGCCTCAATCCCTAATTGTTCAATGGCCTGGATCTCGCGGCTCAGGCGGCGCAGCTTGCCCTTGGCCTGCAGCGTATTCTGCCCTGAGATGTTGCGCTTGATATAGTCCAGCTCCTTCAACAGCCGTTCCTTCTCGGATTCAAAAGACTGCTGGCGCAGTTCCCAGCGGTTCTGGCGATCCTGCACATAGGCGGTGTAATTTCCCCGGTACGTTTCCAGCCCACTGCCGCTCATTTCCCAGATATGGTTCACCACCCGGTCCAGGAAATAGCGGTCATGCGAGACGATCAGCACAGAACCAGGCCACTGGCTCAGGTAGCCCTCCAACCACTCCACCGCAGCGATATCCAGGTGGTTGGTTGGCTCATCCAGTATCAGCAGGTCCGGGTTGGCCAGCAGCAGGCGCGCCAGCAGAGCGCGCGTGCGCTGCCCCCCCGAAAGCTGGTATAGAGGACGGTGATAGTCTCGCGCTTCAAATCCCAAACCGGTGAGCGTCTGGCGGATGCGGGTTTCATAGGTGTAACCACCCAAACGCTCAAACTCCACCTGGATCTGCCCATAACGCTCAAGAGCTGCCTCTGCTTGAGAGGCATCACTCATCGCCGCCTCAAGCCGCGTCAGCTCTGCTTCCAGGCTGCGCAGGTCCGCCAGCGCTGACAGGCATTCCTGCCACAGGGTCTGCTCGCTGCTCAGGCTGGCCTCCTGCGCCAGGTAACCGACCTGGATACCGCGCGCCCGGTGCAGCGTGCCGCTGGTAGGTTCCTCAATACCCAGCAGCACCCGCAGCAGCGTTGTTTTCCCAATCCCATTGGAGCCTACAATAGCAATCCGCGCCCCATGGGGAATATCCAGGGATATCCCTTTGAAAATATCCACCGGGCCAAAAGACTTTGAAAGATCAACCGCAGACAAAACCGACATCAGATCTACATACCATCCACCAGGGCGTTCAGCAAAGATAAGACCAAGATTGGACTTACCGGCGCTACAATTATACCGTGTTATAATCGCGTCCGTCTTTTCGCCAATTTCTTGGAGAAAAGGGACGAAGGCGTTATGCCCAGGATTGTAGAAAAAGAAGCGTCTTTCTAAAAAACGCTACCGAGAGAACAGTAAACTTATGCAACCTACTACACAACAAGACACTTCCTCAGCCACCCCCTCCTGGCTGAAAATTGCCCTGCTGGTCACCTTCCTGGCCGCGGTGGTGCTGACCGCTTACCTGACATTTAAGGTCGTCCGTGATCTGGTTGTCTCCTGGCAAATGACCAGCCTGCCGGGCGTGGCCATCCTGGATGCCACCCCGACCCTACGGCCCGGTGAAACAGCCGAGCCTGCCAGCCTGGCTGCCCCCCTGCAGCCTGTGAGTGGGCCAACCCCGCCCGCCTGGGATGGCGCGCAGCGCGTCACTGTGCTGATCATGGGCCTGGACTATCGCGATTGGCAGGCCAAGGAAGGGCCGCCGCGCACCGACACCATGATCCTGCTTTCCCTCGACCCGCTCACCCGCAGCGGCGCCATGCTCTCCATCCCCCGCGACCTGTGGGTGAATATCCCGCATGGCTTCAAATATAACCGCATCAATACTGCATACCAGCTTGGAGAAGCCTACAAGTATGAAAACGGCGGCGGGCCGGGCCTGGCGATGGACACGGTGGAGGGGTTGTTAGGCGTGCCGATCGATTTCTACGCCCAGATCGATTTCGAGGCATTTATCAAATTCATCGATGAGATAGGCGGCGTTAAGGTGAATGTCCCGGAAAAGATCAAGGTAGACCCGCTGGGCGGCGGCAACACCAAGACCCTGAAGCCTGGCATCCAGACTCTCCCCGGAGACCTGGCGCTGGCCTATGCCCGGGTGCGCAAGAATGCTGGCGATGATTTCGGCCGCGCCGGGCGCCAGCAGGAAATCATCATGGCCATCCGCGACCGCCTGCTTGACCCTGAAGTTCTGCCCACCATGATCTCCAAGGCCCCGGTGCTCTACCAGGAGCTCTCTGCCGGGATTCACACCAACCTGACCATGGACCAGGCGATCAAGCTGGCCTGGCTCGCCTCGCAGGTCCCCACCGAAAACATCAAAAAAGGCATCATCGGCCCCCCCGACCAGGTGAATTTTGCCGTATCCGCCGCCGACGGACAGCAGGTGCTCAAGCCGATTACCGAAAAAATTCGCGCCATGCGGGATGAGTTGTTCACCAACACCGGCCCCGCCAACCCGGCCGCGGCCAGCATGTCGCCGGCAGATTTAATGAAGGCTGAAGGTGCTCGCGTGGAAGTGTTGAACGGCAGCGCCACCTCTGGCATTGCCGCT
>CAIQIV010000682.1 GCA_903871905.1 uncultured Chloroflexota bacterium | reverse complement strand
TTCAGGGCTGTAGCCTAACTTCCTTTGGAGAGCTGGATTGGTGTAGAAGATGTGTCCATCCGGAGTGCCCACCACGATCATATCTTCGATGGTCTCGAAAAAAGTGCGGAAATTAGTTTCGCTGTCCATCAGTGCTGCTTCAACCTGCTTTTGCTGGGTGACATCCGCCAGCAGCCCCTGGAGCAACCTTTCACCACCCATTACAGTCTGTTTGACCACTCCATGATCTCGCACCCAGATCACTCCCCTTGATCGTGTGTTCAACCGATATTCAATGTTGAGCACATCCCCGACCGATAGAGCATCGACGGCGGTCTGCAGCCGCTCCCAGTCATCAAGATGCACGATTGTCTTCCACAAGCCGGGGTCATGTAGCAGCTCAGGCGCTGAATAGCCGCACAGATCCTGGATGTTCGGCCCGAGGTACTGCCAACTGCCGCCAATGACATCCGTATAGATTACCTCTGGCACCTGTTCCACCAGTTCCTGGAAAGCCTGCCGGCTGGCCGCCAATGCATTTTCAGCCTGCTTGCGTTTAGTGATATCGTGAATGATGGAAAACAAAACACGTTCACCCTCGTAGAAAACCGGGGTGGAATAAGTCTCTACATCCCGGATCTCCCCGGAGGCCAGGCGGTGTTTGAACAGAAAATAATTCTTTTCCAGGTTAAAAGCCCTGTTCCGCTCAGCGGCGACTTCTTCCGATTTCAGGATATTGATCTCATTAATAGACATGCTGGTGAGGCTGTCCAGGGGGTAGCCATAAAATTCGCTGGCCGCGCGGTTCGCCGATAGTATTTTTCCTGAGACAGGTTCCACCAGCAGCATGACCGCGCTGTGTTCCAGGAAAATATTACGGAATTGATCGCCGCGTCCTTGCCGCTTAATATACTGAAGGTTAAAAATGGTATAGCCGCGGGACAGCAAATAGTAAACAGTGATGGAGGACAGGAAAAACAGAAACAGGACGGCGCAGCCAACCAGCAGCAAACTGTAGAAGTCCATTCCTTTTATCAGACCGTTCAATGCATGTAGGATTATCCTGCAATTATGCAACTTGAACCAGCATCTGTCAATGTCGGAATCACCCTCTATCCGTCGCCGAGGATAAATCGGACGGCACAATCCTGGTAGAAAACCGCGCCGGGATGCAGTTTTTTGCCTGCATGACCGAAAACAACGGGTTTATTCCAGCGGTAATTCCTTTTCGATCAACGGTTACCGAACGGATTCTTCGGCGCGGCCGCGTTCTTTCAGCTTGGCTTGAGCCTGCTTCAGCGCGCGGTGGGTGATTGAACCGAGACAAAGGTCAGGCAACCAATCCAGAAGAACAGGATAGTATAGGTCAGCCATACAGCCATGCTCACAGAGGTGCCAGGCTTGGTCAGCAGACCGTATCAATCCGAGCCTGGCCAGCCTGAACCAGCCGTGATGCAGCGCCAGTAACAGACCCAGGGAAACAGAAAATGCGATTCCATCCATGACCAGCACGAAAAAGGTGACAAATCCACTTACCATGGTACCCAGGAAGATCAGCAGCAGCATGCCCAGGTAAGTCAGCAGGAACACATGCAGCGCAGCCGCACGGTTCGTTTGGACCGCATCGCCCGGGTAGCTTGGAGGAACCAGCCAGGATTTGATCCAGCGGATGCTCGTCTTGGTGAAGGCTTCCATTACTCCTCAGCTCTCCTTTGCGGTGGAATATAGACCTGGAAAGGCTCCTGGAGCCTGGCGTACAGGGCAAAATTGCGCAGCCGGGCCAGCACGGTAGCATCAAATTCCTGGCCGCGGCGCAGCAGAAGCTGGCGGTCCATGGTAAACACATCCTCATCCACAACCATGCCAATCTCCACCTCATGCAGGTATACTTTGCGCCGCTCCAGGTCGCTGCTCACCGCAAAGGTTTTATCCACAACATCCAATACCGCCGGGTTGTATTCCCCGCCGCGGGAGCGCATGATGCTTAAAATTTCAGGATGAAGGTAGCCGCTGTTCCCCAGGTCATCGTAATCGCCCACCACCTTCAATATCTGCGCCCCCAGCACCGCCGGCTTGCGGGGGAGCTGCGAGCCCGGGGTGAGCATAAAATCACTGTAGCGCTTGTTCTGGTCGCCGATCATGGGGGCGATCATCTCCAGGCGCGGGATCTTCTCGATCAGGCCGCGCCCAATTTGCGGGTGGCTGTCCAGTAACCGCTGCTCCTCGCTGCTCAGCGGCCTCTGCTGGTAAACCTTTTCCAGCAGGTAGGTCGGCAGCGTCACGAACCCGATTTGAGAGAGCATGGCAGCCAGCTCGTAAAACCACACGGGTGTCACCTGCAGGGATTGGACCACTTCAGCCACCATCTTTTTCAGGCGCGTTGCCCGGCTGAAGGCCACCGGGTTCACCAGCCCCAGGATCTCCACCAACATGCTGATGCTGCCGTTCAGCGTTTGCTCCAGCAGCTCGCGCTCAGTTTTATGGAGATTGTAATAATCAAGCCCCGCCTGGATGGCTTTAGCCAGCTTGTCCGGTGGGCAGGGCTTGGTGAGAAAATGGAAGATATGCCCTTCATTCACCGCATCGATGGCAAGATTGACATCTGCATAACCGGTAAGCATGATGCGTGTGGAATCCGGGCTGATCTCTTTGACCCTGGTCAGGAACTGGATGCCGTCCATCTGAGGCATCATGTAATCTGACACGACCACCGCAAACGGCGTCTCGCTCACCATCTTGAGCCCCTGCCGCCCACCGGAGGCGGTGGATAAGCGGATGACACGAAAGAAATAGCGGCGAAACGACTCCAGGATCTCCGGATCATCGTCCACTATCAGGACCCGATCTTCCATGCAGGCTCCCTTCTCCTAAAATGCAAGCTGCCTCCAGGCAATCAACTGGTCTTCCAGACCGCAGGAGCGCAGGAAGGCCAGGTCCAGTTCCGGTGGCAGGCTGGACTTTGCCTGCTCCGGATGAGCCAGGTAATCCAAAGCATCGGCAGCATGGACCGCAGTCACGGGGATGCGATCGTCCATAGCTGCAAGGGCAGGCTGGTGATGGTTTTCGATGGCGCTGACCACATAAGTCGATAGCCCCCACAAGCCCAGAAGGGCCGCTCCGACCTGGGCATGGTCGGCGCCAAAGGCCTGCTTTTCAGTATGGATGGTTTGCTGATGCTCCATGATCGATCGGACAGCCGTTTCCTGGTAGCGTTGAGGAAAATTATCTGCCAGGATCAGCTTACCGACATCATGCAGCAAACCACCTACGAAGGCATCATTCACCTGTTTCTTGTCGCCTTTCAATTGTACCGCGATCATCTTGGCCAGGCCTCCTGTCCGCTGGCTGTGATTCCACAGGTTGGACAGGGACACCTGCCGGGATTTTTGTCCGTCGAACTGGGAAAAAATTCCGATCGAAAGAACCAGGTCGCGCACGGTTTCCACGCCCAGCAGCAGCACAGCCTGGGCAGGCTCAATCACCGTTTGCGGCAGCCCAAAGAAAGCCGAGTTTACCAGCTGCAGGATCTTCGCTGCCATGCCTGCGTCCTGGGAGATGATCCTGCCCACCTTACCGGCTGATGGTTCTGGCTGCTTCAATTCCTCCAGGATCTGGAGATAAGCATCAGGCTGGCTGGGCACGCTCTTCAACTGTGACAGCAGGATGCGCAAATCCTCATCGCTAACCAGGTCCACCATGATCAGGGATTGTTGGATGGCCGCGGCAATATCATCAATGGGACACGGCTTGGCCAGGTAACGGTGTGCCAGCCCCGAGGCTTGCAAGGCCGCTTCCCGGTCAGCATGACCAGACAGGGCAATCCGCACTGCTCGCGGATAACGAGCCCTCACCTGTTCCAGCAGCTCGATCCCCGACATCCCCGGCATGCGGATATCACTGACCACCACATCATAGCCTCTTTCGGACAGCTTCTGCAGCGCCTCCGCTGCGGATGCCGCATAGGTCACCTGCCAGTCGCGGTGCATGGTATACAACAGGCGGCGGGTGCTGGATAACACCTCAGGGTCATCATCCACAAAAAGGATCGTGTTCACAGCTTGCTCCAACGCATCCGGTGTTTATTCTCGATTCAACCGTTCACCTGCCGCTTGCGCCCCCCGGCCGCACAGGCAGGTGTATGATGAAGGTAGTCCCCAGGCCTTCCTGGGTTTCAAACTCAATCTTACCACCATGTTTGTTCACAATCAGGTCATAAGAAATAGGCAGTCCCTGCCCAGAGCCCTTCCCGACTTCTTTGGTGGTGAAAAAGGGCTCGAAGATACGCTGGCGGATATGTTCCGGGATACCGGTACCGTTATCTGAAACCTTAACAATCACCCACTCCCTGGTATGGCTGGTGCTGATTTGAATCTGGCCTGCAACATGCTCTCCTTCTTGCATCTGCATATCGCGGATGGAATCTGCTGCATTGGTGATCAGGTTAAGGATCACCTGGTTGAATTCATCCACCAGGCAGGGGACCAGCGGCAGACCTGGATCCAGGTCGGTAGTAAGCTCTGCTACATATTTCCACTCGTTGCGAGAAACAATCAATGTGTTTTCAATGGCATGATTAATGTCCGCCAAGGCCTTTTCATGCTCACCGGGATGCGAAAATTCCCTCATGGCGCTGACAATGCGGGTCACCCGATCAATGCCCTTGAGTGAGCCTTCCAGGGCTGCCGGGATTTCAGCCGCCAGGAAGCCGGTATCGATCCTTTGTTCCAGGGCTTGAGCTTCTTCAATCTCATGTTGGGAGATTTCCCCTGTCCCAACTTGATGTACGATGTCATGGTATTTTTCCAGCAGTGGCATCAGGTCCTGGAAGCCATTCTGGATGAAGCGGATATTGTTGCCGATGAACTGAGTGGGAGTATTGATCTCGTGGGCAATCCCCGCGGCCAACTGGCCAATGGCTTCCAACTTTTGAGATTGCCGGTGCTGGATCTCCACCAACCGCTCCTGGGTGATATCTCGCATCAGGTAGACCAGGCTGGAAATTTCATTCTCCAGGTCCCGCACCGGAGAAACGGTGATTTCAACATCCAGCACCGTGCCATTCCCTCTTCTCAAGTTAATATTTCCGCGCCAGACGGAGCCGCTGCGAGGAATTTGCAAGATTTGTTCCCAGTCCTGCGCATCCTGGTCAAGGCTGTTGAAGCTGGAGATGTTTCTGCCCACCACCTCCTGGGTGGAAATATTAAACATTTTTTGAAAGGCGGGATTGACATACTGGATCCGCCCGGATGCATCCGAAACGATGACCATTTCGGCTGCCTGCTCAATGACTGCAGCCAGGCGGCGGTTCTGCTGCTCGGACTGGCGGATTTGGGTGATGTCCTCGATGGTGCCCTCGTAATACAGGACGCGGCCATCCAGGTCGCGCACTGCACGACCGCTTTCGCTGATATAAATCAAAGAACCATCCTTGCGCAGAAAACCAGAGACAAATCCCTGGATCACCCCCTCCTGTTCCAGGCGCTGGCGAAATTGCCTGCGAGAATCTTCCTGGGCATACCGCGCTTCAATATTCATTTGCGCCAGATCATCAAACGAGGAAAACCCCAGCATGTGAACCAAAGCCGGGTTAGCCATCAAGATCTGGCCTGCCGGGGTGGTACGGTACAATCCGACCGGGACGTTTTCATACAGGCTGCGGTAGCGTTCCTTCTCCTCCAATAGAGCCTGCTCTGCCTGTTTCTGCCGGGTGATATCCTGTTTAATGGCCACAAAACTGGTGATCACCCCGTTATTATCAACGATCGGAGTAATCGACTCATACTCGAAATAATTGCTGGAATCCTTGCGGCGGTTGATGACCTCCCCCTGCCACACACGTCCGGAAAGGATGGTCTCCCACAACTCCTTATAGAAAGATGGGGGATGAGCCCCTGAGCGGGTGAGGTCACCCACATCTTTCCCCAGTACCTCTTGCTGTGTGTACCCGGTGAGGGCAGTGAAAGCCCGGTTAGCCCAGCGGATGATACCCTGGCGGTTGGTTAGCACGATGGCATTCGCCGCTGCCTCCAGGGCAGAGCGCTGCAGGTAAAGGAATTCCTCGGTACGCTTGCGCTCACCGATGTCGCGTAAGATTGATGTGATAAACTGGCCGTGCTTGGCTTCCCAGGCGGCCTGGGACACTTCCAAAGGAATCGTGCGGCCATCTTTACACAGGCCGCGCCGCTCCACTGGATTCCCGATCAATTCCACGTTACCATCCACTGGAAAATCTCTATCGATCCCCATCCCAGGTGGTCGGGAGGCTTCAGTCAGCAGGCGAGCCAGTGGTTGGCCGCTCACTTCCTCCATACGATAACCAAACATCCGCCTGGCGCTCTGGTTCCAATCCACAATCAACCCGCGCTGGTCGGTGGTGATGATGGCGTCATGCGCCGTTTCGGTGACCGCCCTGTAATGGGCTTCGCTCTCACGCAGCGCTTCTTCCGCCTGTTTGCGCGGGGTGATATCCTGCGCCATGCTGACCAGGCAGGGCTCCCCTGCTAATTCAATCGGCTCAATGGACAGGTTGAGATCCGCCACCCTCCCAGAACGATGACGGATCTGGCACTCCAAATCCCGCACCCTGCCCTGGCTGATAATCTCATCCTGGATGCGCTGCTGGTCAGATGGGTCGACCCAGATGTCCAGATCAACCACTTTACAGCCGATAACTTCCTGGCGAGTATAACCGGTCAAAGCCTCCCAGGCCGGGTTGACATCAATAAACCGGCCATCGGCCAGGCGCGCGATGGAAATGAGCACCGGGCTTGCCTGGAAGATGGTCAAGAAGCGCGCCTTGCTCTCCTTCAGAGCCTGCTGCTCCCGCTGGCGCTCGCCGCGCGCTCGCGCCTCCCGGATCTCCCGCTCCACCGCGGACGATAAGCGAAACAGGCGGTCTTTGACCAGGTAATCATGAGCCCCGGCTTTCAACATTTCCACCGCGGTTTCTTCCCCCACCACCCCTGAGATGACAATAAACGGGATGTCCAACCCACTCTGCTGCACCAGGGCCAGGGCTTCCGGGGCATTGAGCTGCGGTAGGGTGTAATCTGCAATCACCACGTCCCAAACCTGCTTTTCCAGGGCTGAGCGTAGCTCATTGGCAGTCTCCACCCGCCGTGCATCCACCTGGTGGCCGGATTTGCGCAGCATGCGCAGAACCAGCCCTGCGTCACTCTCCGAGTCTTCTACAATGAGCACCTTCATTGTCTGGTCAACCATTCCTTGACCCATCGTGTACCGGTCTCCTATCAAGCCCAAAAGCGATCGATTCAACGGCTTATGATGGTGAAGCAGGATGGTGCCGGCATTACGTTTTGTCAGAACAGTGAAATGCTCTTTTATTATAGCTGGTGTTGCTGGAGATCACCACAACTTATTCTCTAAAGATAATATTTACCCAGGAAGTGCATTGGAAGGAGGCTGCCAGTATAACCTAAATATGGTATATATTGTCGAGTTTGTGCGTTATATGTAATTATTGACCAGATGGTTTTAATAGATTAATATAATGCACATAATAGGGAGGCTGTGGCTAATCTGTCACGGAGGTTGTTATGTTTGGACAAAAATATCGTCATAAAGGACGCTTGATCTTTGGTGGTGCTATCTTGATTGGCTTTTTCCTGGTGCTTATTCTGCCGTCGATCACTCCTTTCTTTGTAGTCCAGGCGCGGGGAGACCAGTTTTCATTTTTTCCATTAATCAACTTTTTCCTGGTGGGGAGAGAATACCCTACCGCATCCTTAACACCGACACAGACAGCAACCGACCCGGTGGGAGGCACCGCGGTGCCCACCACAACCTCCACACC
>CAIQIV010000681.1 GCA_903871905.1 uncultured Chloroflexota bacterium | reverse complement strand
GGGCGACCCTTGTCGTGCGTACGGGCAGTTGTGGACGAGCACGGCGGGTCGCCCCTGCGCCTGGAGGTTAGCGAGCGCTCCGCTTTTTCCACAGCCAGAAAAAGCTGAACAGGCTGGCAGCCGACAGGGCTACCAGGGCGGCAATCAGCAGCTCACGGTTGGGTCCCGATGCTGGCCCGCCCGCGCCGCCCAGCGGGACATCCTGCTGCGGGGGCGCAGCCGGGCGTTCCTGGCTCGCGGCTTCGAGCTGGGTGAGCACCTCCCTGGCCGAAAGCGAACCGGTGGGAGCGTCTGACCCCCGGCCCGCCACCGGGAGGAGCATCTGCTCCCCCTGGGCCTCGTACAGGTAGTAATCCTGGCTGAGCAGGGGCGCGCGCACGAAGAGTCGCGCCCCGGTGGGTGGGCTGCCCTGCGAAGAAAGCTGCCGGTCAATCTGAGCGCCGGCCTCGGCCATGGCGCGCGCCTGGTTGGCGCCGCCGAACTCCACCACCTGCCAGTTGCCTTTCAGTTTTGAGACGGTGATCAGGGTGCGCGGCTCTCCATTCACCAGAACCGGAAAGAGCCAGGTGTCCGTAGCTACCAGCAGCGGATCCAGGCGCTGCATCTCGCCGCTGGCCTGGATGGCGCTGCCATCCAGCAGGCGCATTTCGACCGGCTGGCCGAGCACCGCATGGCGGATGTCTTCCGGGGTGGACAGGCCCAGGCGGGCCAGCTCGCTGGCCGGAAGCTGAGTGGTGTAATGCTGCAGACCCTGGCTGGCGGCCTGGACGGCCTGCGGCGGGACGGGATTTTGAGCCAGGGCGCGGGTGGAGGGGCAGCAGAGCACCACGGCCAGGCAGGCCAGGACGCACAGCAGGAGCTCACCGGGGCGGGGATTTCTGATTTGGGAAGTATCAAGCCATTTCATGCCAACCATCTCCTTGGGGATTACGCGATCATCGCAGGGTGGGGTCACTGGTGGATGTTGAAGTAGGTGTATTTCCAGATATGCGCATTGTCTTCCACGAAGGCGTCGTATGCGCTGGTACGGGCGTCCCCGTAACCGGGGTCGATATAATACACGTTGGTGATGGCCGAGTTATAGCCATAAATGGTCAGGGCGTGGCCGCTGTCCAGTCCCGGTTTCCACAGCCACCCGATGGCCATGGGGCGGCCCAGGTCAATCTGGGCGGACAGGGCGGCAAAACTCAGCGGCGGCTCCTGCCCCTGGCCAGCCACGCCCCAGTGCTCCAGGATGCCGCCGACGCTCTTGCGCTTCCCATACATAGAACCCAACTGGTCGCAGTACAGGTCCACCAGGCCGGGGATGCAGCAGACGATTGACTCCAGGGCGTAGTTGGCAATTTCGCACTGCGAAACTTCCGTCCCCAGGTAATCGAGAATGCCCTGGCTGGTGGCGATCCAGCACCAGTTGCCCTGCTCCTGCTTCATGGTGGCTACACCCAGCTTGACATCCGAGCGATAGCAGTTGACCGCCTCGGGATCACCGGCCTCCAGGTAAGTGGAGGCGTAGTACCCATTCTCGTAGGCATAGTAAGTATAATCATCGCCGGTCCAGGTGTACGAAGTGTAGGCAAACGCATAGCCCCAGCTGGCGAACCCCAGGGCATGGCGGGTGAAATAGTACGCATAGTAGCCGTACTTTGCGGGATCGGAGGAAGCATAGTAACTGTAAATCGAGGCATAGTAGGCGTACAGGTAATCATAGTAGCCGAACAGGTACACATCCAGCAGGTAAGGCTCGCTCTTCCCATAGGCGGCATAGGCATAATACGCTTCCAGGTAATGGTAATAAGCGTACAGGTAGGCATAATAATCATAATAAGCCGCCGAGCTGCAAGCCGATCCGGGCGCAAGTGCGCCGGGTTGTTGGGAAAGAGCGGGCAGGAGCGAGGCCTGGTACAGCTGGAACTGCTCTGCATCCAGGATACTTTTCATCCCATGTTCGATATTTTGCTGCCAGGCTGCGCCCTGTTCTTTCAGGGTTTCAATCACCGGCGCGTCCAAAGGCGGGCGTTCCGCTCCACTGCCCGACCTTTCCTGGGGGGAAAGACGCATCCCATTCATGCCAGGAAGGGGGGTGTCGCGCAGCAAACGGACGAAGGCTGCAGCCTGCTGGCTGGAAAGCGTATCGACCCAGGCGGGCGCTCCCGGGGCGGCATCCTGCAAGGCGGATTGGATCGACAGGGGGATGGAGACCGGCTCGAGGATGGCTTTTGTGGGGTCAAAACCGGCGGGTGGAAGCAGTCCAGCCTGGTTTGACCCGGCGATCGCCCGGACGCCTGGCTCCCAGGCTGCAAGCCCTGGGCCGCGGCTCACGACCGGCAGGAAGGTCATCTTTCCGGATCCGGCTGACGGGAAAAGGCTCGGCAGGGCAGGCTGAGATTTGTCCGGCATGAGCCTGCTGGCCGCCGGGGAGGGTGCGGCTGCCGGCCCCGCGGCCAATGAGGAGGGGGCCGTGAGATATGCCCAATCCACGAACAGGGCATCGCCGGTGGTGTCGGTGTGGCGGGACATGCCAATGCCCACCCGTCCGCTGGTGAAAGCGCTGTCATAGACGTAGTAGAGCAGGGTGTCATTAATGTAGAACTCGAGATAATCGCCGGAGGCGGTGATGCGCAGGGTGTTCCAGTTGTCCCCCTGGTTGATGGCAGAGGAGTAGGTCCAGTCTCGCAGCAGGTAGTACTCGCCACCGGTCATCTTGTAGATCGCATAATACCCGGCGCGGGTGTAGTTGATTTCGTAATCGTTAGACCAGTCATAACCGCTGTTCAGGGGATCGGGCGTTCCGCGCACGGCAATCCAGTTGTTACCCCCGCCGCTGCCGGTGCGGTACAGGGCGGCGGAGAAATCCAGGGCCTGGAAATTAGCGTCGAAGCTAATGGTTGATGAAGAACCGGGCAGGCCTTCGGTTTTCAGGTAAGTCCCGTCGGAAGTCCAGCTTCCGGAGTGGATTTTCCAGTTGGGGTAGCCGTTCTCAAATTCCTCGTCAATCCAGGGATTGGTGCAAGAGCCTATGTAGTTATCGGCGGTAGAGGTGTACTGGTGCACCAGGTAGCCATAAATCGAGGTGTACTTGGCATAGGCGTTGTAGGGCAGCCAGGTGTACTGCACATCCGCCAGGTTTGAACCATAATTCGCAAAGCCCAGGGCATGGCGCGAAAAGTAATAGGCATAGTAAATAAAATCATCATCGTAGTGGTAATAATAGGCATAATAGGCATAGAGATAGGCGTAATAGCCGTACAGGTAGCCGTTGTAGGCCATATCATACACCAGGTAGGCATAAGGATCTGCATTGGCGGCTGACAGCACATAGGCGTTTTTGTAGAAGTAATAGCCGTACAGCACCCCATAGTAATGGTAGTAATTGGCGTTGGCGCAGTCGGTCTTGGATGAGCCGGAGACCGCCTCCAGCGCCTGCGGCTCGGGCAGCAGGGAGGCGCGGTACTGCTGGAGCTGCTGCGGGCTGAGGATGGCCTGGAGCCCGGCATCGGCGGCGCTGATCCAGGCGCGCAGGCCGGCCTGGTCGTCCTGGCTGAACGGAGGCGTCCCATGCACCGGGGCGGAGGGCAGGATGCCCGGCCGGGGGTCGGGAAGCGCCGGGGGGGGATTTTCTGCCAGCAGCTCCCGGACCTGGCTGCGCTGCGCAGCGGTCAGGGATTGGAGGAAAATTCTCCCCTGCGCTTTCCTGTCCGGGTCGAGCGGGTGCGGCAGGCCATCGGGCTGCCGGGGAAGCGGGGGAAGCTGGGCCAGGTCGATGCGGGGGTCTCCACCCTGGGCGCTGCCGTCCTGGAAGGGCAGAGGGCTGCCGGGCGGGGTTGGTTCGCTGGCAAGGGCAGGTGCGGGCAGCAGCATGGAGAAAAGGAGCAGCGTGAGGATGAATCTTCTAAGTTGTTTTGATGCAGCCAATACAAAACTGGTCATTTCTGCCTCGATGATAATGCAACTATTCTCTTTTTTATATTGAATGGCGGGCCTGCCGGGTGGAAGCTGCCGGCGGGCCGAAAAGGAACGTCTCTGGAAAGATGGCGCATGCACCCCTAGCGAAGTACTGCGGGTCCAGGGAGAAATGGGTGGAGGATGAGAATGATTAATTTTACATAAGGAAGCGCTGCCAGGCATTACAAGTTCATTTCAAATTATGACCCAGCCCTGCCAGTCGATGGAGGAAAATCAAGGGGGGATCTCCGAGGGTGGGACAGGGTATAATTAATGGGTAATCATCTTACCTGGAGGAGATCTTAGATGCTGATTGACCTGACCTTGAAAATATCTCTAAAGCTGGTCCTGGAGGCCCAGGGGAACGAGACAAAAGCGCTGGACGGGCACCTGGGGACGCATTTCGACGTGATGAATAAGGAGTTCCCGCTGGAGTATGTGCAGCGGCCGGGGATCGTGCTGGACATCAGCGGCTGCGGCGGTGAGGAGGTCGCCCTGGAGGATGTGGATCTCAGCCTGGTGGGGCCGGGGATGTTCGTGGCTTTTTATACCGGGTTTGTGGAGGCGGAAGGCTATGGCGGGAAGCGTTATTTTTCCGAGCACCCCCAGCTCTCGCACGCGCTGATCGAAGCACTGGTGGCCCGGCGCGTGTCCTTGATCGGGGTCGACTTTGCCGGGGTGCGCCGGGGCGCGGAGCATATCCCAATGGACCAGTACTGCGCCGACCACGGGGTGTTTGTGGTCGAGAACCTGTGCAGCTTGAAGCGGGTGCTGGAGGAGGGGGAGGGTGGGCTGTTCGAGGCCAACACCTACCCGGTGAACTTCAGCGGGTGGACGGGGCTGCCCTGCCGGGTGGTGGCCAGGGTCTGAGCGCAGGCTATGGCTGGAGAACCAGCGAAAGGGGTCGGAATGAAAAAATCAAGCATCCTACGCACGATCGCAGTCGTTGTCCTGTCGATCCTTGGACTGGTTGGGTCGGTGGTGTGTTTGCTTGGTTCACCTTTCCTAATTACCCATGGGATCAACGTATACCGCCTGGCCAGGGTGGAGAGAGCCTACCGCCAGGTGAGGCATCCCCCGGGGACCATGCGGATTAAGTATGCCGCGGAAATCGGCGATACTGGCGGCAGCTCGGATAGGTGTTTGATGTTTGCCGGGGAGCTGAGACTGCACAGCGGCGACTGGCAGGCGATCCAGGAGTCTTACAAGGGGCAGGGGGTGAATGTCTGGTATTTTGAACATGAATTTGCCCATACCGATGATATGGTGGTGCTGCCCTATGGTTTTGATAATGTTCGTGAGTTTTCCCGCTGGAAAGCTGGCCAGGCATCCCAGATGCCGAACCTCTACCTGGTTTCGATGAGTGGAGACTGCCTGAGCTGGTTTCCGTAACGTGGTTCCCGGTTTACCGTAGCCATTCCACCTGGCAGAGAGCAGTGATGGCTTTAAATTCTGGATCACCGGTCAGGATGACGGCCTTTTCTTGTTGGGCGAGTGCAGCGACAAAGGCATCAGCATAGGATATCGGAAAGTGGGCTTTTATGTGTGCTGCATCCAGCACCAGGTTTCTCGACGCCTCAACCAAATGGATCGGCAGGCTTTCGACCAGGGCGAGGATGTATTGTGCTGTGGGTAAGCCATGCCGTCTCTCAACGATGTAAAGCACCTCACCCAGGTTGATCAGGCACAACAACACCTGGACCTGGCTTGCCATCGCCTGTGAGAAAGTCGTCTGGACCCGCTCGCCGCCTGGCTCTCGGTTAAGAAAAGCCAACAACGCATAACTGTCCAGGATAAAACAGGGTTTATCCTGATTCACGCTGCAACTCCAGGCGATGCTCTGTGATTATCTCGTCCGTGAGTGATTGTGGGTCATTCAATATGCCGGCGCCTTCCTGGATGGGGTCCTTAATAACAGGAAGGATGGATAGGACACCCCCATAGTCAATCACCTGGAGAAGCATCCCGGGTTTAAGACCATACTTTTCTCGGAGAGCAGCCGGGATCACCAACCAGCCTTTTTGTGATAACCTGACATGCATTGGTTCGGCCTCCTTTCGTTATACATTCTGTATAAAAAGTATAGCATAGAAGACGGTCAATCGGTGCTGTTCTTTCTCCGGTTTTTCTCCTCGTACATGAGATGGTCGGCCAACAGCTGGGCCTGCACCAGGTTTCCCTCCACCGCCGTGGCAGCGCCCATTGAGACCTTTACCGCCTGGTTAGGGTGCTGCCGGTTGTGGGCAGCCAGGGTGGATTGGATGCGATCCTGGACCTGGGACGGCGTGGCTTTATTTGGTCACGAGGCGGAGGAAAACTTCAACTACCAGGGGGTCAAAATGGCTGCCCGCCTGGCTGGAGATATACTCCAGGGCTTTTTCAATCGGCCAGGCTTTGCGGTAGGGGCGGTCGCTGATCAGGGCGTCCCACACATCG
>CAIQIV010000680.1 GCA_903871905.1 uncultured Chloroflexota bacterium | reverse complement strand
TTTTTCCTGACCTGTGGTGGGGAAAGGGGAATGGCCGGGTCCAGGGAAACCAAGCGCAGGTATTCCGTGTCGTGGGTCCAGCGGGATTCCACCTGGGGGTCGTGCTCATAATCGATAGGGGTGAAGCAGACCAGGCTGCCGGTGAAAAGAGGTTTATTTAGCTCCATGATGATCTCCTAAAAAGGTTCAGGTGATGGGGCGCCGGGCTTTCCAGTCCCGGCGCCGGGTGGTCATGCTGCCAGCGGGCTGGCAGTCCATTCCAGGCAGTGGGGGAACAAGCCGCAGCCAGCCTGATTTTCACATTGTGAGCAAGAACGATCACCGCAGGCGATTGGCTCGGCGGCCTGCACCTGCCCGTGCTCCAGCCGGATCGTGCGGTCGCACAAGGCCTGGGCTTCCATGTCGTCTGATGTAGCCAGCAGGACGGTGACTCCGAAAGCCTGGCGCGCCTCGCGAATGGCAGAGTGCAGGGCATAGCGGGCAGGCGAGTCCAGCCCCATCCCCGGGTCATCCAGAAGCAGCAGGCGGGGGGAGGAGAGCAGGGCGCAGGCGATGAACACCTTTTGCAGCGCGCTGCGCGGCAGCTCACCCAGGGGGGCGTTTTGCTGCTGGGGATCGATGCCCAGGCGCTCCAGCAGGTCGGCGGCGCGCGGCTGCAGGTCATGCCCATTCGATCCGTTCTGGCTGGCCAGGTAGCACAGGTTCTCCAGTGGAGACAGGCCTTTGAAGAAGCTGGCGCTGAAGGATGTGTAGTTGATCATCCGGCGCACCTGCTCGGGCCGTCTGGTGACCGGGAAACCAAACACCCACGCCTCGCCGCCGTCTGACCGCAGCAGGGTTGCCAGCAGGCGCAGCAGGGTGGTCTTGCCGGAGCCAGCCGGGCCCTGCACACCAAAGATCTCGCCTGGCTCCACGAAGAAGGAAATGTTATCAAGGGCAGTAGAAGCCAGGGACAGCCCCGAAGCATGCCGGTCCAGCATTTCTCCATTAAGCGGAGCAGAAGGACGGGTGTAACGGGTAGGTCGGTACAGGGCGCGCCGGGTCAATGAGCTGCTCAAGCCATCGAATGCCTTGCATAAATTGTGAGCCGCAATTGCGTAAAACATATCGACCTCTGCCAAAAAAATAAAAAAAGCCACGGATGGGTCCCGTGGCCAGGTTGCGCAGCAGCCAGAAATAAAAAGCCACGGGGCTGGAGGCACCCGTGGCTGTGAGTTGCTAAATCTCAGCGATCAACAGGCGCACTCCAACAAGGCACATGCACCGCCCACACCGGCAGCGGAGCACAGCTTATTGAGCATGGAATATACATAAACCATATTGCGCCTTTCCTTTCGTTAAGAATATCTTAAGCCAAACCGGATGAGAGTCTACCATACTCCCTGATGCCCTGTCAAGGGTGAACTTGACTGATCAACTGCTACGGTTGGTTCAGGATCAGCTCATCGATCAACTGCCCGGCGCGGGTGAAAAATTGAAAAACCATTGTGTTGGGAGATGCCAGGATGCGCTGCGCGCCATAATCTTCTCGGAAGCGCACCAGGCTGTCCTCGCTGGGGGTCGAAAAATCGTAGATCGGCCCGCCGCCAACACCGTTGACCATGTAAGGGATGCCGCCAATCTGCAGGCGCTCATAAATATGATCGTGCCCGGAGAGCACCGCCGTAGCGCCCCATTCGGCGAATGGCCAGCGCATCCAATCCACCGGCCCGTGTGTGCCCGATGAGTAAGGAGCCTGGTGAAAGTAGACCAGTTTCCACGGCTCAGGCGCAGCCGCCAGGCGCTCCTTCAGCCAGCTGGCCTGGATAGATGAGGCGCCCACGCCATCCGGCTCGCGCGAATCGGCGTCGATAGCAAAGAAATGCACCGGCCCCCAGGTGAAGTCATAATAGCGCTCATTGCCCGGCAGGGTGAAGTAATCCAGGTAGGGTTGGGCGTGCTGGGTCGTCCAATCGTGGTTGCCCAGGGTGGGGAAGAATCGATTTTCCTGGGCTCCTGGGCCGTACTGGCCGGTATAGGGGAATATCCACTGCTGGAAATAGGCGCCGATGTTCTGATCGATGGTGCTGGCCTCCCCATCCGGGTAGTTGTTGTCGCCGGTAGTGATTACCAGATCCGGCTGCCAGCTTTTAATCAGGTTGGCCACGTCTTCCAGCGGCTTGCCTGCCAGGCCAAAGTCGCC
>CAIQIV010000679.1 GCA_903871905.1 uncultured Chloroflexota bacterium | reverse complement strand
GCGGCGCTCTTGCTCAATCCCAGGTCCGCCCGGGTGAGCACCGTGGTGCTGGGGCTGGCGCTGTTATTGCCCGAGACCGGGTCGGTGTGGCTGAGGGATGAGGTGAAGGCCGGCGACAGCAGCGTGTCCCTGGCCAATGCGGACGACAGGCTGACCACCACCTGGCCGGTGGCGGCAGCGCCCAGGGCCAACGCGCCAAAGCTGCAGGTCACCGTGCTCCCGGACGGCGAGCACGAGCCGCCGGTTGACCTGCTGCTCGAAGAGTAGCTTACCCCGGTGGGCAGCGCCTGGCTGACCGCCACGCCGGCGGCGTTGGACGGGCCCAGGTTGGTCACGGTGAAATTGTACGTCAGCGAGAGACCGGCGGTCGCCGTGGCGGCTGCCGCGGCGCTTACCTGCAGGTCGGAGTGCGCTGCCACCGTGACCGAGCTGGTATTCGAATTGTTCGTGGTTACCGGGTCGAGGATGGTTGAACCCACCCGCCCGTTGGTGAAATTGACCACCGTGTTGTTCGCCAACGACGCCGGGGCGCTCAGATACACCACCACCTGGGTCGAGGCATTGGCCGCCAGGCCCCCCAGGGCACAGGTCAGCACCACCCCCCCCGCACCCCCCCCTTCAGGGGGGGCTGGGGGGGTACAGCTTGTAGTGGACCCCAAAAACTGGACACACCCCTAAGGGGTAGGGTAAGATCCAGGAAAGAGGTTCAGGATGACAGAACGCAGGAAATTTTCAGCGGAGTTCAAATCGAAGGTAGTTATCGAGCTGCTCACCGGCCAGAAGGGCTTGATGCAGGCCAGCCGGGAGTACGGGATCAAGGACAGCGTGCTATCCCGGTGGAAGCAAGAATTTCTGGAAAGAGCCTCCCAGGTATTTGAGCAGCCCCAAAAGGTCGACCCGCAGGCAGAACGAATTGCTGAACTGGAGCGGATGATCGGGCGGATGACGCTGGAATTGGACATCGCAAAAAAAGTGTTCGAGGGCTCGAATTACCGGTCAAAGGGCGACGAATAATGGTCAAGCTGCTGCATGAACAGTACGGATATGCGATTGAAGCGGCTTGTGCAATCGTAGGACTGCCCCGCAGCAGTTACTATTATCGCAGCCAGAAAAGGAATGAGAGCCAGTTGGTGGACGATGTACATGAGGTGGCCGGAAAGCACGTGACCTATGGGACACGCCGAGTGCGAAGCCAGTTGCGGCGTTCACCCTATAGATACTGCATCAATCGCAAGCGGATCCAGCGGATTATGCGTCAGGAGCAGCTGCTGCGACCGATAAAACGGCGTAAATGCCGCACAACCAACAGCGATCATCCCTATCCGCGTTACCGGAACCTGGTCAAAGAGCTGAAAATCGACCATCCAGACCAGGTTTGGGTTTGTGACATCACTTATGTCCGGCTTGGAGCCGGGTTTGTGTATCTGGCCATCGTCATGGATGTGTACACCCGACTGATCCGTGGCTGGCATTTGAGCAAATCGTTGGACCAGGAATTGACCCTGTCTGCATTGACCATGGCGCTCAGTGACCATGTGCCCGAAATCCATCACAGTGACCAGGGAGTACAATATGCCGCCCATGCCTATGTGGACCGGCTGAGAGAATACCAGGTGCAAATTAGCATGGCGGCGGTGGGTGAAGCTGAGGAGAATGGCTATGCTGAACGGTTGATGCGCACCATCAAGGAAGAGGAGGTGGACCTATCGGAATACCAGGACTATGCAGATGCTCACAATCAGATTGGCGGTTTCATCGGGGATGTGTATAATCACAAGCGCATCCATTCATCGTTGGGTTACCTGACGCCCGCCGAGTTCGAGGCGGCCTGGCTTGCCGCCAGGCCTGCGCTGGGTACCCCCTAAGCAAACCCGATTTTGTGTCCAGTTAAATGGGTCCACCACAGTAATCCATTCGGGGTTTAAAATATTGCTGGTTGGCGATAAATTTAGGTCCTGGAGACTCTCCCATGTTGCCGGTTACCCAATTTTGAAGGGACATTTTATCCTTAAAATGAACCTCTTTTATAAAGCTGGAAGGAATTGTATTAAACACGAGAACTTCTGCTTGAGGGTGAGTCGGATAATTGTCAGGAATTCTTAGTTCATTCCTTTTTTTGGAATTATCACTAAACATTAACTCCAGGCTAGCGACCTTTTTTCTCTCTTGCAATGGAATACTTTTAATGACAGTTGACGCAGCGTTTTG
>CAIQIV010000678.1 GCA_903871905.1 uncultured Chloroflexota bacterium | reverse complement strand
GGCGCTGTGGAAGGCGCTTACCAGGGAAAAGAGGACCACCAGGATAAGCAGTCCCCACAGGCTGAGAAGGTTGGCAAGGATCAGGCCGACCAGAACCAGGCTTAACAGGCCGCTGAGAAAGTCGGCAATCATCATAATACGCTTGCGGTCGTGACGGTCGGCCCAGGCGCCAGCGATCGGGGCGCCCAAAACCACCGGAATGGCAAAGGCCAACCCCACTGCGGATAGAGCCCAGGCCAGCTCCTTTTTTTGCGCTGGATCGGCGTATAGGGTCTGGGTCAGCCAGATGTTGATGGCAAAAAAGGTTAGGGCGCTGCCAAAGACAGAGATCGATTGGGTGATCCAGACAATGACAAAGGTGCGAAAACCATGTTCTGGCGGTTCGTAGGCCGGGCTGGATCCATCGGATGGCTGGCTCAATGTTTATTCCCGGCAGTAGCGGTTCTGGATTGTATGCCAGTTTGTTGCCTGCTCAAATGCGTAGGCCGCCCGCAGCAGGCGCGCCTCAGCCCAGGGCGCGGCAACCAGCTGCATTCCGATCGGCAGGCCTTCAGCAGAAAAGCCGCAGGGCAGCGAAATGGCTGGCAGACCAGTCAGGTTGAAGGGGGCGGTGAAGCGTGTCAATTGGCTGGCCTGCTCGATTGCATCCGGCCCTTCAATTGGCGGGGCGGGGATGCGGGTGGTGGGGGTCATAAGCAGATCATAATCCGCAAAGAGCATCTCAAACTTTCGCTTCAGCAGTGTCTGGGTATGGCGCGCCAGAGCATAGTCGGTGGATGAGTAAGCTGCACCTGTCTGCAGCCGGCGGCGGATATCTTCTCCAAAAAGCTCCAGGTGATCCTGCATGCGCTGGCGGTGGAAGGCTGCACCGTCAGAAGTGATGATCACCGGGTTGGCGCGGGCGGCCTGCTGCAGCTCCGGCAGGGGCAGCGGGGTGACCGAGGCGCCCAGATCCGTGAAGACGGCTGCCGCGGCCTGAATGGCGCCAGCCACTGTCGGGTCAACATCCCGGCAGTGGTCGTCATCTGCCAGGGCAATGCGCCATCCAGCAATTCCTTCTCCCAGGTGTTTTAAAACTTCCGGGCGCGGGGCATTGATGCAGTAGGGGTCGCCCGAGTCGTAGAAGGCAATATGCTGAAAGAGCAGGGCAACATCCGCCACGCGGCGCCCCAAGGGCCCTACGTGGTCCAGGTTCCAACTGAGAGGCAGCACGCCGCGCAGGCTGACACGGCCGCGCGTTGGTTTCAATCCCACCACGCCGCACAGCGCGGCCGGCACCCGGATCGACCCGCCGGTATCCGATCCCAGAGCGCCGAAGCACAGCCCGGCTGACACGGCAGCGGCTGATCCGCCGGAAGACCCGCCCGTGATACGGTCCAGCGCCCACGGGTTATGGCAGGCACCGTAATGCGGGTTGACATTGGTCAATCCCAGGGCAATCTCGTGCATATTGAGTTTGCCCAGCATTACCGCACCGGCAGTGCGCAGGCGCCTGACCACCACGGCATCCTCCTGGGGAATGTAGTCGCGAAAGACCAGCGACCCGGCGGTGGT
>CAIQIV010000677.1 GCA_903871905.1 uncultured Chloroflexota bacterium | reverse complement strand
ATCGATGAATTCAGGAGGTATTTCCCCGATGGTCCCATCGGCAAGCTTGATGAACCGCTCTTTCTTGCGCAGGGCTTTACGGATTTCTTTCAGGGACACCTCAAGCTCCCCAAAATTGACGATGGTATTTACATCAAACCAATCCATGCCGGTGGAAACGGTCAGCGAGACAGTTGGCCGATTGCGATTGACGCGTGCCAGCCTCAGCTGTTCTTCACCAAAGATTTCGAAACCATCTCGGGCAAGAGCGGGAATATGGTGGAGCAGGAAATCCACCGGATGGACACGGGCACGCAGGGAATACGTACCCGCCTTTGCCGGCGCGGCCGTTTGCTTCATCCCATAGGTTTTCCCAGCCAGTACCAGGCTGGCGCTCTTCTCTGTTTCTGCCTGGCGGTGTATGCGGACAATGTGCAGCCCTTCTGGGGCAGTACGCTGGGAGGTGGCAGGGAATGCAGGATCATAGTCCAATTCTACCTGGTCGTAAAGAAAGCGCAGCTCCGCACGCAGCTCCCCTTTTATTTCCTTCAAATAAAGGCGCGGCCTGGGATCCACCCGGATATCCGAAAACTCGACTGCATCCCCTTCGATCTGGAAATACTGTGCGGCACGCAGTAAAAATCTTTCGCGAAACTCCTCAACATCCTCATCTGGGATCACCATCTCAGAGTTTTCGAGAAAGGTGGAGAGAAACGATGGAGGTGTATTTCCTCCTAATTTAATAAGATATTGGCCAAAGATGACCCAGCCCGGCAGCTCCTGGATCACCTGGAGGGCATCGGGATCGCCTTCCAATCGATCCGCAGAAGGAAGGGTAAATTGCAGCCCACCGCTGTTCAATTTTCCAGTTACCTTCATCCCGGAATTGCTGCGCTGAATTGCAAGGGAGAATTCGCCCGGTTGGTCTAAGATTTCTATTCGCCTGCCAAATGGTTGAGTAGGATCACCAAGAAAGAGGGGACTCTGGTTATGAGATATGAAGGTCAGGAAGTCCTTGATAGGCAGAGCAGGCTGGTATTCGTTCAGAGATCGGTTTCTTTCTGCCATGATGTTTGCCATGATCACCATTTCCTCAGATCCGTTCAAGCAGTCTTCAGGGACCAGTTTCAGGAAATTTGGACGCGCCTGGGAGGAAAGGTGGGGATTGGCCAGGAATAATTGTTGAATGGCTTCTGCTGTTACCGGGAGTTCAGTCTCGTCGGATTCCAGTCCATGGAAAGGTAAGATATAGGGGATCACTTTCCAGGTTTGTGGATAGATCAGGAAGGAATTTTGCAGGCTGAAGAGCAGGAGATACGATTTGCCAGGCTTGCGTTTCTCCGGCGCAGGGGTGGATTGTAAAACCTGGCTGAATTGGTATTTCCAGCGGGAGGGAACAGTATTCTTGAAATAATGATGTAAAGCAAGGTTAACCGCGACGTCATGCTCGCAAAGGATCCCGCGCCCGGCATAATTACAATCACATTTGAATACCAGGAACGCATTCTGGATTTGGACCTCCACCCGGTACTTGCGCTCAGCCAGCACGTAGCAGATGGCTGATTGCGGGGTTAATCTTCCGATCTGTACCGCGCCCGCCTGGAAGAACCTATCCCCTTGGCTGTATACCAGGGGACTGACGCGCGAACGGATACGGCTTGGGTTTAAGGTGTCGATGGACAGTTCAGGCATAAGCTTTAATTATAAACCCAAAGCGGGTGATCCGGTTCCGTCAGGGCCATCGAATATTTCGCCAATTTAGGAAATGAATCAAAACGGGCTGCCGATGGAAGACAGCCCGTTTCAGAACAGAAGTTGTTGAGAATTAACCCAGGTTGTTGAACTCTTCGATAAGCGCGTCGATCTCAGGAACCTGTTTCTGCACGTCCATCCAGTAATTCCGGTTGTACCACTGGTCCATGATTTCTTCGTAAGTGCGGCCCTGCTGCTCAACCCAGGTGAAGTACTTCAGGTTGTGCACCCGGCGCCGGTCGGCGTAGGTCAACTCAGCCATGTTATCGGTGGACTGACCATGCAGGTAATGGGCGAAATGCGCAGCCGCATCCACTTCGCGATATTCACCAAATTCTTCGTGCATTTCT
>CAIQIV010000676.1 GCA_903871905.1 uncultured Chloroflexota bacterium | reverse complement strand
GATCACCCCAGAGCCGCGTGAAAGAGGCGCAGCCACCAGCTGCTGGCCCACCTTACCCACTGCAACCCGCATGAAATCATCATCGCCTGCAGGGGATACCACTTTGCGCGCCATCACCGCCCGGACCTCTTCCGGTTGGTTCGGTTTTCGCCCCAGCCATTTCGCCAGCAGGGGCTCAATAAAGATTTCTGCCGTCAGCGCGGCCGAAACCGGGTAACCCGGGACACCAATGATCGGCGTCCAGCGCGGCATCTCACCTGGCGAGGAGCCGGGCTCGGGGACTTTAACCTGCGTGGCAATCATGCCCAGGATGACCGGGTGTCCCGGGCGCACCGCCACACCATGCACCAACAGCCTGCCTGACATTTCGACGATATTTGCCGAGTAGTCCTCTGAGCCCGCTGAGGAACCGGCGTTCAGCAGGACCAGGTCAGCGGTTTGTGCAGCTTCCAGGACACGCTGACGGATCTGGTCAAACTGGTCGGGAATGATGGGATAGCGCACTGCCTGCCCACCCCACTGGCCCACCTGGGCAGCCATCACCAGCGAGTTGTACTCGATGATATCCCCAGGAGAGACCGGTTGCCCGATGGGGACCAGCTCAGTGCCTGTCGGGAGAATAGCTACCCGGGGCCGGCGCGCCACGCGCAGCACGGCGTGCCCGCAAGCCGCAACTGCACCCAGGTCAACCGGGCGCAGGACATGCCCGGAGGGCAGGACAAGCTGGGTGGCTACGATGTCTTCGCCAATTGGCCGTACATGGCTCCAGGGGGTCACGGCAGCGCGGATGCGGATCACCGCCGGTCTTCTCGGGTCTGGCCCCGGCTGCCCCAGTTGATCCAGAGGCTCCACGTTCTCGATGGGGATGACCGCATCCGCCCATTCCGGCAGAGGATCGCCGGTGTCTACGTAAGCAAAACCCGGATCCTCGCCATCCACGGCTGCCAGGATTACGGGGTGCCCGGGCTGCGCGCCAGCAGTGGCCTCTGCGCGCACGGCAAAGCCATCCATTGCAGAGGCATGATAGTGTGGGGATGAGATTTTAGCCCACACCGGAGCGAACAGCACCCGTCCAACGGCATTCTCATCCAGCGGTATCTCCTCAGAGCCCAGGATCCCCCACAGCCCAACTTCCTGGAGCGCTTCCGTGAACCTTTGTTGCGCCACCTCAAGCGGAATATCATGCAGATAAACGGGCATTTTGTCTCATCCTTTAGTGAAAGGGCAGCAGCCGCGCAAACTCACTGAAGGTCATCCAACCGGTGATCTCCTGGCGACTCAGATAATACAGGTTATCCGCGGTATGAACATCAGTGACCCCCAGGCCCACCCCGGACAGGTATCCTGCCTCCTGGACAAAGCGAGTGACATTCCTGGTCGTCATCCCATACGGATACGCAAAGGAATCTACGGTCAAACCCAGCTTCTCTTTCAAGCCCTTGCGAGATAACAGGACCTCATCTTTTACCTTCTTCCCAACATATCGTAAATCAACATGGCTCTGGGAATGACTGCCAATCTCCCAGCCAGACCGGGCCAACTCACGAACCTGGGCGATGTTTAATAACCCCTCGCCGTTCAAGTAATCGCCGATCAGGTACATCACCCCTACAAAACCGTGCTGCTGCATGATAGGGAAAGCATACTGGTAAATATCCCCATTGCCATCATCAAAGGTTATAACGATAGGGCGCTGGGGCAGCGGCGTACAGTTGTGGATCGCCAGCGCCAGCTGGCGCATGGTCAGGGTCGTATATCCCACCTGATCCAGGTAATCCATCTGTGCCGCAAAGGCTTCCTTAGAGAGATAATACTTTGAAAATTGTTTTTCCGGCGTGATGTGGTGGTACAGCAGCACCGGCACCTGGAAGGATTCGACAGCCTGTAAAACCCTCCCATGTTCATCCACTGCCAGCTTGCAGTGGAAGTCCTCTCCCAACATGACAGGGGACCCCCACCCACCGCAGCCCTGTCCCATGCAGTGCGGCGGCAGGCTGGCGCTCAAGGACAGGCCCAGAACCAGGATAAGGATGGAGACGAGGAGGGTGCGCACTTTCAAGACCAGGATTTCTCGGCAAGTACCGGCCGCGGCTCATGGGAGCTTAAAACAGCTCCACCTCCACCGCCGCGCCGCTTTCCAGGCCGGTCGCGTCCGGCGGTATACACACCATGCCATCGGACCTGACCAGGCTAAAAATCAGGTTGCTCTTCCCAAAAACCGGTTCGGCCGTGCGCCGGCCGTTCACATCGATCAGCCGCACCGGGATCCAGTCTTCCCGCCCGGCCTGCGAGGGAACATTCACCGCCAAGGATGCAGAAACCGTCCCCTTGCGCAGCGGGCGGACGCCGGTGAGAAACTCGATCACTGGCTGCACAAACAGGCGGGCTATCACCAGGGCGCTGACCGGGTTTCCAGGCAGGCCAATCACCGGGATCCCGGAACAGGCGCCCAGGATGGTGGGCTTGCCCGGCCGCACATTCACCCCATGCACCAACACTCCTGGCTTTCCCAGGCGGTCAATCACGCTGGCGGTCATATCCCGGGAGCTGGCTGAAGAGCCGGCGGTAATAATCACCATATCCCCATCCTGCAAAGCGCGGCTGGCGGCGGCGTACAAAGATTCTGGTTGGTCCGGGATGATCCCGAGAATGTCAGGCGCCCCTCCGCTCTCTTCCACCAGGGAGGCCAGGGAATACGAGTTAATATCCCGCACCTGCCCGGGCAGGGATTTTTGCCAGGGAGGAATGACCTCATCCCCGCTGGATAGGATGCACACCTTCGGCCGCCTGGCTGCCAGGATGGAGGTGATCCCCAGCGACATCAACCCTCCAATTTCCTGCGGCCGGAGCCGGGTACCCCTGGCGATCACTTCTTCACCGGCAGCGACATCCTCTCCAACCGCCAAAGTATTTTCCCCTACAGCTGCCGGGCGCACCAGCTCGATTTCTCCGGGGCGAATGGATTGGGTATATTCCATCATGACCACTGCATCAGCTCCACCAGGCAGCATACCGCCGGTATGGATCACCGTGCATTCCCCCCCTTCCAGGTGCAGCGCCGGCGCCTGGCCCATCCCGACCTCCCCTATGACCTGCAAAAACCCAGGCAGGCTCTCACTTGCGCCAAAAGTATCCTTAGCCCGCACGGCAAAACCATCCACCGTGGAGCGGGGAAATTCTGGTAAGGGGTGTGGCGCCGTAACCGGCTCAGCCAGCACGCGTCCCAGCGCCGCGACCGTCTCCACCCGCTCCGGGTGGGGAGAATGGATCAGGTGACGCAGCAAGGTTTGAAGCGCCTCTCGCGGCGGCAGCAATTCCAGGAATTCAGGCATTCCCTAGTTCATCCAGAATGAATAAGTGATGAGATAGACCATTCCCATATAATGTGCAAGGGCAACCAGCGTCAATTTTTTCCAATCCGGTTTTGCCCCCGCCTCCACTTTTCTCATCATCCACACCTGAAGACCGGCTAATGGAATCATCAAAAAGGCGGGCAGAGCCACCGCCCTGGGCATCCCCATCGCCAGCGCCAGTAGCAAAATTAAATATGCAAATATCACAGCCAGGTTATGCAGCAGCATGGTCTTTTGCCAGCCTGCCCGTCCCAGCAGCGTCCCACATCCCTGTTGGAGGTCCGTGACATAGTCGGGCAGCTCAAACACAATCAGCATGGCAAACATCAGGGAGCACAAAGGGAGTGTGCCCATCAGCGCCAGCCGGTGCACCTCACCTGCCTGGAACAGCAGGGCGTAAATCGGTACCAGAAAGTTCACCAAAATACTGACGGTCAGCTCCCCATACCCTGAGCACTTCAAACGCAGCGGCGGGGCTGAGTAGAATACAGCAACCAGAAAAGCCGCAGTCATGATCAGGTAGACTGCTGGAGGTAAACTCAAAGTAGCCAGCATCAACACAGCCAATGCCGCCGCCCCCGCCATGCAGGCCACAGCCGCCACCAGTGCGGTCTCCAGTGGCAGTTTTCCATTACCCAGAGCTCCGCTTCCTCCGGTTAACCAGGTGCGGTTGTGATTTATTAAGTCCATTGGGTAATCGAAGTATTCATTCAGATATTGGGCGCCAAGCTGCAGCAGGGTAACCCATGCCTGGCCGATCAGGTAGAGTTTCACATCCAGGGGAATACCCAGGAACTTTGCCACGCCTGCGCCCAAGGCATAGAGTACTGCAACACCAAGCAAAAAATGTGGGCGGCTCAGGCGAAAAAACAGGAGGATGCGTTCCATACAGAGGCTGCTCAGAGAAACTTACGAATCTCGCGGATATGGATCTGGTTGTGCCGGTAGACTAATTTCACAATATTCTCTACATCGGTCTGGCCCAGGAACGGATGGATACCCGTTCGGGCCAGGTCAGCCGCAGAGAGGTTACCAACAAAGGCAGACAGCAAATCTCTGCGCTTTCCATATTCTTGAAGGAGGGTCGTTACCGGCGCATAGTCCAGTTCATGAACCCTGGCCTGGTTATACTGGTCGAGATTGAAGCCATCTGGTGTACCCTTCCCGCCCTGGACAATTTCTCGCAGCAGATCCAGGATGGCAGTCTCGGTAGCCACAAAGTGCGCCAGCACCTGCCGGATGTTCCAGGTTGCACCATCCGAATAAATGGGCTTGTTGAACTGCTCATCTGCCAGAGAAGCAAAAAACTCCAGGGTTTTCTTCCCCTCAGCATCTAATCTGTTGGTTAAATACAGGATTTCATCATCCATCAGGCATCCCTACGGCTCGATCGGATATCCATTCGATTTCCAGGCGTCAAAACCGCCCTGGATAGGAGTGACCTTTTGAAATCCATTTTCCAGCAGCATTTGCGCTACACGAGCGCTCGATTCTTCTGCTGGTCAGGTACAGTAAAGAATTATCCATTTTGAGCGGTCCAGGTTGCCGATCTTCATCGGCACCTCATCCTGGGTGATGGACAAGGCGCCCGGAATATGACCCTGTGAGTAGAAAGGCTCACCACGCACATCGATAAATACCGCAGAACCGGCATTCATTGCGGTCACTGCTGCCTCAGGGTCCACGCGCGGCACGTCAGGGTATGGGATGGAGCTGGTCTGCGTCGGAATAACCGGGGTCTCCTGGGATGGTAAGAGACCGAAAAAAAATGCACATGCCGCAAGAAGCAAGAAACCTCCCACGGACATCGTCAGAATGGCAGCCGTTTTTACTTTCATAAGTCCGAGAAAACTTCCTCCTGGAATAATGGATTGAAGCCCACAAATCTTACCATAAAAAACAAAATAGGGGTCACGCCTGCCGTCTGGCCGACGAGACCCCAAGCAACCGGGTTCAATGGGCTATTTTCTAAAGAAGTTCGACACGAAGAACCACAAATTTGCCGGCCTCTCGGCCAGGCGGCGCATAAAGTAAGGATACCATTCTGTACCATATGGAACATAAATTCTCAGCGGATACCCTTCCTGGACAACCTGGTCCTGCAGATCGCGGCGGATCCCGTGCAGCATCTGAAATTCAAGCGCCTTTTTGGGCAGACCTTTTTGGGCAGCATACTGCTTGGCATATGCCAGGCGTTTTGGATCATGGGAGGCAATCCCGGGGATGGGGGGCAGCTTCCCATCCGCTGAAACCTCTGGAAACCCGTTTTCCGCTGAGGTGTCGATTAGAATTTCTGCCAGGCGATCGTAATTGGCGTCCACATCCTTTTTTCGGGGAAATGCCAGCTCTGCAGGCTCCATATATGCCCCTTTGCACAGGCGGATGGTGGATTTCTCCTGCATCAATTTCTTCAAATCATCTTCAGAACGATACAGGTATGCCTGGATCACGATCCCTGTGTTCGTCAGACCTTCTGCTCGCATCTTGCGAAAGATCGCCAGGGTTTTATCCGTCCAGGGTGTATCCTCCATGTCGATGCGCACAAAGTTTCCTCTTTCCCTGGCGTGGACCAGCAGGAGGCGCAGGTTCTCTTCGCATAACTGCTCGTTCACAGTCAGGCCAATTTGTGACAGCTTGATGGAAACATTGGCCTGAACCCCAGCCTGTTCAATTCCATCGATTGCATCCATGATATCCTGGGTGGCCTTCCTGGCAGCGTCTGGCGAATCCGTATGTTCTCCAAGATGGTCCAGGGTGGCATTCACACCCTTTTTATTCAGATACCGGATGACTTCAATTGCGTCTTCTAACTTCTCACCTGAAACGAATCGCGAGGCAGCTTTCCAGGCAAACCCCCAATGGGTCACGATCTTCCGCGCCCAGACAGCTTTGGATAGATAAATCAGAAAAGATCGAAGCATACAGTCTCTCCCTGTCAGCACTTGGCATCAGATTGGATTGTCTCGTTTTCATTTTAACACAACCACCTATAGGCCTCTCAAGCGCAAAAGTCACCGCTATATGTTGACAAATAGCACATTTCCATTGGCACAGAACTTGCAACAAGTTATAATATCCTTTATCAAGCAGGAAGATGAATATGCTGGGTACATATCAAAGTCAAAATCATAGGCTGGCTCCGACTGCACATTTGACCGTGACCATGTCGTTATTAGAACTGACTAGCCAGGAATTAAAGCAAACGATCGATGCCGCGTATGCCTCCAACCCTGCCCTGGATTTGGCAAAATTTCGATTGTGCCCCACCTGTCACCGCCCCTTCTCCTCGCAGGGGTCCTGCCCGGTGTGTAGCCGTCCTCAATCCCAGTCCAAGGATGAACCCATCGTTTTCGTTTCCCCGAGCACCGATTTTATTCCAACGTCCTATCGCAGTGATTATGATCGCCCGTCTGACGAATGGGTAGCAGAGGTCGACGACCTGCCCACCCATGTCATGAATCAGATTGCGCCGGAGCTGCCTACCGGGGATCGCCTCCTGGCAGCGCATATCCTGACCAGCCTGGATGAAGACGGCCTGCTGCGAAGTCCCCTGATCGAGATTGCGCGTTACCATCATGTGCCCCTGGACAGGGTGCAGCAGGTGATCTGGTTGATCCAACATGCCGATCCGGTGGGTGTAGGCTCAGCCAACCCACAGCAAGCCCTGCTGGTCCAGTTAGATTTCCTGGAAGAATCGCACCCTGTCCCACAGCTGGCCAGGTTGGTAATCCAGGACCACATGGACCTGCTCAGCCGGCACGCATACCAGGAACTGGGCGCTATTCTGCACATCCCGGTATTCGAAGCTCGGGAAATTGCCCGCTTTATCAGCGACAATCTCAACCCATACCCCGCCCGTGCTCATTGGGGAGAAGCGCGGGAAAACCCCGATACCCCCCATGCCTACCACAATCCGGATATCATCATCACCCGCCTGAATGACACGCCCGAAACAAACCTGATGGTTGAAATCCGATCGCCGTATGCCGGGGCCCTGCGCGTCAATCCCATGTTTCGGGAATCCTTACAGCAGGCGCCGGCAAACCAGGCAGAGAAATGGCAGGAGGATCTCGAACAGGCCACGCTGCTGGTCAAATGCCTGCAGCAGCGGGACAACACCCTGATACGATTAATGTCACGCATGGTTGTTCTGCAAAGGCGGTTTATCCTTGAAGGAGATGCTTATTTGTCCCCGATCACCCGCGCCCAGATGTCGCTAGAGCTGAGCGTGCATGAGTCGACCATCTCGCGCGCTGTTTCATCCAAATCGATCCAGCTTCCCAATAAGCAGATTATTCCCTTTTCCAAGCTGTTTGATCCCAGCCTGCACATCCGCACTGCACTGCGCCGGATAATCGACCAGGAAGCCAGGCCGCTGAGCGACACGGAGCTGGCAGAGCTGCTCAAAGTCGCAGGGTATCCGGTCGCCCGCCGCACCGTGGCAAAATACCGGGCAATGGAGGGGATCCTCCCCGCACGCTTTCGCAACCTTCAACCAATGTGCTGCACCCCATGATAGAACCAATCACACAGCCTGTTCCCCGAGGGGCCACATCTGCAGAAGCAGAACCCAAACAACCTGCAGGTAATTCCCAGTTGTGGGAAAACCTGTACCAGCTGACCAGCGCGGTCCACCTGCCTGATTTAGAGACCGCCCTGGACACAGCATTAACTGTTGGCGCAGCATTAACCGGAGCGAACCTCCTGGCGGTGTACCGGGCATATGATAACCAGCCTGGGTTCACCCTGGCAGCCTGCCATGGAGATCCCGGCCTGTTTCCATCCGAGCTCCCCGCGCAAGAACTGCCGCACCTGGTTTTTGCTCCGCGCGTATGGACTTCTGACAAGAGACCTACCTCCGGTCTGCAGCGTGCCGCTCGATTAAACGGGCTGTCTTACATCTCATCCGTCTTGCTTGGGCAGGTGCATGCGCCGATCGGCCTGCTGGTCATTGCAGACCGCCAGAAGATGCCTGACCACGATCTCGTGGCCATGACCCAGGTCCTTGGGGCATCCATCAGCGCCTTATTTCAGGAATTTACCCACCGTGAAAACATCCACAAGCAGTTAAACCGGCTTGAACATGCCCTGAATGTGCAAATAGCTGTTGATGATACCATCTCCGAGGGCCTGGTGATGTTATCTCCTGACCTGAAAATCAAACGGGTCAACCCGGCAGCTGAAATGATCCTGGGGTATGGCAGTCCGGAGGTAGTGGGCCACCCGATCGAAACGATCCTGGTTGGAACGGAATCGATCATTCCGGCATTAAACGATGCCCAAAAAGGGAAGCCAACCCTATCAAATACTGAGTTGCGCCTGTACCGCAGGAACGGAGAGGCCTTCCCGGTGCACATGCGCATTGTCCCGGTAGTTTTTGGGGAAATGCTGGACAGCATTGTTATCCTGATCCAGGATTTGAGTGAAAAAGAGCAGATCCAGGTCCATGCCCAGCAGTTGGAGCAGCAGGCTATCCTTGGTGAAATTACCGCCGTCTTTGCACATGACATGCGCAATCCCATCAATAACATCAGCACCGGCCTGGAATTTCTCGAATCAGTCATGCCTGCTGATAACCCCAACCGGCAGGAGCTGGAGCGCATGCAGCAGGACTGCGACCGGCTGGGAGACATGATGAAATCCCTGCTCACGTATGCGCGGCCTACTGAATTTGATGCGCAGCCTGTGGATGTTCACTTCCTGGTCAAGCGGCTGATCGACCGACTTCATCCGCGCTTGGTCAACGCCCGGATCAAAGAGAATTTCTATGCCGATCCAGAATGCCCACAGGTTGCTGGCAATGTGCGCGCCCTGGAGCAGGTGTTCAGCAACCTGATCACCAACGCCATTGAAGCTATGAGCGCCGCCAACGGGAACGGCTTGCTGACCATTCACATCCGCCCTATCCAGACCCCTGAGAAGCGCACTTTTGTGGAAGTCAGCATCGCCGACAATGGCCCGGGTATTCCAAAAGAATCCCAGGAGAAGATTTTCCAACCCTTCTATTCAACCAGCCGGAATGGCACAGGCCTTGGTTTAGCCATCACCAAGAGGATCGTAACCGCCCATAAAGGATTGGTACGCGTGTCCAGTTTTCCAGGCGGCTCGCTTTTCCAGGTCCATCTGCCGGCATTGAAATGATTGCCCATCTCACCTTACCGCCCCAAGGTGATTAATTTTTTAATGGAGAAAAAATGGCAGCTACCGTTTTAATTGTTGATGATGAGGAGCACTTTCGGCTGCACGCAGGCTCCTATCTGGAACAGCGAGGCTATGAGATCATCCATGCCGCCAATATGCAGCAGGCGCGCACCTGTATCGCCCAGGGAAAAGCCGATATTATCTTGCTGGATGTTCAACTGCCGGATGGGTATGGCCCAAATCTTTTGGATGAGACCGCCCACCTGCCTGTCCGCCCGCCGATCATCCTGATCACTGGTTATGGAGACATCGACATGGCAGTGGATGCCATGAAAAACGGGGCGCACGATTTCCTGCAAAAGCCCATCAAGCTGGCACAGATGGAAAAGTCAGTCCAACGAGCCAAGGAAATCGTCTCCATGCGGCGCGAACTGGCACATATCCACCACACGCGCCAGGAAAGCCTGGACTTCGTAATCGGAAGCAGCGAACAGATGAGAATCCTCATGGAGCGCACCCGCCGGGCAGCCGCGGCTTGCAAGTCTGTGTTAATTGTCGGCGAAACCGGCACCGGAAAAGAGGTGCTGGCAAACGCCATTCAGCAGTACGGCCCCCGGGCATCCAAACCTTTTGTGGCAATCAACTGTGCCGCCATCCAACCCACCGTGCTTGAATCCGAACTGTTCGGATATGAGGTCGGTGCATTCACCGGCGCAGAAAAACGAAAGCATGGGTTGGCTGAGACCGCAGATGGGGGCATTCTTTTCCTTGATGAAATATCTTCCATGCCGGTCGAGATGCAGGCAAAACTGCTGCGTTTCCTTGAACAGCAGGAATTCCGCCGCGTAGGAGGCAATAACCTGATCAAAGTCGATGTCCAGGTGCTGGCAGCCTCAAACCGTCACTTGCCCACATTGATCCAGGAAGGCAAGTTTCGCGAAGATCTGTATTATCGCCTGAGGGTGGTCGATCTCGATTTACCTCCCCTGCGGGAGCGCAAACAGGATATTCCCGAGCTGGTCGGGCTCTTTATCCGGAAAATTAATCCCCGCATGGGAGTGAATATCACCGATATCACGCCAAAAGCCCTGGAAGCGCTGATGGCGCATCGCTGGCCAGGGAATATTCGCGAGCTGCGCAATGTCATTGAAAGCGCCATGCTTTTCTGCGACAACCCGGTGATTGATATCAATGATTTGCCGATGGAGATCGTACGCTGCCTGATCCCTGCCTGATGCCCCTTAAGGAATATTGGAGATCATGTAATAAGATTTATTACAGACCTCCCCACTACCAGGTTGGTTGATGCACACCTGGAAGGGGACTAGTGTCAGGTTCGGCGCCTGAATTGGCGGCAGGGTGATGGAAGCCCTGCCGTTCGCATCCGTTAAGGGAAATGGAGAATTAGATTGTGAGCCGTCCGGGTACGTCACACGGATAAAGGCTGCTGCATTGGTGACCGGTAATACTCCTGAGGTCACGGTAATATTAATCAACTGCTCTTGCGAAGTGGCAACCGCCTGTTGGGGCATGTCAATCTGGATCACCACGGTGTTCGATGGCGCCGTAGAGGTGGGCTGCACCTGGGCTTCGGAATAATACTTGCTCCGGAATTTGTAACCAAGCGGCTCCGGACGCACCCCCAACCCATCCGGATCATTGAGATAATTTACCAGGCACAAATTCTGGAAACATTGGCGATAGTTGTCACCTTCCCCGGTAACCAGCTCCGTAATCGGCATGCCAGACGTCTGGAGACTACCATGCTGTTTAAGATATGCCAGGAAATAATTGGGCACATTGTACCCTTTTTCTCCATCTATCGGAATAAAGGTCTTATTGGGGTCCTTGGCATCTGGAACTTTCGGGTGCGCCAGGATGCCAATCCGATCCGACAGGGGAACCAGGGAATACTGCCCCGGCTGTGAGACATCTACCGCAAGCACCACGTTCTCAAAAACCTGTTCCACCCGACCATCCAACCCGACCCGAGCTTCCAAGAGGGGGTAACCGGTAAATATCGGTCCTAATCCAGCCGCTGCCGCTGAAAATTGTGGATCAACTGGGGGAAACCGGTTATTCTGCATAGGCCGGCAGGTTGAGTTTACCGTCCAATCGCCATAAGGGAGTAACTGCACCCGGTCGGGCGGATCACCTTTCGTACGTACCAATCCCACATTTTCAAAATACTGGGTATATTGGTCAGTGTTCGGGTCAAAGTGCACATGACTGATCGGCCGCCCAATAAATGGGATTTCCCGGCTATCTCGGAAGGGGACAAACTCAGAAAAGATCACATAGCCATCAACATAGCGTGAGGTTAAATTAGCAGGAGCCGGGATTGGAGCTTCCTTAACATTCAACATCAGCCCAATAGGGGCCAGGGCATAGTGGTTGGTGTTTAATTCCGAAGCATCAAACACCATCATTGCATTTCTTGTATACTGGCATTCAAGGTTTCCATCCTGGATTTTCGGAGAATACCCCCTGCCCAATACCTGCTCGCCTCCCATCCGGTCATAGATTTCTCGAAAACGCGGATCAATGGGAAATGACAGCGGCGCTTCCGTTGGGTCTGCCAGCGGAGGCAACTCTTCGCAAGCGCTCAACAGAAGGGGAAGCAGAACCAGGATGAAAACAGCAATTTTCCGAATCATCTTCTACAAATGGGAGGAAGGAACACACAATGAATAGACCTGATCCTCCGTGACAAAAACCATATCATCCAGATATCTCACCTACCAGGCTAACCTCCGGCATACATCTTGCAGCCAGATAAAGAAACCTGTTGAAGAGGTGTACATGAACCCTTTTCCATCACCAACCATCGACACACGCCTGGGCTTCCATTACTTTCCAGATGCTCTCCACTACCGGGATAAGGATTTGCAGACCTGGCTGCCAGAATTGAAATCACTTGGAGCCTCCTGGCTCACACTGGCGGCAACTCCGCAGCGAGCAATTCCAGAGTTTTTCTTGAACGGTATCATTTCCGCCGGAATCGAACCCATTGTCCATATCTTTACGCCGTTAAAGATCGCGATGCAGGCAGAAGCACTCCGTCCCTTACTGCGATCTTATGCGCGTTGGGGCATTCACTACATCGCTTTGTTCGACCGGCCGAACTTACGAGCAGCATGGGAGCCTGCCTCCTGGTCACAAACAGACCTCATCGAAAGATTCTTAGACATCTTTCTACCCCTGGCAGCTATAATCGTCCAGGAGGGAATGTATCCTGTGTTTCCTCCCCTGGAACCAGGAGGAGACTTTTGGGATACAGCCTTCTTACGCGCCGCTCTGCGTGCTATTCGCCGCCGCGGCTTTTCACAGGTCCAAAATTCCATCGTACTCGGAACGTATGCCTGGTCTTATAATCGCCCCCTCGATTGGGGTGCGGGTGGTCCAGAGAAATGGCCTGAAGTCCGCCCTTATTATACACCTGCCGGGAACCAGGATCAGATCGGTTTCAATATTTTTGAGTGGTACCAGACAATTGCTCAAGCCGAATTTGAAAGGCCAGTCCCCATCTTGCTGCTGAGAGCCGGCTCGCGACCGGGTGATCATCTCGATTCATCCTACCCCGCGACATCCTTAGAGGCACATGCTGAACGCAACCTGGCAATTTCTCAGCTGCTAAAAGGCGTCTCAGGACAGCCCCCCCTCTCTTCCCACATCCTTGCCTGCAATTTCTGGCTGCTGGCCGCCGATCCTGGCACCCCTCACTTCTCGCAGGCGTGGTTCCAGTCCTATCCCAACAGCCTACCGGTGGTTAATACATTTCGACGTTGGCGGGCAGCGGCCGCGACCCCCTCCAAAGGTTTGGAAAAACCTGCCCCCCCTGAGTCCAACCTGACCGGGCATCCCATCTCCCATTACCTCCTGCTGCCCCCATCGGGAGCAAGAGACCCGGAACTCAACCTGGATGCAATCGCCCCATACATCCAAATCTTCAAGCCCACTGTGGGTTTCTCCCTTGAAGAAGCCTCGCTCGCTGCTCGTGTCACGGTGATTAATGGGCAAATTTCTTATCCGGACAAAGAGTTGGAAAAATTACGAGCGCAGGGATGTATCGTGGAGCGAATTGGCAGCACTGGCACGGACCTTGCAACATTAGCATAGACTGGTCAGAGAATTCTTTTACAGGAGTAATCCGATGATGCAACCCTTCGACTTAGAACCGAACCAATTCTCCTTTGACAATATCCACCGGCCAGTGCTGAAGGTCCTGGGCCTTGGCGGCGGTGGCTGCAACGCTATTCAACGCATGATGGAGTTAGGTATCAGCGGTGTCGAGTTCATAGCCGCTAACACAGACCAGCAGGCGCTGGCGGTCAACTCCGCTCCTACAAAGATCCATCTTGGCCCGGTGGTCACACGCGGGCTGGGGGCAGGCGGCAATCCCCGTATCGGCCAGGCTGCAGCAGAGGAAAGCAGCCGCGAGATTGCCGAAGCTCTTACCGGCGCGGACATGGTCTTTCTGACTGCCGGGATGGGAGGGGGTACAGGTACGGGATCGATCCCCGTGGCTGCACGGATTGCACGCTCTCTGGGAGCAGTGACCATTGCAATCGTCACCACACCCTTCAGCTTTGAGATGGGCAAACGCTCAAAAAACGCTATCGAGGGACTCAACCTGCTCAGGCAGCAGACGAACACCCTGATCTCCATTCCCAATGACCGTCTGCTCTACATCGCCCCACGGAAGCTGCAGATCGAAATTGCCTTCAGGCTGGCGGATGACGTCTTACGACAGGCCGTACAGGGGATTACGGAGCTGATCACAGAGCCAGGGTTGATCAACGTTGATTTTGCCCATATTCGCCGCCTGGTTCAATTGGGAGGCGGGGCGTTGATGGCCATTGGACAGGGGAGAGGAGAAGACAAAGCTCGGGTGGCTGTCGAACAAGCTTTACACCACCCACTGTTGGAATCGGTATCTATCGAAAATGCAGCGGGCGTCATCGTCAACTTCACCTGTGGAGACGCCCTGTCGCTGAATGAGATCAATTCTGGGATCACCTACCTGCAGTCGCAAACTGGGCCGCAAACCGAGACCGTTTTTGGCGTCATCCAGGATGACCGTCTGGAAGACCGGGTGCAGGTGATCCTGGTCATCACCGGGTTGGGCGCTCCGACGCTGGAAGAGGCAATGGCCAGCGTCATGCAGCCTGTCAAAGCCGCCCCACAACCGGAACCCACACCACCTGTGTTCATCCCGGAACCCATCCCGGTCACCAAGCCAGTTGAAAAAGTGTTTCAGACATCTGAACCCCCCGAGCCCTACCGGCAAAAAAGCGAGTATCCATTGAACCCTCACGACCTGGATATTCCCGCCTTCTTGCGGCGCCGAGCTCGCATGTCGGGTCAATTCCAGGTATCTGGAAGTTGAGTATGGACCAGCACACCCTGCAGCATATCAGCCAGGAAGTTTACCGCCAGTACCCTGAGTTCAAGGGTGTGCGGCCAAAAGTGCAAACCCAGGGCAGCACAGCGAAGGGTTCAGGCGCATCAACCTTCCTGCTCACTTTTCAGCAAGAGGTTGTGCTGCCCGACCGGCGCAAATTGAACCGTATGCTGCGAGTCGTTGCTGACGAAAACGGTAAGATCATCCGGGTCACCACATCGCGCTAAATTTACCACAAGAGGCATCACATGAATTTCCGTCACATCTCGCAAAAAATCGAAATCGCTGCATGGAATTTTCTCATCCCCATGATGAAAGATTCGCCTCGCCTGGCATCTCTCATTCACTCCGGGTGTGGTTGGATGGAACAATCCCGGACCAGCGCATTTTGGATGCCGCTGGTGGTTTGGGCATCGACTGGACTCAGCCTGGGGCTGATCCTGGGCATGATGGCGGGAATGCTGAAATGAAGATATTTACCAGCCTGCGCGTCCCATTTCTCCTGAGTTTTGGGATCTGTCTCGTCCTGGGGTTCTCATTGGGAACCTCCATCAGCAGATCAAAAGGCAATGCAGCTTCATACAAGGAAATTGTATCCAGCCACAGCCTCTCATCCTCACTACCCACCGGTCAGCGCAACATTCTCTTGATCAGCATCGATCAGCTCACTGCCCCCAAGCCACGCCTGGAAAGTGTCTGGATGGTGCTGTATATCCCGGGCGATCCCTCCATCACCCTGGTTCCAATCTTCCCCGTAGCTGGATCAGCGCCTTCCAGCCAGTATCCGGACCTGCAGAATAAATTCGAGCTGGGCCCCGATCATGCTCCCACCAAGAAATTTATTGAAGGTTTGAAAGCGCTGAATCTTTGGTGGGATCACTACCTGGTCCTTGACGAAATGGCACAGGTTGAATTGATCAACCGGCTCGGACAGATAACCACCAGGAACAACCCGGTGAATGGCCTGCGCGCGGTAGCCAATCTTCCCCTGGCCTGGGTAAACCCCCATGGTGCATTGTTAGCCCAGGCAACTTTACTGAAAGAAATCTGCCGCGAGGTTGCCCAGGTAAATCCGGATGTTAAGTGGGGTCAAAGCCGCTTACTAGAGGAAATGTCCGACCATCTCATGACAGATATGACCATGGCACAGGTCCAGTCCGAATGGAAGGTCATGGCTTCTTCTGAAGGACAACTCTCTTGTAGTTTTCCCACCCTCAGCCAGGCAGTTTCTCAACCCTAATTCGGGAGGTATTACAAAATGATTTCTCCTACCCAATTACTGATTATGATCTCCCTTCTTCTGTTCATTCTGGGTGTTGCCACGTTCATTACCGGTGTGCTCATCCTGGCTTTCCGCACCCTGGATCGCGAAGTGCATACCCTGGCAGCACAAACATCTCGCCTTGCGCAGAAGGGACTGGCTGATGAAATCGCTGGCCTGGTTGGCAATGCATCGACCCTGCTGGACGGCCTGAACCAGATGGTTAAGACAGCCACCGGCATCGGTGTCTTCCTGGCTATTCTTGGCTTACTCATGATTGCCGGATCTAGCTGGCTGACCCTACAATTATTCCTGGCCCAACCATGAAGAAGCGGCTCTTCCTACCACAGCTCAGAACCCGCCTGGGGCAGGAAATCTATTCCCGGGTGGTTCTTGCACTGCACCAGGACGCTCTCGTCTGGGAAAGTATTCATGACACAGACCTGGGCTGGCGCGCAATGGATGAGCTCTCTGAAGATCCCGATCAATGGTCGCCAGGAGCCCTGGCCATTTTTGGACTGCATTACCCTCTCTCCCTGGCCGAACTGCATAAACAAGATCACAATCCAGATCAAACCCTGGAAAAGCTGATCAACCGCACCTATGACGAGTGGAAAAACCATCCAGAGTTTGGCATCCTGACTTTGAACCACGCAGGAACCCTGGCGCTCTTTTTGGTGAACATGCGCCAGGAAAAAGGATCCTGGGAGGGAATTAGTTCCATTATGCCTGGTAGAGCCGTGGGGTTGGAGACGATCCTGGCCTGCCTGCTGGGGTTCGTTGAGGACAGAGACGATCTCCTGGTGGCATTATTAAAAACCCCGAACAGTGTCATCCCGACCCATGCCGTCCTGCATGCTGTCCTGTCAAACCCGCTTACCCTGCAGCAACAGTCAGAGTTGATATTATCCAGTGTATCCGGAGCGTCAGCCGCCCGCCAGGTTGAGATGCTTAAAGAGCTGCAGACTTTACGTCCAACGCTGGCTCGCCAACTGGCGCAGGAACTGGAGAAAAACAGGCAGGATCCCACTGTGTTCGCCAACAGTCCTTTCGCTGGATTGTCCGATTTGATCGACCAGGTTCACCGCACCCTCCTGGAGGCGGAGCTCAGTCACGTCGCGGCCCAACCCCAGGCCGCCTCCCAATCTCTTAACAAATGCCTGCAGAGTTCGCGCCAGATCCAGGCTAGGCTGGCTGGTTTTCTTGCCCTGGCAGGAGAACAAACCAGCGACGATCAAGTTGCGGTTGAAGCCTGGAAGCAGGCTGCAGGGCTGGACCCAGCATCATCCTACTACCAGGGCAGGCTGGGTTATTTTTACCTGAAAACAAACCGGGTGAACGAGGCGCGCAGCCTGCTGCAGCCTGCCATGGCTCAAAGGAACCCGGATGACAAATCACCATCTCTGCTCTTTGCCAGCTTGGTCCTGTCTGATAGCGACGGCGACCTGTCCCTGGGGAAAGACCTGGCCGTAGCGTTACTCCATGCCATTGAAAGGAAAGATCAGCCAGAGCCAATCGAGCCTGAAATGATCTTGAAATTGGCCCAGTACCTGGATAAATACCAGCTTGACGTCGAGGCGTCCAGGGCGGCAAGGTTGTGCCTGGCTCACCAGCCCCAGAATACCTCTGCCCTGGCACTGCTGGCCAGTTCTGAACTAAAGCAATCTCACCCTCTCCAGGCAATCTGTGCTGCCGAGCTTGCTGTTGCGATCCTGCCCGATGACGCCCATCACCACAAAATGCTGATCCAATCGCTCGAAGCAGCAGGGGAATGGGATTTGGCGCTTGCCGGACGCAAAGCAATGCTGCAAAACCAGCAGACTATACCAGTGCAGGATTACCTGGGATTGGCAAACTGTGCCCTGGAAGCAGGTCAGATTGAGGAAGCTCAGGATGTGGCAAGGAAGGCTCTGGAATTGGCTCCTGAAAATGCCTTATGCCTGGCTACCCTTGGCAAGATCTACCTGGCTGCCGGGCAGGAAGATTCAGCCCTGGAGACCTTTGAGAAAGCCACTCAGCTGGACCCGGACCTGATCACCGCCTGGATTTCGCTGGCCAGGCTTTATAAATCCAAAGATGATCCTGAACAGGCCATTCGCTGCTTACAGATTGCCAGCCAGGCCTCACCAGATAATCCTGAGATCCAACTGGTGCTTGGCGAGGCACATCTCCTGTCCGGCGCCCAAACCCAGGCACTGGCTGCATTTCGGAAAGCTGCAGCTTTGTATGAATACGCATCTGGCACATCTGAATCTGCTGCAGAATCCTTTCAACCCAAAGCCGCTGTCAATCTGGGTGTTCAAATCAACCTTCAGTTGGGTAAGACTTTACACCAGTTAGGCCATGCAGAAGAAGCCAGCAGCATCCTTGAGGAGGCATTTGCCATCAACCCAGATCAATTAGAGGTTGCCCAGGCTTACGCCAATGTTCTTCAGGACATGGGTGCATACCGCCAGGCGATCCGACCCATGGAAACGGTCGTCCAGTCCCACCCCACGGACGGACAGGCTTATTTCTGCCTGGGACGGGCGCTGCTCATCGTTAACGATCATCCAGAACAGGACCCATACCGGGCAATCCGTCTTTTCCAGCGGGCTTTGCAGTTATCACCTCACCTTGACGAGGCGCAGGCCCTGCTTGCCGAGGCCTTTTCCATCACCGGCCAGTATCCTCAGGCGCTCCTGGCCTATCGCCAGGCATTGGAAAGCCCGCTCGGACGCCAGCCACACTGGCACTCACGCCTGTCAATTGGTCTCGGTAAAACGGCTCTTGCCTCTGAAAAATTTGAAGTTGCCATCACTGCACTACAGGAAGCGATCCAACTGGAGCCCAATCACCTCCAGGCACTGCAGGCACTGAGCCTGGCCTATGCAGGAGCGGGCCTGGCAAGCAGCGCATTCCAGACCGCCCAGGGAGTGCTAAAGATCGATTCAACCAACGTGGATATATTGTGCTGGTTTGCTGATACCGCGGAAAAGATTCATGGGCTCCAGGGAGGTCCTTCCCTCACCGCTCTGAAAGAAGCAAGCAAAGCTCTGCAGAAGGCGCTGCAGATTGCTCCCCAGCGGGACGACATCATCTTCCACCTGGGTATGCTGCAAATCCAAGAACAGGATCCCACGGGTGCGTTGGAGACATTCTCAATCCTGGTATCCAAAGTTGCCAACCAGGGCACAACTGAAACGCTTACAATTCCTTCCCAGAGTATTTTCCTCGCCGGCCGAAATGTCCGGATGCTGGGTGCTCCGAGCCAGGCTGTTATCCTGCTCAATAAGGCGCTGCAGAAATACTGGCAGGAACGATCCCCAAGCCTTATTCATACAGAACCGCCTTCGGACTGGTTCATTGAGCTTGCTTTTGCACACCTGCAATCCGGCAATCCCCATACCGCCCTGGATTTGCTGGAAAAAGCATGCGCGGTCAACCACCATCCAGACATGATGGCGGCCCGGGCCGATTTGCTCATCCATATGGATCGGCATGCCGATGCCCTTCAGGAATTGAGCGATTTCACTCAGAAGTATCCATCCAATGCCGGCATCCGTTTACGATTGGGATTGCTGCATTCCATCCTGGGGAATCATATCCAGGCATTAGCAAGCTATGAATACATCTTGAATGCTGGTTGGGAAAAAGAAGCTTCCAGCGAGTTGATCAGTGCGGCATACCTGGCCAGTGAGACCGCCCGCCGCCTGTTATTGTTTGATCGAGCCAAAAGCCTGCTGTTCCAGGTATTCAGTTCAATCACCCCTGACCAGTTGTTCTCTGTTAACCCTGCCAGTATTGGCCTGCCACCGGCTGTTGTGATGCTCCCAGGTCCAACTGAACTTGCCTGCCTGGCAGTTGAGCTGGCTTTTGACAGTCAGGATAAACAGACAGCCCGGGCAGTCATGCCGTATTTTGAGCAAGCACTGATCAATGCATCGCAGCACATTTACTGCCTGGCTGTTCACTCCCGCTGCCAGTATCGCCAGGGCGATTACCGGGCGGCTGTGCAGACTTTCCAGCATGCGCATGGAAAATTTGAGAGCAACTGGCAGGATGCAAAACTCACAGGCGCTTTTACTACCAAGGAGACCAACACAGCTGCGTGCCGCGCTCTGGCCGCTGCGGCTTTTGAGCTGGGTTTGTGGAGTCAAAATGCCAGGCTGCAAAAGCAACTGTCCATCGAGGCGCCGGACGATCCTCTCACCCACTTACAGATTGCCCTCGCCTGGGTCCGGAAAGCTGAAACGCAGTATATTTTCCGCCTGTTTGATGTAGTTGTACACGCCCCAGGGTTTGCTGCGCTGGATGAACATGCCTGGGTGTCTTATGACGATGAGCTGCGAAAAGCTCAAGAGGCGCTTGAAAGCTTCTCATCAGGTGGAGCACTTCTACAAGCCGCTTCGAATTTGATCGATTATTGGCGAGTACGTGGTACGGCAGTGTTTGATCCCTCTGCGGAGCATCTAGCCAAATTCAGAGAGGCAGGTCGAAATCAAAAGCTGACTGTTGAGGAAACAACTCTCCTGATCTACCTATCCAGTTACAGTTCGGAAAAACGCATCAGTTCCTGGATTGATAAAGAGACATTGAACAATCCCGGGGTGATCCAGGCCTTTGCAGCCATCCAGGCCGGCGACGATCCGGTTCTGGCCCTCAATAATGCCTTTGCTGCCTTAAGCCGTGGTGAAGAGGACACCTGGGATTCTCCAACTGCCAAACCACTACTGCACTACCTGCTTGCCAGGCAAGCCAGTAGAACCCGGTTGACCCTCACCGGTCTGCCTTCCCCCCACATGATGATCCAGGCTGCATTGAGCTTCTGGCCCGATGAACCTCGCTGGCATGCGCTGGCAGCCGAGATCTGTCTCAATCCGTTGATGCCTGGTGAACAGACCGAGCCCAACCTGGCTGCGGAGCACCTGGAGAAAGCGATCCAGGCTGAGCCCGACTTCACCCCACATTCCCTGCAATTGGGCAAAATATATCTCAACCTGGGAAAAAACCAGGATGCGGTGCGCGTTCTCGAACAGGCCAGCCGGATTTCCCCAGACGACAGCAGTCTTTGGATACCCCTCTCCCAGGCTTATCAAAACCAGGGTAAGTTTGAACAGGCAGCCCGCTTCGCCGACCAGGCCCTGGAACAGGATCCCCACCATCCAGAATGGCTGTATTATCGTGGCGAGCTGGCGCTAAAAATGGGTGACCAGGGGAAAGCGCTAAGCTGTGCACACAGCCTGCTATCTCCTGACAGCCGCGATCCGCAGGCCTATTTACTGGCTGCCCGCGCCCATGAAGCTCTCGAACAACCCTCTGAAGCCTTAAATCAATTGGACAAAGCCATCCGATATTCTGACCACAGCCTGAAACTCCAACTGTACCGCGTGCAGCTGCTGCGCAAGGCCAAAGGCCAGGAATTCTCGCTGCGGGCGTTAAAGGACCTGGCTGAACGCTACCCAGAAGAACCGGCTGTCCTTGCTCCCCTTGCAGAGGCATTGATGGAAGCCGGGCAGAACGAGCATGCGATCCAGGCTGCTGAGCTGGCTTTAAGTGGCGAGAAAGTTCGGCTCACCTTTGAGGAGCGCGCGCATCTGCACTTCCTGGTAGGCCGCCAGCTGCACCGTATGGGCCAACTAGACCAGGCAATCCAACATCTGAGTGAGTCAACCCACCTATCCCCAAGCAACGTCGAGCCATACCTGGAACTTGGACGGGTTTATTTAGATCGACGGCAGCAAGCCATGGCGCTGAAAACATACCAACAGGCAATTCGCGTGGCAGCGACCGATTACCGGCCTTATTACCAGGCTGGACTGGCACTGAAAGACAGCAAAGAATATATGGAAGCGGAAGAGATGCTCCGGCAAGCGGCTAACCTTGCTCCGGACGATGTTTCTGTACACCGGCAACTTGGTGCAATCGTTGCACTTAATCTCGTTCATAACCACCGTCCTATCGGGGTCCAGATGTAGCCATGAACAGCACAAACCCTCCCCACACGAATACCACGGCTCCGACCTTATCCCGCGACCGCGTCATCTCGCTGCTGAACACTGCGCTGGCAGTGGATGAAACCCGATTTGCCCGTGAATTGGCTATTCGCTGGCTGGCATCCTATCCGGGAGACCTGACCGTATCGGTGATCTATGCCGAGATCCTGCGCAAGGAGAAAAGGCTTAGCCAATCGATCCTGGTTCTCCAGACATTATGCCAGGCTGATCCCGAATCCCTTGAATCCCAGGAACTGCTATTCCAGGCTCGCCAGGAGGCTGGAACAACAGCGTCAGTTGAAAACCTGGCTGCCATTCTTGCTCTAGGTGGAGAGGTACCCACATTAGAAACTATTCCCGACTGGGGTCATCAGCTGCGGGCGGCGCGCCAGGCGATGCTGGCTGGCAGCCTTGCAGATGCAGAGAATCTCCTTCACCCTGTGCTGGCAGCCAATCCCAACCACCCATTGATTGCAGTGACTCATCTGCAAATTTTGCAGGCACAACAGAGTACTTCGCTCCAGGCGCGGCAGAGCCTGGCAGCCTATTACCACAAGCGTTGGCCCGAATGCCTGCAGTGTGCATTAATCCTGGCTGATACCCAGATGCAGAATGAAGATCCTGCCCAGGCTGTGAGCCTGATGCACCAAGTTGCAGCACGGGATGTCAGTGCACAGGTTGCCACCCGGCTATGGGGGATGACCTATCCATACCAGCGCATCTGGCCCTCCGGGATGGAGATTGGGCTGAGCATCCCCATACCATTTGCCGTAGCCGCTGTGCTGGGGTGGAACCAGCTTCCTGAAGGGGAAAAATTGTCCCTGGAAGAAACCAGGCCCATTTACAACCCGCCTGATCCTGCCTGCCCATCCCAGGCTCAGCTGGATCGACCAGCCAGCACACCCTCACAACCCGCGCCCATCAATCCCCAGGGGGAGGTGCAGCCAGATGCTACCCAACGTATCACCGCCCCCAAAGAAAACCAGGCGGTAACGGCTGGCAGTGACTCGCGCCTCGAGCCGGAGGCTAAGTCCAGGGGTGGGTCGCCTGATGTCGTCCGTTCTGTCCAGGATGAATTAGAACGATTAGCAACCCGCCTGCACCGAAAGGGCGTGATGCGGCTGGATGGGCGTTATCCAGTATATATCCTGCTCTCTTCGCGCAAGAAATTAGGTGAACAGTACGGGGGTGACCAGAGTGAGAAAGTCCTCCAGGCAATGAAATCCCTGGCACAGTCTGTGCAGGCTACTCCCGGCTGGCATGCGCGCACCCTCTTTGCTGATGATCCAGCCAGTACATCACCCCTGGGTATCAAGACGGTTCAAACCGATGATGCCGTAGAATACCGGCGGGTGCTGCTGGACCTCGATAAAGCCCTGGCCCATCGCGGGGAAATGATCGGTGCCGTGCTCATCGTTGGTGGACCGGAAATCATACCATTCTATGAGCTTCCTAACCCTGTCGATGATCCCGATCCAGTCGTCCATGCTGACAACCCTTATGGCACACGGGCTGAAACATTCATGGTTCCTGAATGGCCAGTAGGGCGCCTGCCTGGGGGAAACGAGCAGGATGCAGCTCTGATTTACCAATCGCTCGAATATTTCAGTTCACTGCACCAGGCTCGGGCTCGCCAGGTGCCCATCGCCCTGGGCTGGCTGCAGAGGCTCTCGGGACGCCTGCGGCCGTTGTTCTCTAATGGGAAGATCAACCTGGGGTATACCGCGGCCGTTTGGAAGAAGGCTTCCATTGCTGTCTTCAAGCCTATTGGAGAGGAAAGAGCCTTGCTGGTCTCACCTCCAACCGCCGCCCCCAAACCACAGGACCCTGCGAAGAAAAATGGAAAGAAACCCAAAGGACTACTCCCCGGAGGCTCCCTGGGATACTTCAATTTACACGGGGTGGTGGACGGCCCGGATTGGTATGGACAAAGTGACTCAAACGATACCCCGGCAGCCATTGATTATCCAGTCGCCCTCCGCCCCCAGGATATCGACGACCTGCAAAAATTCCGCAAAAAGGACCTGCCGCAAGTGGTCTACACTGAGGCCTGCTACGGGCTCCATATCCAGGAGCGTTCTATCGATGAGGCCATTTCCTTGAAATTTTTGGCCGCCGGGACACAGGCCGTGGTTGGTTCTACAGCAATGTCCTACGGCTCGGTCGTTTCCCCGTTGATTGCTGCAGATTATCTTGGATTCGCCTTCTGGAGCTATCTGCGCCGAGGCATCCCGGCTGGAGAAGCGCTTCGCCAGGCCCGCCTATCGCTGGCCCAGGAGATGGATCGCCGGCAGGGATATCTTGATGGGGAGGATCAAAAAACGCTACTCAGTTTTGTCTTATACGGCGATCCATTGGCACAAATCAACAGCCAGGCCAGGGTTTCCAAGGGCATAGAGCGGTATTCGCACCCCATGCCGGTCTATAAGACTATCTGCGAAAAATCAAACCACACTGAACCACAGGCAATCCCGCCCGATGTTGAAGTATCCATTCGCCAGGCGATCAAGGCTTATATTCCAGAAATGTGTGATGCAGAGATGGAAATGCTGGCATCCAAATCGAGGTGCAGTGGAACTGCTGGCCAGTGCCCGTCCTGCCAGATGAAAGGGAATCCATCACCGCATAATCCATCAAGAAGAATGGTTATGATCAGCAAGCAGGTAAAAAAAGCGGAGCACGTTCACACCCATCTGGCGCGGCTTACCCTGGATACCCAGGGGAAAATTGTGAAATTATCTATCTCCAGATAAACGGCCCGTTACTTTTGTCCCCGCCAATCTCACCTTGAGGAATGGCTGCCGCTGAGCATTCCTATTAATCGTGGGTTAGACTTTTATCCAGGACCAGAATTTTCGTCATTAATTTCCTGCAGATGTGGTAATATGCGGGAAACAGGAAAAAGGAAACCCTATGGGCAATCGCGGCCCCATTTCTGCATTACGAATAATCTCAGCTCTATTCTTGTTGATTGCAATTGTTCTGACAACGGTACAGTTGGCGCGCTTCAGTCGCGTCCGCTCTTATCTTCCAGCAGGATTGAAAATTGCTAACCTGGCTGTTGGCGGTTATGATCGGCAGACAGCTGCCTCCATGATTTTAGAGGTCTACTCACTTCCCATCGAACTGCGCTACAATGGCTCCCCGGTGCACCTGCTCCCATCGGTAATCGACTACAAAGTCGATATCCCGAATATGCTTGCAGCCGCAGATGTTGAAAGGACGCGGAAGTCGTTTTGGTTGGACTTCTGGGATTACCTGTGGGGCAGAACTGAATTTCCAACCGAGATTCCTCTCACCGCATCCTACTCTGAGATTCGACTGCGGTCATTTCTCAAGGAATTAGCTGAACGGTATGATACCCCGGCCACTGCGGCCATGCCTGTTGCGGGCTCGGTGAATTTCATCGCTGGTCAGCCCGGAACAACCCTGGACATTGATAACTCAGTGATGCTGGTGTCTGCTGCTTTAGCATCGAACACCTCGCGAGAGCTTGAACTTCCTCTCAAGAAAACTGACCCCAATCCCCCATCGTTTGGAAACCTGGAAGTCCTGCTCAAACAGATCATTGAAACGTCTGGCTTCGATGGCCTGGCTGGCATTTACCTGATGAACCTCGAAAATGCGCAGGAAATTCATTTTGCCATTCAAAAAGGACAGGAGCTGCCGGTAGAGCCAGATATCTCCTTCACTGCTTCCAGCATCATAAAAATCCCCATTATGGTGTCATCTTTCCGCCGCATGACGGATGAGTCTGACCAGGAAACCATGAAGCTGATGACCGATATGGTTGACAAATCCGGCAATGAAGCCGCAGATTGGTTAATGGATAGGGTGATCGATCCCAAGAGTGCTCCTCTGATCGTTTCAGAGGACATGAAGGAGCTTGGTCTAAAGAACACCTTCCTGGCTGGTTATTTTTCCCTGGGATCGCCTCTCCTGGCGGAATTCAAGACCCCCGCCAACCAACGGCAGGACATCAACACGGATCCGGATCCCTACAACCAGACCACACCATCTGATATTGGTATGCTGCTCACCGACATTTATCAGTGCTCTCAAAATGGCGGGGGAACGCTGACAACCATCTTTGCAGGCCAGATCACCCAGTCTAAGTGCCAGATGATGAATAACCTTCTGGTTAACAACCGGCTACCCATGCTGCTCACGGCAGGAATTCCAGAGGGCACGCAGATTGCCCACAAACATGGATGGGTTTCCACGAATGGGATCATCAACACCATTGGAGATGCAGCCATTATTTATACTCCCGGAGGCAATTACGTGCTGGTGATCTTCCTCCACCACCAGGATCAGTTGATCTGGGATTCAGCTTCTCTGCTGATCGCTCAACTTTCACAAGCAGTATTCAACTACTATAACTTCTCAGCCCCCTAAGTCCAATCATCATGTCCACAGCAACCGAAACGATTGTACTTTATGGCACCAATTGGTGTCCTGATTGTAGGCGCGCCAAGCATTTCTTCGGCGAACAGCGGGTGCATTATATCTTCATAGACATCGATGAAGACCCTGATGCGCTTTCGTTCGTTGAAAAGGTCAATGATGGCAAGCACATCATCCCAACCATCATTTTCCCCGATGGGACGATCCTGGTTGAACCGTCCAACGCCCAACTGGCAGAAAAACTGGGTCTGAATATCAAAGCCCGGTGCAAGTTTTATGACGCCATCATTATGGGCGCGGGTCCTACAGGACTCACCTGCGGGCTGTACTTAAGTCGTGAAGGCCACGATACCCTGGTCATCGAAAAAGCCGGCCTCGGAGGGCAGGCTGGCATGACCCATACGCTGGATAACTTCCCCGGATTTGATGAGGGCATCAGCGGTGCAGAATTTGCCAGGCGGCTTGGCCGACAAGCGCAGCGTTTTGGAGTGGAAATTCTCCAGGCCACTGAGGTCGTACGGGTTGTACCTCAAGGCCAATATATCCAGGTTGTGACCCATGATGGGAGTGACTATTCCTGCCGGGCGCTGCTGGTGGCGACCGGTGCACGATACCGTCGGTTGAATATTCCCGGAGAAGACGACCTCATCGGTATCAACGTCCATTTTTGTGCCACGTGTGATGGAGCATTTTACAAAGGCAAGAAGGTCCTGGTCATTGGTGGTGGCAACAGCGGGTTCGAAGAGGGTTTGTTCCTCACCAGGTTTGCCGCTCAGGTGGATATTGTCGAATTTGCGCCCAGTGTAAAAGCCAGCCAGATTTTCCAGGAAAAAGTTGCTGAAAAAAGCAATATGCATGTCCATGTAAACCATGCAGTGGAACAGCTGCTAGGGAAGAAAAAACTGCAAGGTGTTGTGGTGAGAGATCGTTCCAGCGGAGAGGTCAAAACTTGGAACTACGACGGCATATTTGTTTTCATTGGCTTGTCCCCGAACAGCGAACCGGTTAAAGACACCTTACAACTCGATCCCTATGGATTCATCATCACCGACGCCACGTTGATGACCTCTGTCCCAGGGATCTTTGCTGCAGGAGATGTGCGCGCCACGTCCACCAAGCAGGCTGCTTCCGCTGCCGGTGAAGGGGCCACAGCTGCATTGATGATCCGAGATTTTTTGAAGCAGGCCAGGT
>CAIQIV010000675.1 GCA_903871905.1 uncultured Chloroflexota bacterium | reverse complement strand
GCTGCGGCTGCTGCGCCGGGTGGACGCGGCGGTATGGGGGCGTATGCAAAACTGGGGGCAGAAGAACCCCCCAGGCAATGACTACCTGCCGTGAGCTGGCAGGATTTGAGCTGAATTTTTCCGCGCCGGCGTGGTGAACCGGCGCATCGCCCCGGGGCCCCCGGCAGGCGCTTCCCACGAGGAACGCCGGCCTGGGGCGGGGTGACTGGAGGGCACAGCGGTGAGCAGTATTCTCCCGCTGTGCCCTTGTGTATCCCGATCATGCTCAGCCGCTGCTCGCCGGCGGTCTGGCTCAGATCATTGATCACGATGATCGTGCTTGCCCGGCTCTCAGGCCGCGGGTATAATGGGGCGAATGGGGGCTCCCGGCGTGTGTGCAGGAGAACCGCTTACCCGCCGAGACTTGTGGTGAGTGTGTTTAGAATTCTAGCAGAGATGTCAAGCAAGAAAAGCGTCGATCTTGAAATATTGCAATTGAAGGCGCAGCTGGACCAGGCGCAGCAGGCCCTGGCCGAGGCACAGGCGCGACTGCAGATCCAACCCCAGGCGTCCATTCCATGTTTCCAAAACCAGGTTCACGCCATGTTGGAGCACAGCCAGGTAGCCTTCACCCTGCTGGGCGCCAACGGGACGGTGATATACAATAACCCGGCGAGCCTGCGCCTCGGAGGTTACCTGCGAGAAGAGCGCCTGGCGCATCACGCCCTCGACCTGGTGATCCCAAAAGATCTACCAGCGGCGGCAGCGGTTCTCCAGCGCCTGTTGGCCAACCCGGGTTCCAGCGAAACCACCACACTGCGCATTCTTGCTAAAGACAAGTCCATTTTGTGGCTGGAAGTGCATGCAGTCAACCTGCTGGAGGATCCGGGTGTGGCGGCGGTGGTGATCGAATACCAGGATATCACCCAGCGGTTGGAGACCCAAAAGGCGCTGATCGCCAGTGAGACCGAGAAGAAAATTATCCTGGACTCGCTTTCGGCGAACATCGCCCGCCTGGATGAGAAAGGGTATATCCAGCAGGTCAACCATTCCTGGCGTAAGTTTGCAGTAGAGAATGGCGCTAACCTGGCAGGCTGCGAGGAAGGCGTTAACTACCTGGAAATTTGTGACCGGGCCGCGGCGAAGGAACCCATATCGGCGGCGGCTGCAGCCGGGATACGCAGGGTGCTGGCGGGTGAGCTGCCTGAATTTCACCTGGAATATCCCTACATTTCAGGTGATGAACAGCACTGGTTCGAGATACACGTCACCCCGGTGATGGGGGAGCAGCCCGGCGTGGTCATCTCGCATGAAACTATCACAACCCGCAAGCTGGCGGAACAGGCGCTGCAGGAGAGCGAGGCCACCCTCAACAGCATTTTCAACAGCACCCAGGCGATGATGGGCATCATCCGCGCCCTGCCGGAGATGGAGGATATGGAGTACCTGCGCCTCAACTCCACGGCGATCCAATACCTGGGCTGCCCATCCTCCGCCATCCCCGGGCTGCGAGCCAGCCAGAGCGGTCTTTCCTTAATCAGCCGCCGCATATGGATGGAGCAGTGCCGCAGGTGCCAGGAATCCGGCCAACCCGTGCAGTTTGAGTACTTGCGCCATTTTCTGGATGGTGCACACTGGCTGCTGGCAACGGTCAACATTATCGAGCCAGATATTTTCTGTTTCGCCGCCGCTGACATCACCGGGCTCAAGCAGATGCAGCACGAGCTGCTGGAGCTTAACGCTGACCTGGAGCGGGCGCTGCGCTCGCGAGATCAATTCCTGGCCAACATGAGCCACGAGCTGCGCACCCCTTTGACCGCCATTCTCGGGCTCTCGGAGGCTTTAATGCTGCAGGTTTATGGCGAGATCAACCCGCGCCAGGTG
>CAIQIV010000674.1 GCA_903871905.1 uncultured Chloroflexota bacterium | reverse complement strand
ATAATATCAGTGTCGCTGCATAATTAATTTATAAAACGCCAATTCAGTCGAGCCTTATTGCGTGTGGAGTCTCCAGATCTCCGCTTTGATATTATATTCGTGCAGAAAAGGTATCATTGATGTCTGACAACAACCGTTTTCGTATCAATCAACCTACCATTATCAGTGAGATTATCGAAAGAGAGGCGATCCTGATCAACCTGGACACCGGGGCTTATTACAGCCTGCGGGAAGCCGGGGCAGATGTCTGGCAGATGCTGGAACAGGGCGCCAGTATGCGGCAGATGGTTGAGCAGCTTGCCTGCTCTTACCCCACCCCCCTCGACAAGATCTCCTCGAGCCTGGAGGTTCTGTTATCTGAACTAATGGATGAGGGCTTGATCCTATCCGTTAGCAATGGAACACAGGCCGAGCACCAGCTGAGTTTGCCCGCACCGGCGCCCCAGGCTCAAGCTGCCTTTCCGCGGCTGGTATTGGAGAAATACACCGACATGTCCGAATTGTTGATGCTTGATCCGATCCACGAGGTGAACGAACCTGGCTGGCCTTCGCCGATCCGGGAAGAGCCATCCCCAGACCAGCCAGAATGACCGGGCATGCCTCCCCAACATAAAACACAGTCTTTCGCCCATCTGCGGGATGAGCGCCACCGCCGGCTGCTGCTGCCTGGCAAGCAGCTTTCTCAGCTGCGCTATGTTCCGCAGGCGCTGCGCCTGGTATGGTCCGCCGCGCCGACCTGGACGGCCGCATCGGTTGGGCTGCTCATTATTCAGGGCATCCTGCCCATCTTCAGCGTGTACCTCACCCGGGCAGTGGTCAACTCCATGGTGGTGGTGATCCAACAGGGCATCTCATTCGCTACCCTGGAGCCGGCTGTGGTGTCAATCCTGTTGATGGGCATGGTGATGCTGACTGGCGAGCTGCTGGGCAGCCTGGGGGATTATGTGCGCACCAGCCTGGCTGAGCTGGTGCGTGAGAAAATGAGCAACTTGATCCATACCAAGGCCATCTCCCTGGACCTGCAGTTTTACGAATCACCGGAATATTTTGACCAGCTGCAGCGCGCCAGCATCGACGCCATAGACCGGCCGCTGGGCCTGCTGGACAGCCTGACCTCGCTGCTGCAGAACAGCATCACCCTGGCTGCCATGGCTGGCGTGCTGTTTACCTTTTCCTGGTGGCTGCCGCTGGCATTGCTGGTTGGCACACTTCCAGCGCTGTGGGTTGCCCTGCGCACCACCTGGAAAAACCAGGTCTGGCGTATCCAGCACACAATGGACCAGCGCCGCCTGGCGTATTACCGCCACCTGCTCATTGGCGAACAGCCAGCGGCGGAGATGCGCATCTTTGACCTGGGCAGTTATTTCCACCAGGCTTATGCCGATCTGCAGGGGCGCCTGCGGAAAGACCGGCTGGATCTCTCCCGTCAGCAAATGTGGGCGCAGATCGGCGCTGGCCTGGTGGGCCTGGTGACCCTGGCGCTGTCCCTGGCGTGGATGGCCCGGCAGGCCATCCAGGGAATTTTCAAGCTGGGCGACCTGGCCATGTTCTACCAGGCGATGAGCCAGGGCCAGCGCTTGATGCGCAACCTGCTCACCGGCATGGGGGAGATATACCGCAACCTGCTTTTCCTGGATGATCTATTTTCCTTCCTGGATCTGCAGCCCCTGCTGTCCGATCCGGCTGAGCCGGCCAGTGTACCGCCAGGCATGCAGCAGGGCATCCACCTGCGGGATGTATGTTTCAGCTACCCGGACAGCCAGCGCATCGTCCTGGATCATTTCAACCTGGACCTGCCTGCCGGCCAGATCACCTCCATTGTGGGGGAGAACGGCGCCGGGAAGAGCACACTGCTCAAGCTGCTGTGCCGCTTCTACGATCCTCAGGAGGGAAGCATCACCTGGGACGGTGTGGACCTGCGCCAGATGGCCCAGGCCGACCTGCGCCGGCGCATCACGCTGCTGTTCCAGAGCCCCCTGGCTTACCATGCCACGGCGGCGGAGAATATTGCCTTCGGAGATATGGCATCCAACCCCACTCCTGAACAAATCCAGGCTGCAGCCCGCAGCGCCTCGGCGCAGGCCATCATCGACCGGCTCCCTGAAGGCTATGAGACGGTGCTTGGGCGCTGGTTCGGCTACACCAACTTGAGCGTGGGCGAATGGCAGCGGGTCGCCCTGGCGCGGGCTTTTGTGCGCCAGGCTGACCTGGTCATCCTGGATGAACCGACCAGCGCCATGGACTCGTGGGCCGAAGCCGAGTGGATGAGCGGCTTCCGCAAACTGGTGGCCGGGCGCACGGCGCTGATCATCACCCACCGCTTCACCACCGCCATGCAAGCCGACATCATCCATGTCGTCGATGAGGGCCGGGTGGTCGAATCAGGTTCGCACGATGAGCTGGTGGAGTTGGGGGGGCTCTACGCTTCATCATGGAAGCTGCAAATGCGCGAAGCAAGGGATAAGATCGATTCCCAACTGCAGTTCTCCTCTGAGCTGTTCCAGAGGCGCACATGAGCGCCAGCCTGGTCGTGAGCGACCTGGAGCGGCGCTTTGCTTCATCGCGCGGCGATGTGCTGGCTTTGCAGGGGATGAATTTCAGTGTTAGCCAGAATGAGTTTGTTTGCCTGGTTGGCCCGAGCGGCTGCGGTAAATCCACTCTGCTACGCCTGATCGCTGGGCTGCTCCAGCCTACGCATGGGCAGGTGCGCTTCCTGGATTGGCCATCTGAGCCGCTTTGCGCCATGGTGTTTCAGGTACCCGGGTTGTTTCCCTGGCTGAGCGTGGCGGATAATGTGGCTTTTGGATTGGAAACGCAGGGGGTGTGCCAGGCGCAGCGCCGCCGCCAGGCGAAAGACATGCTGGGACGCATGGGACTGGCAGACTTTGCCGGACATTACCCGCGCGAGCTTTCTGGAGGGATGCTCCAACGCGCGGCCATTGCCCGCGCCCTGGTCACCGGGCCGGATGTGCTGCTGATGGATGAGCCCTTTCGCGCCCTGGATGCCCAGACCCGGCTGCTGATGCAGGAAGACATGCTGCGCTTGTGCAGCGAGCGCCCGCAGACGGTGTTGTTTGTCACCCACGATATTGAAGAAGCCATCCTGTTGGGAGATCGGGTGCTGGTGATGAGCAGCCGGCCAGGGCGCATCCTGGCTGAAGTCTCGGTACCCCTGGGGCGGCCGCGCGATTTGACCGGGCGCAGCCATCCCGAAATCGAGGAGTTACGGTGGCAGATCTGGCGGATGCTGGAACCCGCAGCGCGTTTGAGTCAGGCTTAGCCCGGCGTGGCGCAGCAGGCACAGCCTGGCCGCGGCGCATGCTGCGATTGTGGCCCTGGCTGGTGCTGCTTCTAACCTGGGAGTTGGCCTCGCGCCTGGGGTTTTTCTCGCGCCTGTTCTTTCCGCCGCCGTCTGCCATCCTGGCCGAGCTGGGCAGGATGCTGGCCAGCGGTTCGCTGTTGGTCGACCTGGGGTATACCCTGTTCCGGTTGCTGTTGGGTTTCATCCTGGGCGGCGGACTGGGACTTGCCAGCGGCTTGTGGCTGGGCTGGTCATCCAGTGGGCGGGGTTTCTTTGGTCCAATCATCGCTGCGGTCCACCCGCTGCCCAAGTTGGCTTTGCTGCCGCTGGCGCTGATCATCTTTGGCCTGGGTGAACAGGCAAATGTGGTGCTGATCGCCCTGACTGCTTTTTTCCCCATGGTGATCAACACCATGACTGGTGTACTGCAGATCGACGACCTGATCTGGGAGGTGTCTCGCCATTATCAGGCCAGCGGTTGGATCCTGCTGCGGCGGGTGATCTGGCCGGGCAGCCTGCCCCTGGCGCTGACCGGGGCGCAGATAGCACTGAACACCGCATTGATGGTCACCGTGGCAGTGGAAATGGTCAATGCCCAGCAAGGACTGGGGGAAGTCATCTGGCTGGCCTGGCAGACCCTGAGGGTAGAAGAACTCTACGCCGCGCTGATCGTGATCGCTCTGATCGGCCTGAGTGTGAATTGGATCAGCGAATACCTGGCCAACGCCTGGATACCCTGGCAGGTGCGTGATCCATAATGGGCTCTTTTCAGCCCAATTATCTTCGTGATGGAGGTTTTATACCATGTATCGCAAAACCGGGTTGAAATTTTTCAACGTTTTTACATGGTGTGCCCTGCTGGCCTTTATGCTTCAGGCCTGCGCACCGGCGGCGCCCACGGCGGTAACGCCAACCGCCGTGAAGACCGTCAAACTGAAAGCGGTTGTGCTTCCCTATACTTCCTCCGGCCCATTGTTTATCGCCCAGGACGAAGGGTACTTCACCAGGCAAGGCCTCGAGGTTGAGTTTGTCCGCCTGGACACAGGCGGCGGGTCGCTTCCTCTGCTGGAAAACGGCGAGGTGGATGTGGCGGCTTCCGGGCCAACGGTTGGTCTGCTTAACGCCATTGGCAAAGGCGGGCGCATTCGCATCGTCGCCGACAAAGGCAACCTGGATCCCTCCGGCTGTACCTTCATGGCATTCCTGGCGGGTAAGAACTGGGGCGCTTCTCATCCCGTCTCAGACACCCAGGGGGTAGCCGGGGCGCGCGTCTCCATTGACCCCACCAATTTTGAAGCGTTCATGCTGGAAAAGATCCTGGCCAAAAGCGGCCTGACCCTTAAGGATCTCCAGGTTCAGGATATCGCCCCTCCCTCCCTGGCTGAGGCAGCCAAGAACCAGGCAGTGGATCTGATCTCTATTGGCGAGCCCTGGGTGACACGCCTGTTGGACACCGGGGAGGTGTCAATCTGGCAGCCTGATCAGCAGGTAGCGCCTAACTTGCAGTTTGGTGTGATCCTCTTTGGCAAGAATTTGCTCGAGGGAGATCCCCAGGTGGGGATGCGCTTTATGAAAGCTTATCTTGAGGGGGTGCAGCAGTACAACAAAGGGAAGACGGACCGCAACGTCGAAATCCTGGCCAAATACACAAAGCTCGACCCAGACCTGCTGCGCCGGGCATGCTGGCCAACCATGGCTGCCAATGGGGCGGTGAACATGGACTCGATCCTGGCCTTCCAGGAATGGGCGGTTGCGAAGGGTCTGGTTGAGAAGGAAATCGATGCAGCGCAGATTTGGGATGGGGAGTATGCCAGTCAGGCGCTAAAGTGAGCAGTACTGATACAGCTTTGGTCGAAGGCTTGCCGGTCAGCCAGGAACCAGGCGCAGAGTCGATCGCCCGGCGCTTCCGGCTCGTGTGTCTGCGCCAGCCGGACCAGGTTGCCATCCTGGCTGCCGGCGCGGTTCTGTCCTACGCAGAGCTTGACGCCTCTTCTGACAGGGTTGCCCAAGCTCTGAGGCAGAGCAGCCTGCCGACCCATGCTCCCCTGGCGGTACTGCTGCCCCAGGGTTCCGCCATCCTGGCCTCCATCCTGGGCTGTCTGAAAGCCGGGCACAGTTTTGTGGTGCTGTCCCCCACCTTCCCAGAGCAACGCCTGCAGGCCATCTGGGAGGATGCCCAGAGCCCGCTGCTGCTGACCGACTGCGAACACTTGCAGCAGGCGGCGGCTGTGACCCATGACCCGCAGCGCTGCCTGGATCTCTCAACCCTGGGAGGGGAGAACGCTGCATTTGAGCCAGGGCAACCGCCAGACCTGGACGAGATGGCTGCCCTGTTTTACACTTCCGGCACCACCGGGAAGCCGAAGGGTGTGATCTGGTCCCACCGCCTGGTCCTGCATACCGCCTCCCAGAACCAGGCACAGTATGACCTGCACCCCGGGGATCGCCTGGCTGTGCTCACCTCCTTTGGCTTTGGCGCAGCGATGACCATGAGCTTTGCTGCCCTGCTCAGCGGCGCTACCCTCTATCTGGCAGACACCAGCGGCAGCAGCCCCGGCGCCCTGGTCTCCTGGTTGGACCAAAGCCAGGTGAGTGTCTTGGGCCTGCCTCCAGTCGGTCTGCTGCGCCAGTTCATGGACTACCTGGCCCGCAGTCCAGCCACCGAAAGATCCGGGCTGCCCAACCTGCGTATGGTGCTCCTGGGCGGGCAGCCGCTCTACCGGCAGGATGTGTCCCGCTTCTTTGCCACCTTCGGCAGCCAGGTAAGGCTGCGCTACCGGCTGGCTGGCAGCGAGACCATGCTGATGTCCGAGCT
>CAIQIV010000673.1 GCA_903871905.1 uncultured Chloroflexota bacterium | reverse complement strand
GTGGAACAGGATGCGCAGCTTCACACCTTTCTTCACCCGCAGGATCGGACCGAGATAGGAACCGGGTAGATTTTGGACTGTGGCACCGGAGCCGCTCAATAGCTCGCCGGAATAGCCCCAGGCGCGGGTGGTTGGTCCATCCAGGATCTGGACCTGTTTTTCAGCGGCGGTCAGGGCGATCTCGACGTCTGGCTCAAAGAGCTGCGGGATCCTTCCTATGCGCCTAGAGCTCTTTGATATCCGGGCTGGGTCCAGGCTCCACTTGCCCAGGCTGCTGTTCATGACAACAGCAGCCCCCAGGCCGGCAGTGCGCAGAAACTCGCGCCGGGTTATGCATTTTTTCTCCATTTCACACCTCGTAACCATAATATACCGATAAGGACCGAAACAACGAAAAGGCTGAGCACGGCGGCCAGCATGACCCAGCCTAACAAATACCACGGGTCGGCGTACCAGGGTGTCTGGTATACAGCCGGGTAAGAGGGGTAACTCATGTTCATATTTGCCATGTCAGGCATCGCAGGCATCGCCATGCTGCCCGTAGTGCCCATATTCATGGCGCTCATCGATCCCATGCCAGCCATGTTCATGCTGCCCATGGTGCCAGTCATCCCGGCGGACATGCCGTTCATGCCGCCGCAGCCCATTCCGCCCATGGCTCCCATCGAGCCCATGCTCCCCATGACGCCGTTTGTGCCGCTCATCCCGGCGGACATGCCGCTGCAGCCCGTGCCGCCCGCGGAACTCATACCACTCATGGAGCCCATGCCTCCCATCATCGAGCATCCAGAGGCATTCTGGATCTGTGCGCCTGCTGCCGGGTTGGTGACCTGGGTGGTGGTCATGGAGGACAGCGACCAGGAAGGTTGTTCGGCCGTGGCAGGGATGCTGGTGGGACGGGCTTCTGGCGTTGTCTTCACCGGCAGCGCCGTGGGTGTGTCTGCCGCTGCAGCCGGCGCGGCAGCCATGGTCATCTGGATGAGCGCAGGCTGCTCCAATGCGGCCGGGCCGCGCGCCAGGGCCAGGCTGGAAAGCGCCAGCAGGCAGGCAGCGGCAGTGATCATTCCTAACAATCCTTTTCTAAACACCACTCACCTCCTTGGTAATCTTTGAGGAATGATTGTCCACAATTTTGCCTGCGGCCATTTCCACCGCCCGCGTGGCATACGAGACCATCTGGCGCGTGTGGGTAACCATCACGATCGTGATTTTCAGGCGTTTGTGCAGCTCACCAAACAGGTCCATGATCTCCAGCTCGGTTTGCTCATCCAGGTTGCTGGTTGGCTCGTCTGCCAGCAGCAGCTCGGGTTGGTTGATTAACGCACGGGCGATCACCACGCGCTGCTGCTGCCCGGCGGAAAGCTGGCGCGGGTATGCCTCCAGCTTATCCGCCAGCCCGACCTGCTGCAGCAGCTCAATGGCGCGCGGGCGGGGTGGGGCTGCGGGACGCAGCACTGAAAATGAGACCGGTAGGACCACATTTTCCAGCACGGTGAGCGAGGGCAGCAGGCTGGGAAACTGGAAGACAAATCCAATCTTCTTGTTGCGCAGGTGGGTGCGCTGGTTGTCGGAGACCTGCCAGAGATCGGCGCCCTCAAAAATGACCTGTCCAGCGGTAGGTTGGGTAAGGCCGGCTACCAGGTTGAGCAGGGTAGTCTTGCCG
>CAIQIV010000672.1 GCA_903871905.1 uncultured Chloroflexota bacterium | reverse complement strand
CGGAAACTGAGGCCCAGAGACGTGGTGAAGCAGCAGGAGAAATTGGCCGCGGCGCAGGGCCTGGCGATCATCTCCCCGGTGTGGTTCGTGGGTTTACCGGCCATCCTGAAGGGCTGGATCGAGCGGGTTTTCAGCTACGGTTTCGCCTATACTTTGCGGCCGGAAGGCTGGCAGGGCGATATCAAAGGGCGCGTCCCCCTGTTCAAACAGGAAAAGGCCCTGCTCATCAGCACCACCCTCTTCAACGAGGAGGCCTATCGGGCCGGCCTTGGACCCGCCATGCAGAAGTTGATCGATGATTTCGGGTTCCGCTACCCCGGGATTAAGCATGTGGAGCACGTCTATTTCTACTCGGTCAGCGCGGTGGGCGCCGATGCCAGGCGGGGCTATTTGCAGGAAGCTTATCGCCTGGGCAAAGAATATTAGCTCCTCCTTCGGAAAAAGAGTGTGATCTCGTAATCACTCCCAACGACCCGGCTGAAGCGGTGCGCGATTGGGAAAACTGGATCAAATGGCAGGGTCAACCAGAGTTGACCCTGCCGACACTCTATCCTGGAGGCTGCGGTGAAAAGCGCAGGGTTCCTGGCTGGCTGGCATGAAGCAGGGGTTGGGGTTTTAACAGGCAGATATGGGGTAGAATAAGCCTATGCCTGATTCACTTGTTGGACTAACCCACGAGCAAGAAGATATGGATCAGGCTCAACTGGATCAGGTGGCCTCCCTGCTCAAGATAGAGCTTGGAACGCAAGCCAGGCTGGAGGCATGCCGGGAGGTGAACCGCCAGCAGGATTACCGGGTGCTGATCGCCCGGCTGCGTCATCCCGATCTGCAGGTGGTGGTCAAGCTGGCCGGTCCTGCAGCCACCATGGCCTGCCAGTTTGAGCACAGCGCGGCGGTCTACCGCCTGGTGAGAAGCTCGACCTTCCTCCCCGTCCCGGAGGTGGTCGCCGTGGACGCCTCGGGACAGGCCTGGCCCTGGCGTTATCTGATCCTGACCGCCCTGCCGGGGATCGAGTGGCGGGTACTGCGCGGCCGGCTGGACAGGGAGGAAACTGCTGAGGCCCAGGGCGAGATCGGCGCGTCAGTCGCCCGCCTCCACCAGCTCGGATTGCCGGCGTTTGGCCAGATTGGCAGCCTTGGCCAGGTGCTCCAGCCCACCACAACCGGCCTGGCGGCATTGAAGGAGCACGCCGCACGGATCATCCCGGCGCCGCGCCACTGCGAGGCTTTCCTGGCCGTACTGGAGCAGCGGGCGGCCAGCTTTGAGAACCTGCAGCATGCCGGGCTGTGCCACGAAGATCTGCACCATGGCAATCTCCTGTTTGCCCGGCAGGCAGGACGCTGGCGGCTGTCCGGAATCCTGGACTTTGACAAAGCCTGGGCCGGCCTGAGCGAGGCAGACCTGGCCCGCCTGGAGATCTGGCGGGGGATGACTTCACCCCATTTTTGGGACGCCTATCTTGCCGCTCACCGCGTTGAAGATGGCTATCCCGAGCGCCGCCCGGTCCACCAGTTGTTGTGGTGCCTGGAGTATGGGCGTAACACGCCAGAACACCTGGCCGATACGCGGCGCGTGTGCCAGGAATTGGGATGCCCGGTGATTGAAACCTTCGCCTGAGCGGAAACTTATTTATCTAACCCGTGCTGGATGGCGATAATCGCCGCCTGGGTGCGGTCGGTGACCTCCAGGCGGGCGAAGATGGCGCTGATGTGATTGCGCACCGTGCCTTCGGAGAGGTGGAGTTGGGCAGCGATGGCCGAGTTGTTCAAGCCGCGCGCCAGCAGGCGCAGCACATCCAGCTCCCGCTCGCTCAGGCGGCTGGCGAGCTGCGAGGCCGGCCTGGCCTGGCTGCCGGCAACCTGGTCCAGCAGCTTGCCCGCCACTGCCGGGTCGATGTAGGAGCGGCCTTCCACCGTGCCGCGGATGGCCTGCACCACCTGCTGGCGCGGCGTATCCTTGAGCAAGTAGCCCGCTGCCCCGGCGCGCACCGCGTCAAACACCCACTCGTCGTCGTCAAATGTGGTCAGCACCAGCACCCGCGTCCCCGGGCAGCGGGCGCAGATGCGCCGGGTGGCCTCCACCCCGTTCAAGCCCGGCATTTTCAGATCCATCAGCACCAGGTCGGGACAGACCCGCCCTGCCAGCTCGACCGCCTCCGCCCCGTCCTGGGCCAGCCCCACCACCTCGATATCCGGCTCCAGCTTGAGCAGCAGTTCCAACCCATCGCGCACAATCGCCTGGTCATCGCAGATGATCACCTTCATGCTTACCTTCCTCGAATTGCCAGCTGCACACTGGCGCCCTGCCCGGGCTGGCTGTGAATGGTCAGCATACCGCCCGCCAGTTGGGCGCGCTCCTGCATGCCTTCCAGGCCAAAATGCCCCGAAGCCGGGCGAGCCCCCCGGCTGAAACCAATGCCGTCATCCCGCACCTCTAAGGCGATCTCCTCGTCGTCCACCTCCAGGTGCAGCGTCAGGCGCCGGGCGTTGGCATGGTGCACCACGTTCTCCACCGCCTCCTGGCCAATGCGGTAGATGCACTGCTCCACATCCGGGGAGAGCAGCAGCTCCTGCTCGGGCAGGCTGAGGTCCAGGTCCAGTTTTCCCCGCTCGGCGGCTGATTCCGCCAGGCGGCGCAGTGCCAGCACCAGCCCCAGGTCCTCCAGCGGGGTGGCCCGCAGGGCCTTGAGGGCGCGGCGCGTCTCCTGCAGCCCGGTGCGCGTGGCAGACAGGGCGCGGTCCAGCAGCCCTCTGGCGGTCTCAGGGTCCACGTCCAGGTAGGCCCGGGTGGTCTCCAGCTGCACCGCCAGGCCGCTGAGCGTGTGCACCACGGTATCGTGCAGTTCGCGTGACATGCGGTTGCGCTCACGGCTGATGGTCAGGTTCTCCAGGGTGCTGGCGTAATGCGCCAGCCGCGCATTGGCCTGCGCCAGGGCATCCTGCTGCGCCTGGAGCTGGCGCATCAGGCGGCTGATAAAATAGCCCACCACCAGGAAGCTGACCGTGCGCACCACGGCGATAAAGATCACCGCATGGGCGGCGCTGGGCTGCTGCGGTGGGAAGACCAGCACAAATCCGATCTCCAGCAGGGCAATCCCAAGAGCAAAGGCCACCACGTATGGCCAGGGGTAAGCCCAGGCGGTGATCACCAGGGCTATGAATAGAATAGGCTGCATGCGCAAAGCGATGCCCTCAATATTGGACATGGGACCTGGAGGCAGCGGGGGCATGAAGAGCCGCCCGGCAAGGACCGGCACCACGGCGATAAACACCACCATCAGCGGCACGTAAGCCCGTCCCAGTTTCCTTTGCAGCCAGGCCCAGTGAGACAGGCCCAGGAACACGGCGGCTGTGGCGGCATTTCCCAGGTAGTACTGCGTCAGCATCTCGGGGGAAAGGCGCTCAACCATCAAGGCGTCGATCAGCACCAGGGCCAGCAGGTATCCCAGCCACATCCAGCCGGCGATGCGCAGCACGCGCACGATGTCAGGGGTCTCGCTTCGCATTCCCCAATCATAACACGCACACCTGCAGGCTGCCGCTGTCCCCTGTCATGGTTTTTGCACCACACCCATGACACCTGTCATGTCAAATCAGGAGCGCAGGCATGGGTTAAGCTGCCAGGAGATGACAGACAGCTCTCCTGGTTTTCTTGCAAGATGGATAAACTTAGCATCACAAAATGAATTTCAGCTGCGCGCTTTGGTATACTGCACCTATAAAAAGGGCCGACCACTTTACTGATGAATGAGAGAGTTATGGATAAGCAGAAAACCCTGGTACTCCTGATCCCGGCCACCCTGGCCATCGCTATCTTCCTCGGCGCCCGCCTGGCCTTCCCAGCCCGGGGAGCGGTCATTTCCTCTGCACAGACAGCCCGGGTTTCCGCCTCGACACCCGAGCCTCCCGGCCCCGGCACCTTCACCATCTCGCAGACCCTCTCCGACGGGGCGCAGATGAACACCATTGCCTTCGACGGACTGGCCTTCCTCACCGGTTCGCTGGGCGCCGACTCCTTCTTTCCTCCCGGCAAGGTGGCCGACTTCTGGGGCTTCCAGTACCTGCGGGATAACGACCCGAGTGAGATGGGCCATAACACCGACTTCCTGACCCGCGCCTCCCTCAACATGCTCACCGTGCTCACCACCACCCAGCGCGCCGAGCTGATCGCCCTGGCCCAGGACCAGGTGGACCAGATCAACCAGTACGCCGCCAACCGCTTCGTCTTGATGAAAGCCTTCCGCCGCCAGCTGGAAGGCGACGTGCCAGCCGGCAGCAGCGGGCTGGATAAGGCAGCGGTGATGGCTTACTCTGCCCAGCTCTACCGCCTGGACGGCGAGATCAGCTACGCCCGGGCTGAAGTGATGGGCAAGATGCTCAGCGAACTGGACGCAGCCCAGCGCGCCTACCTGGATGCCATGGTCGGCCAGGGCATGCTGACCTGGCCGGTGGTGGATGAGCCGGAGGAGCTGCGCGGGCTGGGACAGGATGTCAAGGTGGCGGTGATGACCTACGCCGGGGACCTGTTCAGCTGGTATGCCGGCTCGGTTGAAGCGGATGTCTACT
>CAIQIV010000671.1 GCA_903871905.1 uncultured Chloroflexota bacterium | reverse complement strand
GTTCCTTGATCGGCGATACTGTGCAGAATACGTATGACCTGCACGCCGCCTCGGGAGAGCTCTCCGAAGTATCGGCACAAGCCGGGAAGGCGACCTCGCAGATTGCTGCCACCATGCAGGATGTGGCGCGCGGCGCAGCGCAGCAGGCTGATTCCATATCCCGGACGGCCCGCGCTGTGGAGAACATGAACGAAGTGATTGGCGGGGTTTCCAAGGGAGCGCGCCGACAGGCTGAATCGGTCGACCAGGCGGCTGAGCTGACCAACCAACTCACCGTGGCGGCACGGCAGGTGACCGAAAGCGCCGCCGCCGTGTCCCAGGAGTCCTCTCGGGCAGCCCAGGCGGCTCGGCGCGGCACGCAAACCGTGCGGGATACGATCCATGGGATGCAATCCATCCAGGAAAAAGTAGGCGCCTCTGCCGCCAAGGTCCAGGAAATGGGTGAACGTTCCAGTCAGATTGGGACAATCTTGGAGACGATCTCTGATATTGCCTCTCAGACAAACCTGCTGGCGCTCAATGCCGCCATCGAGGCCGCACGCGCCGGGGAGTCAGGTAAAGGATTTGCTGTTGTGGCAGATGAGGTGCGTAAGCTCGCCGAGAGGTCGGCGCGCGCCACCCAGGAGATCAGCGTGCTGATCCGGGGCATCCAGTTTGCGGTCGATGATGCCATCAATGCCATGCACGCTGGAGCCGGCGAGGTGGAGACAGGGGTGGGGCGAGCGCGGGAGGCCGGTAATGCCCTGGAAGACATCATCTCGGCTGTTGAAGGGGTGCATTCCCAGGCAGAAGTAGCTGCACGGGCAGCACAACAAATGGACCGGGCGACATCCGCCCTGACCGGGGCTGTGTCCTCGGTGCTGCAGGTTACCGGGGAGAATGAAGTTGCAGCGCAGCAGATGGTGGCTGGATCGGAGGAGGTCAGCCGGACGATTGAGGCGATTGCCAGCATCAGCCAGCAGACCAGCGCGGCAGTGGAGGAGGTCAGTGCCGCTTCAGAGGAATTACATGCGCAGGTGCAGCGTGTGGCTGAATCGGCGCAGTCCCTGGCGAAGTTGGCTCAGTCTCTTCAGGTGACCGTCAATCGATTTACCCTGGAGTAAACTTCATCCGTGTAAGATAACGACGGATTGTTGGGTTGGGGTAATCACTGACCAGAATGGCGATTCTCGCAGGCCGCAGGATGTGTTTATAATTGTGTTGCAATATATTAAATATTTTCCATCTCGATTTATAATTCAATCTCAGAAAATGATTTACACATAACAATGAAATAGGAGGTTGTAATGATATCCCTCTTCCGGCGTAGACTCATCGCGAAATTGATGTTAGCGGGGATGTCCAGTGTATTGATCCTGGCGGCTGTGATGACGGCGATTGCTGTCTGGCAGAGCGGGCGATTTGCTTCTGCGGTATATGCGCAGGTCGACCAGGCAGATCAACAGGCGCTGGTGAATGACACTCAGGGGGTGTATGATATGGTCCGTGTTCAGGATGAAGCCGTTCAGAATCAATTGAAGGGGAATCTACAGGTTGCTCGTTATGTGCTGGATAGGGCTGGTTCGGTAGAACAGGGAAAAGAATTGGTGACCTGGAGCGCAGTGAACCAACTTACTCAGGATACGCAGAAAATTGAACTGCCGCGCTTTGAGGTTGGAGGGGAATGGTTAGGGCAGAACAGCGATACGGGGCAGGAGACCCCGGTGGTGGACAAGGTGCAGAAGATGGTGGGAGGGGCAGTCACCGTATTTCAACGCATGAATGAGCAGGGGGATATGATCCGGGTTGCAACTACGGTGCAGACAAAGGATGGGAAGCGAGCAGTGGGTACCTTCATTCCGGCAGTCAATCTCGATGGTTCCAGGAACCAGGTGATTGAAACGGTGATGGGGGGCAAACTCTTTCAGGGTAGGGCAATGGTTGTCGGGGATTATTACCTGGCTGCTTATGAGCCGCTGCAGGATGCGGACGGTAAAGTGGTGGGGATGCTGTTTGTGGGGGTAAAGCAGGAAAATGTGCAGTCCCTGCGGCAGGCGATTATGGATATTAAGATCGGTGAGACCGGGTATGTGTACGTTCTGGGGGGAAAAGGGGATATGCAGGGGCGCTACATTATCTCTCAGCAGGGTAAGCGGGACGGCGAAAACATCTGGGAGGTCAAAGACGCGGATGGGAAGCTGGTCATCCAATCGATTGTCCAAAAAGCGCTGGCCTTGAAACCAGGTGAGGCTGCTGATGAGGTCTATTCCTGGCAAAACCCGGGAGAGGCTGCCCCGCGGCAAAAAATCGCCCATATCATGTATTACGCCCCCTGGGATTGGATCATTGCTGCCAGTGCATACCCGGATGAGCTCCATCAGTACCGGAGTTCTCTGGAAAACGGCCGGGTCCAGATGGCATGGGGGCTTGTCCTGGCGGCGGTGTTATTATCCCTCCTGGTGGCGGGTGTATTTGGCTTGCTGGCCCGTGGGATCGTCTCTCCGATCCAGAAGCTGGCGGTATCGATGAATGCCCTGGCTCAAGGGGACGTGGAGCAGGATCTGGATTATCACTCTGAAGATGAGGTGGGGCTGCTGGCGGAAGCCTATCGCTCTCTGTTGCAATACCTGAAATTGATGGCAGGGGCGGCGGGAAGCCTGGCAGGCGGGAATCTGGTGGTCCAGGTTGAGCCTTTATCCTCCCAGGACGCCCTGGGAAATTCGTTTTTCCAGATGGTACACAACCTGCGCGAACTGATCAGCCAGACTGTGCAGAATGTCAGCGGTCTGCGGTTGTCCTCAGACCATCTTTCGAAAGCGGCTGAGGAGGCGGGTAAGGCTACCTCGCAGATTGCCCAAACGGTGCAGCAGGTGGCGCGTGGCTCCGCACAGCAGGCCGATGCCATCAACCAGACAACCAACTCGGTCGATTTGATGACAAAAGCCATCCATGGAGTGGCCAAAGGGGCACAGGAACAGTCGATATCGGTTTCCCAGACCTCTTCTGCAATGAGCCGGCTTGCCAGTACAGCAGATGAGATTCGCCAGGGCGCAAACCAACAGGCTGCCCAGATGAGGCAGGCAGCCCACGCCCAGGCTGAAATGGTCACGGCGATCACATCAGCCGTCCAGGCAGCCGATCAGGTCGCGCTGGAGACGGAACGAGCGTCCGAATCGGCGGCTGCTGGTGCGATGGTGGCTTCTCGTACGGTCAGCGGTATTCAACGCCTGCAATCAACAACGGAGGAATTGGGGGCTCGGGTGCACGACCTGGGCCAGCGCTCCGGGCAAATCGGCGCTATCGTGGAGACGATTGATGATATTGCCTCTCAAACTAACCTGCTGGCGCTCAACGCAGCCATCGAGGCGGCGCGGGCAGGCGAGCATGGGCGAGGATTCGCCGTCGTAGCGGATGAAGTGCGCAAGCTCGCAGAGCGCTCTTCCCGGGCCACCAAGGAGATCGCGGAGATGATCCGGGCAGTGCAGGGGGGGGCGAATGATACGGTGGATGCCATGCGCCGGGCAGGCGATGATGTGAGAACAGCGGTTGACCTGGTCAACCAGGCAGGCACCTCCTTTGACCTGATTGCACAAGGTGCCCAAACCTCTCGCCAGCGGGTGGAGGCCATTCATTCAGCCATGACGTATATTGAGGACGCGGCTGGCTTGTTGGAGCGGGCGGTGAGTGAAGCAGCCCATGTTGCAGAGCGGAATCAGGAGGTTTCTGAGGAAATGACCAGCCTGATGGACGATGTGGTGCAGAAGCTGGATGCGGTTGGTGCTGTGGTCGAAGAAAATACGGCTTCAACAGAGGAAATGACGGCATTTGCTGGAGAAGTTTCCATGGCGATTGAGAGTATCGCCAGTGTCAGCCAACAAACCAGCGCGGCGATAGAGGAAGTGAGTGCTACAACGGAAGAAATGAATGGCCAGGTGCAGAGCGTTTCGATCTCGGCGCAGGCATTGACCCGCATGGCTCAGGATTTGCAGCAGGTGGTGAACCACTTTAAGTTGGAGTAAAGAGATCGCTTTTTATTGTTCCCGTAATGGTGCAAGGGACACAGTGAGCCAGGCTCAAGCACCACCTGGACAGATCTGTGTCCCTTTCAAGACGGCCTTTCTGGGAGAGCCAGGTTACAGCTTCATGCCCGCTGCACGAACTTCGGAAGATACCATCGACTCAAAGGTTCTGAAATTCTCGACAAACATCCCCACCACCTTGCGCGCCTGCTGGTCATAGGCCGCGGGATCCGCCCAGGTGCTGCGCGGTTTGAGCAGCTCAGAGGGCACACCGGGGCAGGTCTCGGGGACAGCCAGGCCGAAGTTCGGGTCAATCGACAGCGGGACCTGGTCCAGGTCGCCGTTCAGGGCTGCATTCACCATAGCACGTGTATAGCCGATGGGCATGCGCTTACCGACGCCATAAGGCCCGCCGCTCCAGCCGGTATTAATCAACCAGACGTCCGATTTGTGCTCCACGATCCTATTCCCCAGGAGACCGGCATAGATGGCAGGCGAAAGAGGCATGAAGGGTGCGCCAAAGCAGGTGCTGAAAGTGGCCTGAGGCTCGGTGACACCCTTCTCGGTGCCGGCTACTTTGGCGGTATAACCTGAAAGGAAGTGATACATCGCCTGCTCGGGTGACAGCTTGGAGATGGGCGGCAGCACGCCAAAGGCATCGGCGGTGAGCATGATGATATTCGATGGGTGCTGTCCCAGGCCGTTTTCCAGGGCATTGGGGATGGCATTGATCGGGTAGGCGGCGCGGGTATTCTCGGTCAGGGAATCGTCATTCAGATCCAGGCGCATGGTGTCGTTATCAAAAGCCACATTTTCCAGGATCGTGCCAAAGCGGCGGGTCGTCTCAAAAATCTCCGGCTCGGTTTGGGGGGTGATG
>CAIQIV010000670.1 GCA_903871905.1 uncultured Chloroflexota bacterium | reverse complement strand
GGTGGTGGACACCAACGACCGCTTCCTGCGGGAGATCACGGTCGGTCTTGGCCCTGAAGAGAAGGGTATGACGCGCCGCACGGGCTATGACATCACCGTAGCCAGCGAAATCATGGCTATCCTGGCCCTGACCTCCGACCTGGCGGACATGCGCGATCGCTTTGGCCGCGTGGTGATCGGCACCAGCAGAGCCGGCGAGGCGGTCACCTGTGAGGACCTGGGGGTAGCGGGAGCAATGACCGTCCTGATGAAGGACGCCATCAAGCCTACCCTGATGCAGACCCTGGAGGGTACGCCGGTGTTTGTGCATGCCGGGCCTTTCGCCAACATCGCCCACGGCAACAGCTCGATCATCGCCGACCGCATCGCCCTGAAGCTGGCGGACTACGTGATCACCGAATCAGGCTTTGGCGCGGATATCGGCATGGAGAAGTTCTTTGACATCAAGTGCCGCTATTCGGGGCTGATCCCCAACTGCGTGGTCCTGGTGGCCACAGTGCGCGCCCTTAAGATGCACGGCGGCGGGCCGAAGGTGGTGGCTGGCAAGCCGTTGGATGCGGCTTATACTAATGAAAACCTGGACCTGCTGGCCGCGGGCATGGGCAACCTGGAAGCACATATCAAGAACGCCCTGGGATTTGGCATCCCGGTGGTGGTGGCGGTCAATTCGTTCAAGGACGACACCCCGGCTGAGGTTGAGTTGATCCGCCAGGCGGCCCTGAAAGCGGGAGCGCTGGATGCGGTCGCCTGCTCGCACTGGATGGATGGCGGCAAGGGCGCCGAAAAGCTGGCCGAGGCGGTGATCAAAGCCTGCGAACAGCCCAGCGACTTCAAGTTCCTGTATCCCCTGGATATCCCGATCAAAGAGAAGATCGAGATCATCTGCCGCCAGATTTACGGCGCAGATGGCGTGGACTTCCTGCCCGAGGCAGAAGCCAAGATCGAAACCTATACCCGCCTGGGATTTGACAAGCTGCCAATGTGCATGGCCAAGACTCACCTGAGCCTGAGCCATGACCCGAGCCTGAAGGGCGTGCCCAAGGGGTTCCGCGTGCCCATCCGGGACATCCGGGCCTCCGTTGGCGCTGGCTTCCTCTACCCGCTGCTGGGTGAGATGCGCACCATGCCGGGCCTGCCCACCCGCCCGGTGTTCTACGATGTTGACCTGGACCTGGAGACCGAGCGCGTGCTGGGTCTGTTCTAGGCAGCGTTTCTCCCCAGATAACCTGGCCTGGCCACGCTGAGGGAAGGGCGGGTCTCCTTCCCGGCAATGGTGTCCTGGCCGCAGAAAAGACCCGCCCCTACCAGAACTGCTGCACGCGTAGGGGTGGGTCTCCTCGTCCAGTACCGCTCGCTGGCCAGGATCTGGGACCCGCCCCCCCTACGATCCGCCCCTACCACCAACCCTTACGACCTGCCCATTTTCTTGACAAGACTAAAGCACTCCAGTATACTCACCTTTATCACTCAAATACATTGCACGGGGAGCCTGGTGACGCCAGGCTGAGAGGAGGGCCTTCAGCCCTCGACCCGCGAACCTGATCCGGATAATGCCGGCGGAGGGATCGCTCTTTTCCACGAAAGCCTGTCACCTCCTCGGCAATGAGGAGGTTTTTCTTTTGATTGCGCTGATCTTCGCCAATGGCAGCATCACGAACCCATCCCGGCTGCCCGAGCATGACGTGCTGATCGCGGCAGATGGCGGGGCCAATCACTGCCGCCGCCTGGGGCTGACACCGGATTGGGTGATCGGCGACCTGGACTCGACGGATAGGTCGCTGCTGGAGCAGCTCCAAGCCGCCGGGACCCAGGTGCTGCGCTTCCCGGTTCGCAAGGATTTCACCGACCTGGAGCTGGCAGTGCTGCACGCCCAGGACCTGGGCGCCACGCAGGTGGTGATCCTGGCGGCGCTGGGGAGGCGCTGGGACCAGACGCTGGCTAACCTGCTGCTTCCGGCTGCCACGCAGTTCTCATCCCTGCAGGTCAAGCTGCTGGACGGGCCGCAGGAGATTACCCTGATCCGACCGGGAGAAGTGCGGTCGATCTGCGGCCAGCCGGGGGATACGCTTTCGCTTATTCCGCTGATTGGCGACGCCCGGGGGATCACCACAACCGGACTGGAATATCCGCTCCAGGATGAAGACCTGCTGTTTGGCAGCACGCGCGGCGTCAGCAATGTCCTGCTGGGCACGTGTGCTGAAATCAAGCTAAACAGCGGCATGTTAATCTGCACGCTGATCCACCATGATGGAGAAAGTACCGATGAAAACTGAAACTTTACGCCTGCACAGCCAGGGCGGGACAGCCTTTTTGCTGGTTCTGCTGGTTGTACTGACCCTGAGCGCCTGTGCTCCAGCGTCACCCCAGCCTACCCCGACCCCGGTTCCTACCGCCACCCCTGCCGGCCCGCGCCGGCTGACGGTGATGACGCACGACTCGTTTGCCGTGCCGGATGAGGTGGTGGCTGCCTTTCAGAAAGAGCACAATGCCGAGGTGCAGTTCCTGAAGTCAGGCGATGCGGGCACGGCGTTGAACAAAGCCATCCTGGCCAAGGGCAAGCCACTGGCAGATGTTTTCTACGGCATGGATAACACCTTCCTGGGACGGGCATTGGAGCAGGATATCTTTGTCCCCTATGCCTCACCGCTGCTGGCCAAAATCCCGACCGAATACCAGCTCGATCCACAGGCGCGAGCGCTGCCGGTGGACTATGGGGATGTGTGCCTGAATTACGATAAGGATTATTTTACATCGAAGGGGATCCAGCCGCCGGTTTCACTGGATGACCTGCTCAAGCCGGAATACAAAGGACTGCTGGTGGTTCAGAACCCGGCGACTTCCTCCCCGGGCCTGTCCTTCCTGCTGGCGACTATCGGGCACTATGGGGCGGATAAATACATCGACTACTGGAAAGGCCTGGTGCAAAACGACATACTGGTGGTCAATGACTGGGAGAGCGCCTATTACCGGGAGTTCACCCGCGGCGGCGGCCAGCGCCCCATCGTGGTTTCTTATTCTTCCAGCCCGGCGTTTGAGGTCATCTACTCCCAGACCCCGATTGAACAGCCGCCCACAGCAGCCATCACCCAAGACCGCAGCTGCTTCCGCCAGGTCGAGTTTGCCGGGATCTTGAAAGGAGCGGCTGACCCGCAGCTGGCGCAGGAATGGATCGATTTCATGCTCTCCACCACTTTCCAGGAATCCATGCCGCTGCAGATGTTTGTCTTCCCGGTCAACCCGGAGGCCAGGCTCGATCCACGCTTCACCCAATTCCTGTCCAATCCCACGGACTGGGCCAGCGTCGACCCGCAGGAGATCGCCAGGAATCGCGAGAAATGGATCCAGGATTGGACACAAGCCGTCCTGCGCTGAGGCCCGGCAGGCGCCTGAGCTGGCGCCTGCTGCTGTGGCTGCCGCCGCTGGCCTTCCTCGGCCTGTTTTATTTCTATCCGCTGGGAGCAATCCTCCAGGCCAGCTTTGCCGCAGTCCAAGGCGACCCGCTGGGACCGGTGCGCCAGGCGCTGACTTCCGCCTCGATCCGCCAGGTGGTGGCGTTCACCTTCGGGCAGGCTGCCCTGTCCACCCTGCTGACCTTCGCCGTGGGGCTGCCGGGCGCCTACCTGCTGGCACGGTTCGAGCTTCCAGGAAAAACCTGGATCCGGGTGCTGACCAGCATCCCCTTTGTCATGCCCACACTGGTGGTGGCTGCCGGGTTCAGCGCCCTGCTGGGCTCGCAGGGCTGGGCAAACCAGCTGCTGATGCGCATGTTTCACCTGGGAGCGCCTCCCATCCATTTTACCAATACGCTTGCCGCCATCCTGGCCGCACACGTTTTTTATAACACCACCATCGTGCTCAAAACCGTCGGTGGATTTTGGGCCAACCTGGATGTGCGCCTGATGCAGGCGGCAGCGGTGCTGGGCGCCAGGCGCTGGCAGGTGGTGCGGCACGTGACCCTGCCGCTGCTGGCGCCGGCCATCCTGTCAGCCGGAGTGCTGATCTTCATTTTTGACTTCACCTCTTTTGGAGTGATCCTGATCCTGGGCGGCCCGCATTTCGCCACCCTGGAGGTCGAGATTTACTACCAGACGATCAGCCTGTTCAACCTGCCCCTGGCCGCCGTTCTCAGCCTGCTGCAGCTGCTGTGCACCCTGGGGATGATGTCCCTGTACACCTGGCTGGTGAATCGCCTGACGCGCCCGCTGGACCTAAAACCACAGGCAGCGGTCCTGCGGCGCCTGTGCGGCTGGAAAGAGAAGCTCTTTGCCTTCACCTACCTGGTCTTCCTGCTCGGGTTTATGACCCTGCCCCTGCTGGCGCTGGCGCTGCAGTCGGTGACCAGCCCGGGGGCCTCCGGCTGGGGACGGATGCGCCCGGGTGTGCCCGGGCAGGCTGCGGCTGGCTTCACCCTGGACTTTTATCGCGCCCTGTTTGAAAACCAGCGGCAGTCGATCTTCTATGCCGCGCCGGCCACAGCCATCACCATCTCCCTGGCCTATGCCCTGCTCACCGTGCTGCTCTCCCTGGCGACCGGCCTGCCAGCCGCGGTTGCCCTGGCCAACCCCGAAAGCTCGCCGCAGATGAAGCGCCTCAACCGCCTGCTGGACCCAATCCTGATGCTGCCCCTGGGCACCTCTGCGGTTACCCTGGGACTGGGGTTTATCATTGCCCTGGCTTACCCGCCGCTGGACCTGCGCACCTCCCCGCTGCTGGTGCCCCTGGCGCACACGCTGGTGGCGTTTCCCTTCGTGGTGCGCAGCCTGGTCCCTGCCCTGCGCAGCATCCAGCCGCGCCTGCGGCAGGCGGCCGGGGTGATGGGCGCCAGCCCGGCGCGGGTCTTCCAGACCGTGGATCTGCCGCTGATCAGCCGGGCGATCCTGGTAGGCGCCACTTTTGCCTTCACCATTTCCATCGGCGAGTTTGGCGCCTCGGCGCTGATCACCCGCCCCGAGTACCCGACCATCCCGGTCGCCATCTACCGCCTGATCTCGCTGCCTGGCGCCATGAACTACGGCCAGGGGCTGGCGCTGAGCACGATCCTGATGCTGGTCAGCGCTGGCGGGATGCTGGCCATTGAGCGCCTGCGCCTGGGAGAAAGCAGCGAGTTTTAGATCAATGAACGGCCTGCAAATCCTTGACGTTCACAAGACCTATGCCGGCCATGCAGCGGCAGCCGGGGTTTCTTTTACGGTCGGCCCGGGCGAGGTAGTAGCAGTGCTGGGCCCCAGCGGCTGCGGGAAGTCGACCCTGCTGCGGCTGATTGCCGGGCTGGAAATGCCCGACCAGGGCGATATCACCTGGGACGGGGTCTCCATGGCGCGCACCCCGGTTCACCAGCGGGACTTCGGCCTGATGTTCCAGGAGTATGCGCTGTTCCCGCACCGCAGCGTCGGGGAGAACGTGGCCTTTGGGCTGCAGATGCGCGGGGTGCCGGACAGCCAGGTCAGGCTGGAAGTGGAAAGCGTCCTGGAGCGGGTGCACCTGCCCGGGTTCTCCGGGCGCAGCATCCACACCCTGTCCGGGGGTGAACAGCAGCGGGTAGCGCTGGCCCGCTCGCTGGCGCCGCACCCCCGGCTGCTCATGCTGGACGAACCCCTGGGGTCGCTGGACCGGGCCCTGCGCGAGAGCCTGGTCATGGAGCTGCACCAGGTGCTGCGCAGCGCCGGGCAGACCGCCATCTACGTGACCCATGACCAGGAAGAGGCGTTCACCCTGGCGGACCGGGTGGTGGTGATGAACCAGGGCCGGGTGGAGCAAATTGGCACTCCGCACGATGTGTTTCTGCACCCGG
>CAIQIV010000669.1 GCA_903871905.1 uncultured Chloroflexota bacterium | reverse complement strand
CGGCGCTGCGCCTGCTGCAAAATGAGGGCTTGATCGAGTATATCCCGCGCTGGGGGGTGCGCATTCCCATTGAGACGGAAGAGAGCTTGCGTGACCGTTATTTCATCCGTGAAGTCTTGGAAGTAGCGGCTGTCAAGCGGGTGATCGAGCAAAAAAATCCGTTCCACCGCCAGGGCCTGCTCGAGAGGGCCGAAAAGTGCGACAACGTCGATTTGGATGGCCTGGACGGGATTGAATTGTTCTCCCGGTACCATTTCAGTTTTCACCATTACTTGATCGAGTGCAGCGGCAGCTCGCTCATGCTGGAGACTCTGGAACGCATTCATCTCAAGGTCCAGATGTTTTACAATGCCAAGCGCGGCTGGGCGCGCGGTTATGAGCGTTCATCTCATGTCGATTTTGTGAGTGAGCTCTTTACCGGGGATGTGTCTCAGGCGGAAGAATCGATGCGCGTCCATGTCAGGCGCGGGTTAGATCACGAGCTGGAGGCGATTCGCGAGAATCAATTCCAGGAATAATCGTTTAACCCAAAAACAGCCAGGGTCCATGCTCGTTTTCAGGACAGGCATTTCAGTATTCCAGGAGAGACTGTGAAAATTTCGGCTTTTCCCAAGTGCTACCTCGAGCAAATTTCTTTTGAGCGGTCGATGACGGTGTTCGAGTGGATCGAGATGTCGAAGGTCTTGGGTGCAGAAGGGCTGGAGATGTATGAAGGATTCTTTACCAGCCTGGACGATCGTTATATCGATTCGGTCGGAGATGCTCTTCGGTCCTGCGGGTATGACATGCCGATGCTGTGCTGCTCCCCGGACTTTACCAATCCAGATCCTGATGAGCGAAAAAAAGCAATTGAGAAAGAGGCTGCGATGATCCAGGTTACGCGCCGGTTAGGAGGCCCCAGGGCTGCCTGCCGGGTGTTGAGCGGACAGCGCTACCCCCAGGTCGCCCGCGAGCAGGGGGTAGCCTGGGTTGTTGAAGCGATCCAGCAACTGTTGCCGGTCGCCCGCGAGCAGGATGTGGTCCTGGCGATGGAAAACCATTACAAAGACGGCTTTTGGAAATACCCGGAGTTTGCTCAGAAGCAGGATGTTTTTCTGGAAATCATCAATGCCGTTCCCGACCGGGAGTATTTTGGAGTGCAATACGATCCGTCCAATGCCATAGTGGCGGGTGAGGATCCGATTGGTTTGCTTCAGCGGGTCGTCGACCGGGTAGTCACCATGCACGCGTCCGACCGCTACCTGGAGCCAGGGGCGACGTTGGATGAGCTGCGCAGCAGCGATGGCACGATTGGATATTTTTCTAAACTGAAACATGGGGTTACCGGGAAGGGGCTGAACGATTACGACCGCATTTTTGGAATCCTGGCGCAAGCTGGCTACCGGGGTTGGGTCAGCATTGAAGATGGAATGAACGGGATGGAAGAAATGAAAGAATCCATCGATTTTCTGAAACGAATGCGAGAAAAATACTTTCTGACCCAGTGACAAATGGAGAGCATATGAAAGCAGTCGTGAAATATGGGCGCAGTCCAGCGAACGTGGAGGTGCGTGACGTATCCGAACCCACTCTCCTGCCCCACCAGGTGATCGTAGCGGTCGAGGCGATTGGCGTGTGCGGCAGCGATATCCACCTGTGGCACGAGAAGCAGAGCTGGCAAATCAAGCTGCCCGTCATCCTCGGGCACGAGTTTTGTGGCACGATCGCGGAGCTGGGCAGCCAGGTGAAAGGCTTTCAAATCGGAGAGCGGGTGGTGGTCGAAACCGCCGCGGAAATCTGCGGGGAATGCGTGTACTGCCTGAGCGGCAACTATAACCTTTGCCCCCGCCGCCGCGGTTACGGCGCCTTGATCGATGGCGCGATGACTCGCTACGTCGCAGCCCGGCCCCAGATTCTGCACCGTATCCCGGAAAATGTCAGCTTCGAGCAGGCTGCCTTGACGGAGCCCATCTCGGTCGCGAATAAAGCCCTGATCGAAAAATCCAGGATTAATCCAGGTGACCTGGTGGTCGTTCAAGGCGCGGGGGCGATTGGCATTTTGTCCGCACAGGTAGCTCTGCTCTGCGGCGCGGGCACGGTGGTGGTACTGGGGACGGACATCGACACTCACCGCCTGGAAATCGCCAGGCAGGTGGGGGTTCACCACACCCTCAATATTCAAAAAGAAGACCCCCTGGAGCTAGTTAGCTCGCTGGGAGACGGCTATGGTGCCCACCTGGTGGTGGACTGCACCGGAGTCAGCGCGGCTTTGCAGCAGTCGATGCAGCTGGTCCGTCCCCTGGGAGCGATCACCAAAATTGGCTGGGGGCCCCAGCCGCTCAATTTCAGCCTGGATCCCCTGGTAGCCAAGGCGGTGACCCTGCAGGGCAGTTTCAGCCACACCTTTGCCACCTGGGAGCGCAGCCTGCGCCTGGTCTCTACCGGGCAGCTGGATATCTCGCGGATCATCGGGGGCGTCTACCCGCTGGAGTGCTGGGCGGATGCCTTTACCGCCATGGAATCAGGTCAAAACATCAAGTCCGTTCTGGTGACAAAATAATCGCTCGGGAGGCATAATGAATATCCGGAAAGCTTTCGAACAAGGTGAAGGGATCCTGCGGCTCAGCCCCACCTGGGTGCCGCGCTCATTTTGTATTCCCGGGAAGCGAATCAAGCTGCATCCGGCCGACTATTATGCCTTTGGCGCCCACCGCGGTGGGATCGATGAGCGATGGTTTTCCTCGACCACGAAGGCCGATAACGGGCCGCTCACCAGCCCCGAAGAAGGCTTGAGCCACGTGGTACATGAAGAAAATGGGACTGCGCAGCTTGCTTTATTGGTCGATGCGGTCTCCGAGCTGGGGCGCGACCTGCTGGGAGACGAGCTGTGGGACCGCTATCGGAAATGGCCGGTTTATTCCAAGTTCTTCGATAACCGCGGTCCGCTGCCGCACCACCTGCATCAAAAACAAGAGCATGCCGCGCTGGTGGGAATGGATGGCAAACCCGAAGCCTATTATTTCCCGGTGCAGCTGAACAACTACGGCGCGGAGTTCCCGCATACCTTTTTCGGACTTGAGCCTGGGACGACCCCTGCCCAGGTGCGCCGCTGCCTGGAAGTCTGGAACGAGGGCGACAACCGCATCACCGATCTCGCGAAGGCTTACCGCCTGGAAACCGGCACGGGCTGGTTTGTGCCTGCCGGCGTGCTGCACGCACCCGGCAGCTACTGCACCTACGAGCCGCAGTGGGCCAGCGATGTGTTTGCCATGTTCCAGTCGCTGGTCAGTGAAGTGCCAATCAGTTGGGACCTGCTGGTGAAGAATGTGCCTGCCGCAAAACAGCACGACCTTGACTTCCTGGTCTCGATGCTGGATTGGGAGGCCAACACCCGGCCTGATTTTAAGGCCGCCTACTTCCGTCCGCCCCTGCCGGTCAGGCCGGTGGAAGAAATGCTGGAGGCAGGCTATGTGGAGAAATGGATCACCTACGGTACAAAGTTCTTCACCGCCAAGGAGCTGACCGTGCTGCCGGGGCGCACAGTAAAGATTTTTGATGAGGGGCCCTATGGCTTGATCATGCTGCAGGGGCATGGCACGCTGGGGACCTGGCCGGTCGAAACACCGGCGCTGATCCGCTTTGGCCAGCTGACCCATGATGAGTATTTTGTCTCGTGCGGCGCTGCTGGTTCTGGCGTCACCATCACCAATCCGAGCCGCACCGATCCAATCGTGATGCTCAAGCATTTCGGGCCGCATCCGGCCGCAGCCCAGGTTGGACAGAACACGAATTAAGTTCTTGCTCGCCTTCAACCACCGGCTATGTCCACGCTGCGATCCACGGACGCTATCCGATTGACTATGAAACCCAGAAAATGCCGGAGATGACCACGAACCCTCCATTACAGAAAGGATGCCCAATGGCCCGTAAGCTAGACCCGTTCAAAGTTCTCTTCAATCACGACGGCACCTGCGTTTTTTCCTCTGACAGCCCTTACCAGTCCACCCAGGAACCTGTGGGACTCAAGCAGGTTCATGGGTATGTCGACGAGGTGGCCGACGCGCAGTGCAGCGCCTTGCTGCTTTCACCGGTCTGGGGTCAAACCATTCCCATGTGGGACAGTGCGGTCGTGCCTCTCTGGAAGGGCGTTGGGCGCACCATGAAGTGCCCGGACACCTTTCAGGGCAGGGTGATTGCCCGCACCCGCGACCTGCTTCTCTCGGGCGTCGATTTCATCGGCGAGACGGGCAAGCGCTGCCGCGAGCGCGGGCTGCCCTTCCTGCTCGCCTGGCGGATGTTCGACGTGCACGGTCTCGATCATCCCGAAGATCCCTGGACGAATGACTTTTACAAGCAGAGTCCGCAGCTGCGGATCGGCTACCCTGAAGCGCTCGCCGGGGATTCCGTGATTTCGCTGGACTTTTGCCACCCACAGGTGCGCGCCTTCCAGCTTTCCCTCATCCGCGAGCTGTTTGAACGCTACGACTTTGAGGGCGTGGAGCTGGATTTCATGCGCACCCCGTTTTTTTTCTCCCGGCGCGTCCCTTACGAGCAGCGCGTCGAAAGTATGCGCGCCTTCCTCCAGGGCGTTCGAGAGATTGTGGACACTCGCGGCAAAGATCGGCCCATGGGCGCGCGCGTACCCCAGACCTGGGATCTTTCACTGGAACTCGGTCTCGACCTCGCGGCCTACACGCGGGAAGGGCTGATCGATTGGGTGAACGTCTCCTCGTTTTACGAGACTTCCTCGGAGCTTGAGATCGCTGTCTATCGAGAAAAGCTCCCCGACACCCGCATCTTTGGGGAACTGACTCAGACCACCGGTGTTGTGAAAGCCTTGGAACTTGGTCTCGAAACCACCCGCAAATGCACCCGAGAAGTTTTGCGCAGCACGGCCCAGACTTTCCTGGCCCAGGGGGCCGACGGGATCAGCCTGTTCAATTTCAATTATTATCGCGATTATAGCTTCGGCACCTCGAAGCACCACGACCGCAGCGAGCCGCCTTTCACGGCGCTGCACGGCATCACCGATATGGCCCGGCTGGCCAACGAACCACACCACTACGTGCTCTCCCGGCAGAACTGGTTCCACCAGGGCCAGCTGCCGCTGCGGCTGGACGGCGCGGGCACCCGGCACCTGCAAGCCGCTCTCGCGGTCGGCCAGGATTACACCCGCCCTGAAAACCGTGGGCCTTACGACAATACCGCCGTGCTGCGGCTGCTGCTCGAAAAATCCGCAGCGGGCGTGGAAGTGCTGGCCCGGCTCCGCGGACGGGTTCTCAAGCCGTGCCAGGTGGAAGGGGAGCTTTTCCCCCTCTCCTACCAGGATGGGGTGCCTCAGGATCATTCCCATTACCTGGACTACGAAGTGCCGTTGATGCTCCTGGAAAAAGGCATCAACCGCTTCACGCTCAATGTGCTCCAGGGCAAGGATGTGGTGCTGGAGAGGCTGGAGCTGGCTGTCTACCCCAAGGGCTCGGGGTGCGGCGTGGCGACGGGCAAACCCTCCGTTTCAATGATCTGATCTCTCAGGAGCTGAACCGTGCCAGATACAAATTGGTATGCCACCACCCGCCGCAAGGTGTTAATCGATAACCACCTGGATGATTGGCTTCCGGGTGGTTACCAGAATTATGACTCTCAGAAAATCGCCCAAACCATCATCGACTCAGGCTTTGACTGTGGCATGATCTATGCGCGCTGTCATGTGGGCACCTGTTATTGGAACGCCAGCGAAGGGCCAAAACACGCCGGGCTGGGCGAGCATGACCAGATCGGCGAGATTTGCCAGCTGCTCCAGGCCAGCGGCAGGCATTTTATCCTTTACTATTCGGTCATCTATGATAAAAAGCTGAATGATAGCCAGCCCGATTGGCGGATTATTGGGGAAGGGCCGGACGGGGATAAGTTTGGCCGCAACAGCCGCTACCGGCAGGTCTGCCCGAACAGTCCCTACCGGGCTTACACCGTGCGTGCCCTGGAAGAGATTGCCCGGAATTACCCGATTGAAGGCGCCTTCCTGGATATGACTTTCTGGCCCGGGGTGTGCCACTGCCGGCACTGCCGCTCTGCCTGGGCAGAGGTCTCGGGCGGAAAAGCCATCCCCGCCAGGGACTGGCAGGACCGGGATTGGAAAACCTTTGTTGCCTGGCGTTACGAGGTCATGACCGGCTTCATCCGTGACTGCACCGCGGCCATCCATCGCCACCGGCCTGGAATTGTGGTCAGCTACCAATGCCCGAACCAGATTCACAGCAGCTGGGTGCGGGGCAATGCCTTGAATGCCGCCGAAAGCGGGGCCATTCCCAGCCATGATGTCTATTATCCCAGCGGCCATATTCACATGAGCCTGCAGCCGCGCCTGTTCCAATCCACTTCTTCCATCCATCCCTTTGATATTTTTATCTCGCGGCCGGTGGTCGGGCTGCGGGATATGCCGGCAATGAAGCCGTTTGCCCATATGCTGGCCGAATCGTGCAGCGTGCTGGCCAATGGGGGGGCGGTGATTTACATCGATCAGATTCATCCGGATGGAACCCTGTACGCGGACACCTGGCAGCAGTTTAAAAGGCTGAACGCTGAGATTGCCTGCCGGGAAGAGTACACCGGCGGCGAGCCGGTGTCGTACGCGGGAGTTTACTTCAGCCAGGATACCCGCGATTTTTACGGCCAGGACGCCTATGAAGAGCGCTACATGTCCGAGTTCCTGGGGATCTGCAAAGCGCTGCTGGAAGAACACGTCCTGTTTGATATCGTCACGCCACTCCAGCTTGACCGCCTGTCCAGGTATAAAGTGATTGTGCTGCCCAATACCGCCTGTCTCAGCGCACGCGAAGTGCAGGCCCTGCGCCAGTTTGTGGCCTCAGGCGGCGGATTGGTAGGCAGCTACCAGGTTTCGGCAGGCAATGAGTGGAATGAGCCTTACGGCCAGCCGGCCCTGGCCGACGTGTTTGGAATCCATGTCCTGGGAGACACCAGCCCGTATACCGACAGCTACTTCCGGGTGGCCGCCGGCCAACACCCGGTCGCCCAGGGATTGTACCGGGTCAGGCCGGTTACCTGCGCTCGCCCGCAGCTCCTCGTGGAGGCCCAGGCGAACGCGGAAGCGTTCGCCTATGTCGTCTATCCCTATGTCGAGCCGAGCCCGGATCATTACGTGAGTATTCATAACAACCCGCCGGGGGTGGAGACCGGCCGCCCGGCCATTGTGGCGAATTCATACGGGCAAGGCCGGGCGGTGTATTTCGCCTCTCAAATCGGCGCGATGTACGCTACCTCCAGCTACTGGGAGGCCAAACAGCTGGTGACGAATGCCGTCCACTGGGCGGCTGGACAGGCGGCCGAGGTGGAGGTCGATGCGCCCCTGTGTATTGAAGTGACGGCCTGGGATCAACCTGAAACCCACCGGCGGGTGATCCACCTGGTCAACGTGCAGTCGGATATTGGACGCACCATTTCGAACCGGAGCAGCATGCAGGAAGGCGCGCATGAAAACCTGCACGTCATCCAGGAAATCTTGAGTGTGTACGATCTGACCGTTCGCTTTCAGCTCCCGGCAGGCCGGAAGGTCAGGCAGGTCTCCCTGCAGCCCTGCGGCCTGGCGCTGACCCCGCTGGTCGATGGAGCCTGGTTCACAGTGAAAATTCCCAAGGTGCATTACCACGAAGCCGTTGTGATTGACCTGGACTGAGATGGGGACTCTTACACTGGTCCCGAATGCCGGCTATCTGCCTGATATTGCCCGTGGTGCCGGACCTGGTCCACTGCTGCCCGGTGAGCGAGGTCTGTTGCGAAGTTTGGCGAACCAGGTCGTTGAAATTGCCGCTCATCCGAAACAGGCGCAGAAACATGACCTCTGGATCCGGCACAACCGCCTGGAACAGGTCCGGCCTTTGTTCCTGGTATTTCCGGAGGATGCCTGGACCGAGATCCTGCCTCCCGGCCAATTGGAGCTGCATGATCCATTCTGGCGCCAGCAGGAATGGTATTTAAAACACCTGATCTACCGTGACCGGATGCTGCCCGATGATTTTGTGGTGGAGCCCGAACTATGGACACGCCGAATCGTGCGCTGGAGTTCATGGGGGCTTGAACCCCGGTTTATTCGTCCTGCGGATACCAGCGGTGCCTATTGTTGGGAGGCGCCGATTAAAGAGCCAGCCGATATCGCCAGGCTGCGCTACCCCGAGGTCGAGGTGGATGAATTTGAGACGCAGCGGAACTGGGCGGCCCTGAGCGAGGTGTTCGCGGGAATCATGCCAGTGCGGATCAGCTGCACTCTTCCGCAAGGCGACCTGATCGGAGTGGCGGCTAAACTGCGCGGTATTCAGCAAATCATGGTAGACATGTATGACCGCCCGGAATGGCTCCATGAACTGATGACGTTCATCACGGAGGGCGTCATGCGCGGGGTGAAGTACCTGGAAACGAGTAGCTATCTTACCCTGAATAATGGTTTTCACTACACTGACTCTGGCGGGATTGGCTTGACCAGCGAGCTGCCCGGACCGGGTTTCGATGGAAAACACGTGCGGCTGGCCGACCTGTGGGGGTTTGGCGTGGCTCAGGAATTGTCGGAGGTAGGCCCGCGCCAGCATGAAGAGTTTGTGCTCAATTACCAGCTACGCTTGCTCGAACAGTGTGGGTTAAACGCCTATGGCTGCTGCGAACCACTGACGCATAAGTTCGATATGCTCACAAAGCGCGTTCCGCAGCTCAGGCGGATTTCCATCAGCCCCTGGTGTAATTTCGAAAAGGCGCTCGAAAAGCTTGGCAGCCATTATGTGCTTTCCTGGAAACCCGACCCTACACTGCTGACCCAAAATTTTCAGCCAGAAGCCTGCCGATCATTCATTCGCCGCAGGATGGAGGCGGCCCGCGGCTGTACGATCGAAATGGTGCTCAAAGACACCCTCACTCTGGAAAATGAGCCGGTCCGGTTGGAACAATGGTGCCAGATCGCTCGGGAGGAGGTTGAGAAATAATCCGATAGCTTTGCTGATCGAAAATATATTGACATCGGGTTGCAGTTATGCTACAGTCAATTTTAGCCGTGCAAACAGTCAAAACGCCTTGTATGGCTTTATCGTTCCATCCCGCTTCAGTCAACCGCATTCACAATTCAATTCAGTAAGGAGAAAAAGTGAAAGCACATCGCGTTCTTCCCCGCTGGCTAGCATGGATTTACATTTTTATCTGTCTTTCCATGCTGCTGTCTTCCTGCGCCCAGGCGACACCGGTCCCTCCTACGACTGCGCCTGCTGCCACTAAGGCGCCCGAAGCTACCAAGGCCCCAGAAGCCACCAAAGCTCCTGAACCTACCAAGGCTCCGGCCGCGACCACTGCGCCGGCTGCGACTCAAGCCCCAGCCGCTACCCAGGCTCCCGCAGCCAAGTATGCTGAAGCGCCCATGCTGGCAGATAAGGTGAAAGCCGGAAAACTGCCAGCGCTGGACCAGCGCCTGCCGCAGAACCCGCTGGTGCTGACCGGCACGGATGGTGTTGGCAAATACGGGGGTACGCTCAAGTACCTGGACGGCCAAACCCGCCTTTCCGTTCCGCACCGCATCACCGATCACGGCCTGTTCCGCTATAACATGGCGGTTTCGGCTTATTCGGTTGACGCTGCGGAAAGCTATTCCTGGAATGCGGATGCCACCGCGCTGACCATCAAGCTGCGCAAGGGCATGAAATGGTCGGATGGCGTTGCCCTGACGACGGCTGACTTCAAATGGTACTGGGATAATGTGCTGTTTGATAAGGATATTAATCCGAATGGCCCTGGAGCTACCTTCCGCCGTAAGGATGGCGATGCCAAGCTGACCATCGTGGATGACTTCACGATGACCTACAGCTGGCCTTCCCCCTATCCTGCCGTGATGGACCAGTGGGGCCGGCCGTCTTTCTCCTCGCCAGGCAACTTCTGGGGACCTTCCCATTGGTACAAGCAGTTCCACGCCAAGTTTGCGGATAAAGCCACGCTGAACGCCGCCGCCGAAAAAGCCGGTTTCGCCACTGACAAGACCAGCGAAGCCTGGGTGAAATTGTTTGGCTCCAAGACGGGCCAGTTCTATTCGGGCGCTGCCTGGGATATGACCATGCCCTCGATCCGGCCCTGGAACCCGATTGAAATCAAGCAAGATTACATGCTGTTGGAGCGCAACCCCTACTTCTACATGGTCGACAGCGCGGGCAACCAGCTGCCTTATTTTGACCAGCTCCGCGTGGATGTGGCCGGGGATACCAGCATTTACAACCTGAAGATCACGGCTGGCGAAAGTGACGCCGCGATCTGGTTCCCCACGCTCGATCAAATGGAGCTGTATAAAGCCAACGAGAAGAAGGGCAATTACACCACCCTGGTCGCTCAAACCATGGACCCCTGCGGCGATGCCATTTTCTTCAACTGGACCGTCCAGGATGAAACCAAGCGGGCCCTCTTCCAGAACTTTGACTTCCGGGCGGCGATTTCGGTAGCCCTGGATCGAAAGAAGATCAACGATACCCTGTATTACAGCCTGGCTGTGCCGCACCTGCCGACGCCAAACCAGAACATGCCCTGGTATGACAAGGCCTGGGAGACGGCCAATAAGTATCTCAATACCTACGACCCAGCCATGTCCAATTCCATGCTGGACAAGCTGGGCCTGGATAAGAAAGATTCGGAAGGCTACCGCCTGATGAAGAATGGGAAGCGCTTGAGCCTGGTGGCTTTCGTGCCGACCGGTGGTTCGCCCGCCCAAACCCAGGAATCGGAAATGATCGCCTCGGACCTGAAGAAGGTGGGGGTGGAATGGGTCATCAAGCCAACCGATCCGACCACGCTGGCCCAGCTCCAAACCGCCAACAATTTTGAAGCCTTCCTGTGGGGCCTGGGGCGCGGCACGCTGTATGGCCGCGGCACTCCCGACGAGTTTGCCTTCCGCCCTGAAGATGCGCCGCGCGATATGTGGGCGGCGGGTTACCGCCAGTGGTTTGCCACGGGTGGCAAAGAAGGCGTGGAGCCCCCGCAGGCCATCAAAGACCTGAACACCAAATGGAGTGAATTTGAAAAGCTGCCTTCCGATTCTCCCAAAGCAGCCGAATTGGGCAAGACCTATTTCAAGTGGTTCGTGGACACCATGCCATTCTTCTGTGTCGCTGGCGCGGCTCCGAAACCGGTCATCGTCAAGAATGACATCATGAACTTCCCCAAGAAGGATCTGTGGTTTGGGTCTGACAATAACTTCTACAACCCATACTTCCCCGAGTTGTGGTTCCGTAAGTAAGTCCAAGCATTGTTCTGGTGGCTGTGCGGGCGCGAAAGCGCCCGCACAGCACGCAATAAGGGTGTGGCATGCGGGAATATCTGATTAAGCGTCTGCTCTTCACTCTGGCAACCGTCTTCATCTTAAGTATTTGCATCTTCATCATCGTCCAGGCTCCGCCCGGTGACGCGATTGATACAATTGTCGCGAACCGTGGGGCAATGGGCGACGTGATGACCCCCGAAGAAATCCTGGCTTTGAAATCGATGTACGGTTTCGACCGTCCGATTACTGAGCGCTATTGGGACTGGATCACTCGCTTTCTCAGCGGTGACATGGGATTATCCGTGCGCGGACAGCCGGTGGTCAGCCTGGTCAACGAAGTTCTTCCACAGACTGTGGCGCTTTCCTTCTTAACCCTGATCGTGACCTACCTGGTGGCCATCCCCATTGGCATTTACAGCGCAACTCACCAGTATAGTTTTGGAGACTACCTGGCGACCGGCTTTGGCTTTGTGGGCCTGGCGACGCCGGGTTTTTTGCTGGGAATTATATTGCTGTACTTTTCCTACTCCTGGTTTGGCATGAGCATCGGCGGCTTCTTTTCTCCGGAGATGAAAACTGCCCCGTGGAGCTGGGAAAAATTCTTAGATCTCCTCTCGCATTTATGGGTACCGGTCCTCGTGATTGTGTTTGGTTCGACCGCCGGGACGATCCGCACCCTGCGGGCGACGCTGCTTGACGAGCTCGGCAAGCAGTATGTCATCACGGCCCGCTCGAAAGGGGTGTCCTGGCGGGTCTTGCTTTACAAGTATCCCGTGCGGCTGGCGCTCAATCCGATCATCGCCAGTATCGGCGGCGTTTTTCCTTACCTGCTGGCCGGGCAGACCATTGTGGCCATCGTCCTCAACCTGCCCACCCTGGGCCCGCTGCTGTTTGATGCCCTGATTACCCAGGATATCGCCCTGTCATCCAGTGTTCTGCTGATCATGTCACTCTTAGGAATTCTGGGAATCGTTGTTTCGGATGTTTTACTGGCTATTCTCGATCCCCGGATCCGTTTCGAAAAAGGGGCCCAGTGATGATACCTGCCGATTCTATTAAGGAACCGTCTACCCCTGTATCTCTGACAGAAAGAGGAAAACTCTCGGCCGAGGAACGCTATTACGTGGCGTCCCAGTCGGAGTTGATGTGGCGAAAATTCCGCCGGCACCGGGTCGCCTTTGTTTCGCTGTTCCTGCTCCTGGGCCTGTATTTCATTGCGCTGACCTTTGAGTTCTGGGCGCCTTACGGCAGCCTGAGCGAGCAGGGCATGCTCAGCGCCCCTCCGACTCACGTGTACTGGACCGCACCTGACGGCACTTGGGTGGGGCCTTACGTCCGCGGGATCACCCAGAAGCTGGATATGGCTACATTTAAAAGAATCCCGATGGAAGACGAAAATACGATCTACCGGCTGCAGTTTTTCGTGCATGGCGAGCCATACCGGTTTTGGGGCCTGTTTGACGCGGACCTGCACTTCTTCGGAGCCGAGCGTCCGGGAAAGATCTTTCTGCTGGGCACCGATGAGCTGGGCCGCGACCTCTTCTCCCGCATCCTGGAAGGCAGCCGGATCAGCCTGACGATCGGCCTGGTGGGCGTGGCGATCAGCTTCATCCTGGGCTGTGTCATCGGCGGCATCGCGGGTTATTATGGGGGTTTTGCGGATTTGGTCATTTCGCGGGTGATCGAGTTCCTGGGCTCGCTGCCCACCACACCGCTGTGGATGGCACTGTCTGCGATCATCCCGACCAATATGCCGATCATGCAGGTTTATTTTTTAATCACGGTGATCCTGTCCCTGCTCAGCTGGACGCACCTGGCGCGAACGGTACGCTCGAAGCTGCTGGAACTGCGTGAGCAGGATTTTGTCAAGGCCGCCCGGCTGGTTGGAGCCAGTGACCTGCGCATTATCCTGGATCACCTGCTGCCCGGATTTATGAGCTATCTGATTGTCTCAATCACGCTCGCGATTCCGGGAATGATCCTGGGCGAGACTTCCTTGAGTTTCCTGGGCCTGGGACTGCGCCCGCCGGCCGTCAGCTGGGGGGTGCTGCTCAAAGGAGCGCAGAATGTTCAAAACATCGTCCTGCGACCCTGGATGCTGACACCAGCGATCTTTGTGATTGTGACGGTGCTGCTTTACAACTTCATCGGAGACGGGCTGCGAGATGCCGCCGATCCGTATAAGTTGGGGTAGCTCAGGCCGGATTAACCAGAAACTGATTCTTACAAAGGATGATCCATTGGCAGACCAGAATGATGTCCTTTTGGAAGTGAAAAACCTGCGGACTTACTTCAAGCTGACCGAGGGAACGCTGAAAGCGGTCGATGATGTTTCATTTAATGTTCGTAAAGGCAGGACCCTGGGAGTGCTGGGGGAATCGGGATGCGGAAAAAGTGTGACTGCCCAGTCAATTCTCCAAATCGTACCCACGCCTGGTCGAGTGGAAGGCCATGTTTTCTATTCGGGCGGGAAATCGACCATTGACCTGCTAACTTTGCCGGCTGAAGGCGAATCAATGCGGGAGATTCGCGGGCGTGAAATTGCGATGATTTTCCAGGAACCCATGACCGCTTTTTCACCAGTGCATACGATTGGCAACCAGATCATGGAGACCATGCTGGTGCATGACACGACCGCGACCAAAGAAGAGGCCCAGGCAAAGGCCGTTGAGCTGTTGGGACGGGTGGGCATCGCCATGCCGGAGACCCGCATTCACGAGTTTCCCTTTCAGCTCTCCGGCGGGATGCGCCAGCGCTCGATGATCGCCATGGCACTGATGATGAAACCGAAGCTCCTCATTGCTGACGAGCCAACTACCGCGCTGGACGTGACCATTCAAGCTCAAATCTTGCGCCTGATCAAGGAACTGCAGGCGGAGATGGGTATGTCCGTGATGTTCATTACCCACAATCTGGGGGTGATCACGAACATGGCGGATGAAGTCGCGGTGATGTATCTGGGAAAGATCGTGGAAATTGGAGATGTCCGCCAGGTTTTTAAATCCGCTATGCATCCGTACACCCAGGCCCTGCTATTGTCCATTCCCAGGGTTGGGCGCAAGGAAAAGACCCGCCTCCAGGCGATTGGCGGAAATGTGCCCGTTCCGCTGGACCCCCCACCGGCCTGCGGCTTCTTCTCGCGCTGCAGCCGGGCCGTGCCGGGCCGCTGTGACGCGGGTGTCCCCGAATTGATTGAAACGCAGCCAGGCCATTTTGTGCGCTGTGTCCTCTACCAGTAAGGTATGCATAGGTCTCACATGTCATCTACGCCTCCTGTTCTTACAGCAACCAGCGAAACACTCCCGAATGTCTTGCTGGATATTCGCGGCCTGAAGAAGCACTTCCCCATTGAAAAAGGCATGCTGCGCCGGGTGACTGGCCATATCCGCGCGGTAGATGGGGTGAACCTGTTAATCCGCGAAGGGGAAACCCTGGGATTGGTCGGGGAGTCGGGCTGCGGCAAAACGACCCTGGGGCACTGCGTGTTGCGGGCAGTCGAGCCAACCGGGGGGAGCGTGTTGTTCCGCAGTGGCACGCAGATGGTCGACCTGGCAAAGCTGAACCGCCGGCAGCTTCGGCCCTACCGAAAGCACATCCAAATGGTCTTTCAAGATCCTTACTCGAGCCTGGATCCGCGCAAGACCGTTTTTGACATCATCGCGGAACCCCTGGTCGTGAATGGGATTGCCCGCGGGCGCGAGCTGGAAACGAAGGTCCGTGATATGGCCGAGGCGGTTGGCTTGAATTACCGCTATCTCAAGCGCTACCCGCACGCCTTTTCGGGTGGGCAGCGCCAGCGCATCGGCATTGCCCGGGCCCTGATTTTGAACCCCGAGCTGATCGTCTGCGATGAGCCGGTCTCCGCGCTGGATGTCTCCATCCAGGCTCAAATTCTCAATCTGCTGCAGGACCTGCAGCAAAAATTCCACCTGACCTACCTTTTCATCGCCCACGATCTCAGCGTGGTGGAGCACATCTCGGATGACATCGCCGTGATGTACGTCGGCAAGCTGGTCGAGCGAGCCGCGACCGAGGAGCTGTTCCGCCATCCCTACCATCCTTATACCGAGGCACTGCTTTCTGCCGTGCCACGTCCGGACCCGGACCTGCCCTTAAAAGAAATCCCCCTGATGGGCGAGGTGCCCAGCCCGGCTCACCCTCCTTCGGGCTGCTACTTCCACCCGCGCTGCCGCTATGCTCAACCCATTTGCAGCCAGGAGGAGCCTGCCCTGGTCAGCGTGGATGGAGCCCACCTGGCGGCCTGCCATTTCGCCGGGAAACTGCCGTTGCAAGGCGTGGAATGATCCCACCCAGGGAAAGTTTGAACGAAGCGGGATGCGCAATAAAACTAATGGATATTCATCGGGGTTCCTGCACGCTGTTCTTTACGGAACTGGCACTTTATAAGGCATAGATGATTCTGCGCTATTATGTTCCCTCTGCTGGGCGGGATGCGCATCTTGCAGAATGTATTGAGACTTGCCAACGTACAGGCATTCGCGAAATACTGCTCTTCACCAGCCCGGCTTATGGTCCTGGATCTGGGTTTCTAGATCGGGATGAACTGACCGAACGTCTCAATCACCTGAACCTATGCGCCGAACGAATTCGCGCCGCGGGTCTGGTTTTCAGCCTGAATGTATTCGCGACTCTCGGGCATGTATATGTGCCTGAGGCAGAAGTGACCCGCTTTGGCTTCTGGCGCCAGATCGGTCCGAGTGGTGCCCCAGCGCTGCATCCGGTGCTCGACCCGGCATGCCCGGCCTTGCATACTTACCTGGTGGCAGCCTATGCTGCCTACGCGAGTCTTCACCCGCGGGTGATCTTTGTGGATGACGATTTTGGGGTGGGCCTGAATAATGTCTATCATCCTGCCCGGTTGGCAAAGTTCGCCGCCCGGGTGGGTGTAGAGCCGGATCGCAGCCTGATCGCAGGTTTGCTGTTTTCTGAGGACCCGGCGGTTTCCCTGCAAGCTCGCTGGTTAATGCGCGAGCTGGTTACGGCAGACCTGGTCGATCTGGCTCAGGAAGTTCAGCTAACTGTGCATCAGCGCAATCCTGACATTCGGATGGGGCTGATGTTTCCTTCCTCGGCTTTTTTTGATGTGGCGGCGGTCGCTCAGGCCCTGGCTGGCTCGCATCAGCCGCTGGTGCGGCCTCAACTGCCGCTTTATCGAGAAGAGCGTCCGGTCTCAGCTTACGGAGACTCCCTCTGGCAGCTCAATTTTTGGCGCGCCCATTTGCCAGAAACCTTTGAGATCTGGCCAGAAGCCGAGAATTACCCCTATACCGATTACCAAAAGTCACCGGAAGCTGGCTGGGTCCACGCGGCTTACTGTTTTGGCTGCGGTGTGCCGCAGGTGGCATTAAGCCTGAATAGTTTCTCAAGGGGTATTCCGGCCGGGGAATCCCGCCGAATGGTTGAGAAATTTAGTACCCATCGCAAGCAGCTGGTGGAAATTGAAAAACTGCTGCAAGGTGGGTCTGAAGAACTGGGTGTCGCAATTTGGGAGCCTGGCGAGGTTCGCCAATTGGGATTAAATCAGGCCGCACCCATTGATGCACTTCGGCTGCTGGGGATTCCCATCGAGAGCGTGCGAGACTATCAAGAAGGGACCCTCTATTGGGGCAATAGCCTGAATATCCTGGCGCGGCCTGATCTGGAGTGGATCCTGGCGCGGGGCGCGCTGCTCGACCTAGATTCGGCCGATTCGCTGCAGGCGGGTGGCTATCTCGAGAAAATCGGATTGAAGCTCGGTCCGGCCTGCGCCGCGGATGAAGCGTTGAATTTGCGCTTCACCCGGCAGGATGGCTCTCCCGAAGATTGGCCGATCTATTACTTCATTCGTGGCCTGGGAGTAGAGGGGATGCCGCGCGCCGTCGAAGCAGCCGATGCCCGCGTGCTGGTTGGCTATATTGACGACCAGGACCGCGACAGCCTGCCATTTGCTCTCGCCTGGACTGGACCGCAGGGTGCGCGTTTTGCCTTCATCAATGCGTCCTTCCGATTGTGGCCGCACAATGCATTTTTAAATCCCTGGATGGGGGGCGTCCTGGCGCAGCTCTGCCAGTGGGTCGATGGGAGAACCCTTCCGGCGCGGGTGGTGGCCGGGCCAAACGTGGCCCTGCAGGTGCTGCGGTTCGGGGACGGAGACAACATCCTATGCACCCTGATTAACTACAGCACCACCAGCCAGCCAGAAATCCGGGTGGCTCTGAACGAAGATCTGGCGAGACTGAAATTTTCGGAGATCCTGGCAGATGGGAGCTGTGTCGGTCTGGCGGTAGATAAAGTAGCGGGGACAGCCAGCCTGCACCTGACTGGCCCAATGGAGTGCCTGGGCGTGCGATTTGTCCTCGGCACAGGTGGTCCATACTTACCTGATGGAAGGATTTGACGCGTGTCTGGCCAGAATCATTCCATTTCACCGAATGTGATTGTCATTCTAGCCGATGATTTAGGGTATGGCGATATCGGGTTTTATGGCAATCCCGATTTGCAGACCCCGAATCTGGATCAGATCGCCAAAGATGGCGTTCATCTGAGCCAACATTACACCTGCTCGCCGATTTGCGCTCCTGCCAGGGCAGGGTTTCTCACGGGGCGGTATAACCATCGCACTGGCGCGCTGAGCGTCGAATCAAACCGCGGCCTGGATCGGATTGCATTAAGAGAAATGACGATTGCCGACTTGTTTAAGGCCGAGGGGTACGCGACCGGCATGATCGGAAAGTGGCACAATGGCGTGTTTGATCGCCGCTACCATCCCAACCAGCGCGGGTTTTCCGAGTTCGCCGGGTTTCTGAATGGTGGGATGGACTATTACCATTGGATTCTGGATTACAACGGCCAGCCACGGTATTCCGATGGGCAGTACCTGACCGATGTATTTTCAGATGAGGCGGTGAAATTTATCGAAAAGCACCGGCACGAGGCTTTTTTTCTTTATCTGGCCTATAACGCGCCTCATTCACCGCTTTTGGCGCCGGAAGAAGACATTCTACCCTAT
>CAIQIV010000668.1 GCA_903871905.1 uncultured Chloroflexota bacterium | reverse complement strand
TTCCCACCAATAGCCTGGTTGTTGTTGAAATTTACCCGGTCGATGCTCAATTCGCCGTTATCTACAAAAATGGCGCCGCCCAGGCCCGCCCCACCTCCCCCACCTTTGCCAGATTCGCAATCGTAAACCGTGGCTTTCCCATTCGCAATTGTCAGGCTGCGGAGGGTAAGACGGCCGCTGCTGACAAGGAACACCCGGTGCGAATTTCCACCGCTGAGGGTCACGTTCCATCCGCTCCCGTCGAGCGTTTTATCAGACCATATCTCGATCTGGTTATCTAATGTAATAACACCGTTGCAGGCGAAAATTATTGTATCGCTGCTATATATAGCATCTATCAGCGCGCTGTAAGTGCAAGATGTAACGACAGCTGCCGACGGGGCAGCCTGTCCGTTGGCAACATTCAGACAGATGACCACCACCGCCAGTAAAAATAGCGCCACAAGCGCTGTGCGGCTCTGCAAGAGCAGGGTTTGGTTTTTTTTGCGAGCAAACATGGCAACCTTCCTGAATCAAAATTCAGCATTGACCGGAAGTGTGCGATACCGCTAAGCTGCAGCTCCATTCATCAAGGTGTCTTTATTTTATTATAGCCCGTTCAGACAATAATGCACCTGCCAGTTTTTACCTGGCAGCTGGCCAGGAGGGGCAGCCCGGCAGGAGCACTCCGCTCTGGTTCTGTTGGCCGGTAAGCCTGCACCAGCAGCGGGCTGGTTTAGGGTATCAGGATCACCGGCAGAAAGACAGGGTTGGGCGGCGGGCCGAGCACCCGGTAATTGGCCTGGCGGTCATCCCAGGCGGCCAGGTCGAAGGCCAGCTTTTGCCCGCCAACGGCGAAGGAAACCAGGCGGCCGGCGGCGCCGCAGCCGTTTCCGCTGTCTGCCACAACCTGGATCTTGTAGGCCAGCCCAGCCTGCCAGGCGACCACTTTGCTTTGACCGCACAGCTTTCCGCCAATCCAGGCCTGGACAGTCATGCCCTCCTGGGGAATGAAATCAAAGTATGGCTGCACCCAGCCGTAATAGGTGGCAGGCGGCGGGTACAGGATCGCCGGAGCAGCCGCCTGTCCGGCAGGCACGCCCAGGTAGGGGGTAATCGTATCGGTCGCATACAGCCAGTAGGACTGGCCAAAGCCCAGGGAGGGCAGGTCATTCACCAGGGGCCTGAACTCGGGCCGCACCGTAGAGTCGTGCAGACGCCAGGCGCCGGAGGCGCTGGAGTATACGGAGGTGTACCTGCCGTCGATGGAGGCCAGCGCCTGCGTTACCGGGCGGCTGCCCTGGATGGGATAGGCGAACAGGTTCCAGCCGGGGGTCAGGCCGGGCATTTCTACCGTGGCAAACAGGCCGTACAGGCCCTGGGAGTTCAATTGATTGCCGGGCATAATGGCGGTGGCGCGGTTGTAAGCCTGCTCGACGGCCGTGGGCAGGCGCTGCCAGGTTTTACCGTCGTCCGGGGAATAATAGACCGTAAGTGTATGCTCGTAGCCGGGCGGGGCTTCGCGCTGCAGGTAGTCGAAAGCGATGGCGCGATCGAGCTGTTTTTCAGTCAGGA
>CAIQIV010000667.1 GCA_903871905.1 uncultured Chloroflexota bacterium | reverse complement strand
CCCGGATTTCCACGGGTCGGTGGCCCCGGCTGCCCCGGCATTGGGACCGGTGGCGTAAGTGTTGGGGCTCTGCTCCACGCGCCAGCGGAAGAGCAGCACCTGGTTGGCGCTGTCATATTTGTAATAGATGCTGGGGTAGTGCTCATCGATGCAGGAAGAGGCGATGTTGACGTAGTTCTGCGGGCTGGTGCCGCCGTTGGAGGGGTCCTGGATGCGCGGGTCATTCATGCTGATCCCGTACTGCGTGTAGGGGATCCACTCCCCGCAGGTGAAGCCGCAGGCGACCGGGTTTGCCGGCTCGCTGGGCCAGCTTACGGGCTGGTAATGCACGCCGCTGGCAGGCCATACGGGGGGATAGGGGTCGGCATGAGCCACCTGTGAGCCAGGAAACCCGAGAGCCAGGACCGCTCCAAAAACCAGGAGCAGGGTGAGTGAATGCTTAATGCGCGCCATTTGCATTCCTTTCTTATGGAATTAAGAACCCGGATGACCAGCTTGCAAGCCGCAGCAAACTGTGGGCAGCTTTTCTACCCTGGGTTACAGCCTGTTATTGACCTGCATCCTGATTGTGATATTCGTATCATGATGATACAGGAGGCCTTGCAGAAAGTCAATCTACTGCTGGCTTTACTGACAAAGTTGTAAGGTGGGTGGCAATGCAGTGCAGGCTGGGGTTAACGGGTGGTCAATACCGGCAGGTAGACCCGCCGCGGGTTCTGTAAAATGACCAGCGGCTCGCCGGGCAGGCTCGCCTCCCCATTCACATTCACCAGTACCAACCAGTAATACCATACCCCGGCGGCAGGCGGCGCATCTGTATAATGGTAGCTGGCGCCGGCCATCTGCCCGGGCGCCTGGGCGGCTATACTGTGAATCAGCTCAGCCTGCTCGAAGCGGATCTCGGCGCCCCGATACAGGCGGAACCCGGAGAGATCCAGCTCCTGAGCGGTCTCCCAGGCCAGCTCGATCGACTGCTGGGTGACCTGTGCCGGGCGGAAGTAGCGCAGGTGCACGGCCAGCGGCTGGTGTTTGACCGGGACCACGTCCACGGCGTGGTTATCGACCAGGTTGGTCTCGGGTCCCTGGGTCTGATCATCGGCGATGCTCACGGTGTTGGAGATCTGGGTAATGGAAAGCGCCAGGTCGCGGGTAATCTGGATGGTGAAGGTCAACATTCCCGCCGCGCCGGAGGGCAGCGTTCCTACCGCAGCCAGGCAGGTGCTTCCAGTCTGTAAACCGGGCTGGCAGGACCAACCGTCCGCCAGAACGCTGTCCTGGGCAGTGGAGAAGACCGGGATAGTCTCGGTGATCACTACGCCGCGGGCGTCCAGGCCGCCCACGTTCGTGTAAACCAGGGTATAGGTGACCCACCCACCTGGAGCAACCCACTGATCCGGCGTAGCGCTGAGGTGGCGCTTGCTGATCTGCAGCTCGACCGTGTTGCTCAGGATCGGGGTGGGGTCGGTGCTCAGGTTATTCAGCGGGGTCGGGTCGCTGCCGTTGGCGAGGTTGTCGCCAATCCGGACCGTGTTGGAGATACCGGTAAGGCCCGGCGGCAGTGGGTCGTTGAGGCGGACGGTGAAGGTTATGGAACCGCCGCTCTGCCCGGCTTCTAACCGGCCGGCGCTGCGGGTGCACTGGCTGCCTGCGCTGCCATCCGGCTCGCAGGTCCAGCCGCCTCCCGAGTAGGTCGTGTACAGGGGAACGGTCTCAGTCAGAACCACGCCTTCGGCGGCAATGTTGCCGCGGTTGGTATACACCAGGGTGTAGGTGATCAGCCCTCCGGCAACCGCAGAGACGCCGCCGTCATCCTTGTGTACCTGCAGATCAGGATGGACCCCACTCACCGGGGTGGTCTCACCGGCAGAGTTATTCATAGGCAGCCGGTCGGGGCCATTGGTCTGGTCATCGCTGATCACGGCGGTGTTGACCACCTGGGTGATCAGGGTGGTGAGCGGCTGCTCCAGCTGGATAGCGAACTGCACATTCCCGCTGGCGCCGCCCGCCAGCGCACCCACGGCGTAGGTGCATTCCTGGCCCGCCTGGGGTCCGGCGGGACAGCTCCAGCCTGTGCCGGCGTAGGCGGTGTAAGCTGGGACGGTCTCGGTGATCACCACGCCGCCCAGGTTGATGTTGCCGGCATTGGTGAAAGCCAGGGTATAAGTCACCTTTCCGCCTGGCGCCAGGCTGGCGTCCAGGTCGGTCTTGCCCAGCTGCAGGTCAAAGGTGGTCTGCACGGCATCCCGGTCGCTGGCATCGTTGTCCTGCGGGGTGAGGTCGGGGCCGTTGGCGCCGTCGTCGTGGACGCCGGCAGTATTGGTAATGGCGGTTGTTCCCACCAGGACCGGACTGTCGACGGTTACGGTCAGCCAGCGCTGGGCGCCGGCGCCAGCCGCCAGGTCGAAGACCGGCCAGGTGACGGTGCGCGTGCCTGCCGCATAACTTCCCCCGCCGCTTGCCGCGACAAAGGTCGCCTGTGCGGGGATCTGGTCCGTGATAACCACCCCGCTCGCCGGCCAGGAGCCGGGGGCATTGGCGACGGTCAGGGTGTAGACCAGGGTCTGGCCGGGGTGGACCTCCGTTTGAAGATCGGTCTTGGTGATCGACAGGTCGGGGGCGTGTGTGTTCAACGAGGCGCTGTCCTGGGCGGGCGGCTCGGCGCGCTCGTAAGGATCGCTGCCTGGCAGTGTGGTGGCCTGGGTGACCATGGCAGTGTTGACGATCGTGCGCTCGGGGTCAACCGCCGCGCCCAGTTGGGTGGTGAAGGTGAAGCTGACCAGCGCGCCGGGGAGCAGCTGGCTGCCGCGGTACTCCACGGTCGTGGTGGGCGGGGCAGCCAACACCGCATAGCTGAAGCCGGCGGGGGTTGACTGCGGCAGCGCCTGGGCAAAGTCGGCGTCTGGGAGCGGGTCACGGATCACCAGGTCGTAGGCCGGTGAGGTGCCGGTGTTGCTGACCCACAGGGTGACGGTCACCCAATCACCGGCGGCAGCTGTGGTCGGGGTGACCGCTTTAAGGATCTGCACCTGGGGCTCGACCACCGTCACCGGCACCGGGCCGCTGTTGTAGACGGGACCGCTGCCCACTTGCAGCGCGGCGCTGTTGGTCAGGCTGGACTGGGGCGGCAGCCCGCGGTTGCCGGCCCCATCCGCCGGGCGGAAAGCAAGCTGCACCTGGAATGCGTTGTTGGTGAGGTCGTTATCGGCGGCAACCGTGATGGTGGAGGGGAAGTGGATCGTCACCTGCCCGGCGGACGGGGTGACTGTCCAGGATGGCAGAGCGCCGTTGAAACCGGCGGTCAGGCTGATGGCTGAGCCGGCGCAGTAATCCAGCCCGGTGGTGAAGCTGTCGGTGATCACCAGGGCAGGCGTAGTGCCCTCGGGCAGGGTGACCGCCAGGGTATAGGTGATCACTTCGCCAATGGTAGCCAGGCTGCTGGAGGTGGCGGCCAGGGAAGTGGCGCTGAGAGACTTGGCGAATGCCGGGGAAGCGGTGGTGAAACTGGCTGTCGACGAGTTGGCGTAATTGTTCAGGCCGCTCCCCTCGCCATCGCTGCCGCTGCGCTCCTGGGCCGGGGCGCCCGGCTGGCTGGTGTAGCTGACCCGGGCGGTGTTCGGGATCGCCTGGTTGGGCTGGACGGCGGTGAGCAGTGTGGCCTGGTAGTGGACCGCCGCGCTGCCGTTCACCGCCAGCGTATCGACCAGCACCCGCACCGTGTTGGCGGCGCTGGTATCCGTGTAGAATCCAGCCCCACCCACCGTCACCGAGCCCGGCACGAGCGACAGGCTGGAGGGCAGGGTGTCGCTGACGATCAGGTTGTAAGCCGGGCCGGTCCCGGTGTTGGTGACCGACACCGTATAAGCGATAATGTCCCCGGCATCCGGGGCTGCCGGGCCAAGGAGGGTCTTCTTGATCAGCAGGTTGGGCTCCACAACGCTGAACCCGGCCGTCACCGGGGTGGGCGACTGCAGGATGTCGGCGGCGCTGCGGTAGCTCGGGGTGAGACTGTTGGTGAGACCTGTCCCATCCTGGTTGGTGAGCTGGTTGGCGACAACCGCCTGGAAACGGATGGT